>NZ_JASGDE010000189.1:0-25575 GCF_047607385.1 Micropruina sp.
CCCGCCGGACGGCGCCCTTGCGGCAGCCGGTGAGGATCGCCCAATGCCCGCCGGCCCGCTCGGCGAGCCGCTCCAGCCGGTAGCGGGGCCGGCGGGCATTGGGCGATCCTCACCGGCTGCCGCAAGGGCGCCGTCCGGCGGGCGCTGGTCGAGGGCGGTCCCGTGGCGGCAGGGCATGCGCTGGACGGACTGGTCGCGTTGTTCGGCCGGGACGCGGTGACCGTCGAGCTCACCGATCACGGGATGCCGCTGGATTCCACCCACAACGACGCCCTGGCCGCGCTGGCCGCGCAGCGCGGGCTGCCGGTGGTCGCCACCGGCAACGTCCACTACGCCCGGCCGCAGGACCAGCTGCTGGCCCAGGCGATGGCCGCCGTCCGGGCCAACCGCAGCCTCGACCAGCTGGACGGCTACCTGCCGGCCGCCGGCACCGCGTTCGTCCGGTCCGGTGCCGAGATGCGGCGCCGGTTCCGGCGCTATCCCGGCGCGGTGGAGTACAGCGTCACCCTGGCCGACCAGTTGGCCTTTCCGCTGCGCAGGGCCAAGCCGGCGCTGCCGTCCCAGCAGGTGCCGGACGGCCACACCCCGATGAGCTGGCTGCGTCAGCTGGTCTGGGCAGCGGTGCCGCAGAAGTACCCCGACCTGGGCCCGGCCGACGCACAGCGGATCGAACGCGAGCTGGCGGTGATCGAGGCCAAGGATTTCCCGGGCTATTTCCTGATCGTGTACGACATTGTCGCCGAGGCGCGCCGCCGGGGCATTCTCTGCCAGGGCCGCGGGTCGGCGGCGAACAGCGCGGTGTGCTATCTGCTCGGCATCACCGCGGTGGACAGCATCGCCTATCAGTTGCCGTTCGAACGGTTCCTGTCGGCGTTACGCAATGAAGAGCCGGACATCGACGTCGATTTCGATTCCGATCGGCGCGAGGAGATCATCCAGTACGTCTACGGAAAATATGGACGCGACCGGGCCGCCCAGGTCTGCAACGTCATCCAGTACCGTCCGAAGAACGCGGTGCGCGACATCGCCAGCGCCCTGGGCTTCGGTCCCGGCCAGCAGGACGCCTTCTCGAAGCAGATCGAACGCTGGGGCCCGCTCGCCGAGGCCGAGGATCACGACATCCCGCCGCAGGTGATCGAGCTGGCCGATCAGCTGCTGAAGACCCCGCGGCACCTCGGCATCCATTCCGGCGGCATGGTGCTCACCGACCGCCCGGTCAGCGAGGTGGTGCCGATCGAGCCGGCCCGGATGGAGAACCGCACGGTGATCCAGTGGGACAAGGACGACACCGCCTGGATGGGATTGGTGAAATTCGATCTGCTCGGGCTCGGCATGCTCGCCGCGCTGCAGCACACCTTCGACCTGATTCACGGCTCCACCGGTGAAAAATGGGAGCTGGCGACCATTCCGAAGGAGGAGCCGGCGGTCTACGACATGCTCTGCCGGGCCGACTCGATCGGGGTGTTCCAGGTGGAGTCCCGGGCCCAGATGGGGTTGCTGCCGCGACTGCAGCCGCGCCGGTTCTACGACCTGGTGATCCAGATCGCGCTGATCCGCCCGGGCCCGATCCAGGGCGGCGCGGTGCATCCGTTCGTCCGCCGCAAGCTGGGCCGGGAGCCGGTCAGCTACGCCCACCCGAAACTGGAGCCGGCACTGCGACGCACCCTGGGCGTGCCGGTCTTCCAGGAGCAGTTGATGCAGATGGCGATGGCGATCGGCGACTGCGACGCCGAGGACGCCGATCTGCTGCGCCGGGCGATGGGCTCCAAACGCGGCGAGGAACGCATCGAATCGCTGAAGCAGAAGCTTGTCGCCGGCATGGCCCGCAACGGGCTGACCGGAAAAGCAGCGGAGGCCATCTATCAACAGATCCACGCGTTCGCCAATTTCGGTTTCGCCGAATCGCATTCACTGTCGTTCGCCCTGCTGGTCTATGCCAGTTCGTGGCTGAAGCTGCATTATCCGGCGGCGTTCCTGGCCGGGTTGCTGCGGTCCCAGCCGATGGGTTTCTACTCCGCCGCCACGCTCACCGCGGACGCCGTCCGGCACGGGGTGAGCGCGCTGCGGCCCTGCCTGGCCCGGTCCGGGGTGGAGGCCGGGCTGGAGCCGGTCGGAGCGCAGACCGAGCCCACCGGGACGGCGTCCTGCCTGGATCGCCAGCAGCCGCCGGTCGGCGATTTCGACGCCGCCGCCCCCGACGAATCGGCCGCGCACCGGCGGGACGGCCGGTTCGCCGTCCGGTTGGGTTTGGCCGGCGTCCGAGGGGTCGGCGCCGAGGCCGCGCAGACGGTGGTGACGGCGCGGGAATCCGGGGGGATGTTCACCTCGATGGAGGATCTGGTGCGGCGGACGTCGCTGACCGCGCAGCAGCTGGAGGCGCTGGCGGCGTCCGGCGCGCTGGAATGCCTGGGGCTGACCCGCCGGGAGGCGCTGTGGCGGGCCGGTGCCGCCGCGCTGGATCGGCCGGGCTTCCTGCCCGGGACGCTGCCCGAGATGCAGCCGCCGCTGTTCCCGGAGCCGTCCGCGTTCGAGACCCTGGCCGACGACCTGTGGGCCACCGGAATCTCCACCGACGACCACCCGCTGACCCACCTGCGCGCCGGTCTCGATGCCCGCGGGGTGCTGCCGTCGTCCGCGCTGCGCACCGCCGAGACCGGACGCCGGGTCGAGGTCGCCGGGGTGGTCACCCATCGGCAGCGGCCCTCCACGGCGTCCGGGATCACCTTCATGAACCTGGAGGACGAGCACGGCCTGATCAACGTGGTCTGCTCGCTGGGGGTCTGGACGCGGCACCGCCGGGTGGCCCGGGACTCCCCCGCCCTGATCGTCCGCGGCATGCTGGAACGTTCCCCCGAGGGCGTCACCAACCTGCTGGCCGACCACTTCGAGCCGCTGCGGCTCCGGGTCCGGGTCACCTCCCGCGACTTCCGCTGACCGGGGACGGTTCTCAACGGTCGGGGACGGTTCTTCTCATTCGAGTTTCGCGCGATCGGGGACAGACCTTCGACTCCAGAACCCGTCCCCGGACGGTGCCAGAGCTGCTGCCCGCGGGTGCCAACGCCCGATCACCCAGAGCAGCGGCCCGGTCATGGCGGTTGTCCCCAGCGCGGTGAGAACCAGGAGGGTGTAGAGGTCCTGGTCCAGGATTCCGGCCTGAAGGCCCGCGGTCAGCACGACGAGCTCGGTCAGCCCGCGGGTGTTCATCAGACTGGCCAGCATGGACGCCCGGTGGCTGTCGATTCCCACCAGTCGGGCGCCGGCGAAGGTACCGATGAGCTTGCCGCCGACGGCCACCAGGACGATCATGATCAGCTCGACGAGGTTGGAGATCTGCAGGCCACGGACATCGACCGACAGTCCCGCGACCACGAAGTACGCCGGCAGAAGCAGCGTCGTCGCCAACGGCGTGATTCGGGCGAGCAGGCTCTCCCGGATGTCGATCTCCCGACCGTCGGAGGCGGTCCGGCGGCCGCGGGGCAGGCACAGTCCCGCGACGAAGGTCCCGAAGATGAAGTGCAGCCCCATCCACTCCGTGGCGGCACCGGACAGCAGCGCGAGTCCCAGCACCAGCGCCAGCCCCAGCGTGCCCACGCCGGTGGCGCCCAGCAGCCGCCGCATCAGCGGGCGGACCACCCATCCCATCACCATCGCGTAGACCGGGAGCAGAGCCATCGGCCAGGCGGCCCCCGCGGAGGCGGTGCTGACCGCGAGCGCGACGGCCAGCAGCAACCAGGCCACCACGTCGTCGATCGCCGCGGCCGCCAGCGCGATCACCCCGACCTGGGTCCGGGTCAGGTCCGCATCGGCGATGATCCGCGCCAAGACCGGGAAGGCCGTCACAGCCACCGCCGCCACGATGAACAGCACGAATCCGGCGGTGTGCGCAGCCCCGTGCCGGCCGGCCAGCCAGATGCCCAGCGGCACCGCCGCGACGGCGGGCACCAGCATCGAGCCCGCCGCGACACTCACCACCGCGCCCCGGCGATCACCGCCGGACTGGCGTTCCAGCTCGTAGCCCAGCCCCAGCATGAACAGGCCGACCCCGACGTCGGCCAGCGCACTGAGCGTCCCGCGCAGGCCGACCGGGAACAGCTGGTCGCCGAGCGCCGGGCCCAGCACCGTCGGCCCCAGCAGGATCCCACCGATGAGCTCGCCGATCACCGCCGGCTGGCCGATGGAGCGCGCAAGCCTTCCCAGCACGTGCGCGACGACCAGGATCGCGGCCAGGCCGACGAAGAGCATCTGGATCTGATGGCTTGTCATCGCGGCCTCCGCCCGAGCAGCGGCATGGTCCTCACTCGAGGTCGCGGGGGTGCACGGCGGCCGGCATCAGCTGCAACAGCGAGTGCCGCAGCACCATCCGCCCGCGATCCTCGACGGTCTCCGAATAGAGGTCGGCCAGCGCGGCCGCGCCCAGGTTGTGCGGGCCGACAATCCGGTAGCAGGACGGGTTGAAGCTGCCGAACCAGAGCTGGACGAGCAGCCGCGGATTCAGGATCAACCGCCATTCGGGAACCAGGCAACCGATTTCCCGAGCCAGCGAGTCGAGATAGAGGATCTGGGACGGCACCGATTCGGTCCGGCGCGGGCTCAGCGACGTCCAGTGCTCCTCCCACTCCTTCTCCTGCGCGATCCGCTGGTCGACGTCGGCAGGCAGGCGGAGCTTTCCGCTGCACAGCTGCGCGAAGTAGCGGGCCTGCATCTCGGCGCAGATCGGAATGCCCCCGGAGAACGGCCGGACGAAGCCGATGAAGGCGGCGGTGCCGCGATGCTCGGCGGGCAGAAAGTGCTTGTACAGATTGCGGACGTCGCCCTCGGGCACCTTCAGGTCACCGATCGCGAGTTCCTCGGTGGTGAAGCCGGTGCACAGCAGCACGATGTCGAACTCGTCCGAGCTGCCGTCCTTGAACTGGACGCGGTTGCCCTGCGCCGATGCCAGGCCGGCATCGTTCAGCGTGATCCGGCCCTCGACGATATTGGGGATGAAGGTGACGTTCTTGCAGAAGATCGCCTTCTGGCTCCAGCTGCCGTCGGGATGGGACCGCCGGTTCCATTCGGCGATCATCTCCCGGTTCGCCGGATTGTCGAGCGTGCCGAGATCGAGCTTGGGCGGCTCGACCGGCTCTCCGAACGGGTTGGCACCCGGCCGCTGCTGTGGCTTGCGGCGCAGCCGTCCGATCGCGGTGAGCAGGACGCCATAGACCACGGTCGCGGCCAGAAAGACGGCCTTGACCAGCGAGTTCGTCGCCCAGAACGGGTCGATCCGCAACGGCACCTTGGTGGCCCGCCGGTACATCTCGTGATGGTGTGCACGCACCGTGCCGTGATCGGTGGACCGGAACCCGGCCGACACCCGGGCCAGCAGGAAGGAGTACGAGCGGATCGCCAGCGTGCAGGCGCTGGAGACGTCGGAGACCTCGCGCACGATGTCGGCGCCCGATTCGGCCAGCCCGACCACCAGCACCCGCTTGTCCCGGAACGGCTCGTTGTTGCGGTACTGCGAGGAATGCACCACCTCGCCGGTGAAGCCGGCCAGCTCGGGAAGAACCCGGGCGGGGGTCTTGAACGGCCCGGAGCAGACCGCCACGGCGTCGAAGCTGCTCGTCGTCTCGACGCCGTCGTGACGCACCGTGACCAGCCAGCCGGCCTCGGTCCGGGTCAGCCCGGTCACCTCGCTGTCGTAGACGATGGCGTCCCGCAAGCCGAAGTGCTCGGCGTACTCGTTGAGATAGCCCAGGTATTGCGGACGGGTGTAGAAGACCCGCCCGCCCTTGAACGGGTGGTCGGAGTAGGCCATCAGCTTCATCGAGATGGTCAGCCTCAGGTTGTCGAACGCCTTCATCTTGTGACCGTCGTCGCCCTCGCGCAGCCAGATGCCGCCCAGGTCGGGGTTCTTGTCGTAGCAAACCACCTCGTGCCCCTCGTCCCGGAGCTGCTTGATGGTGGTCAGCCCGCACGGACCAGCTCCGACAACGCAAACCTTCACTGTGTCTTCCCGATTCTGTTTGTGTCCGCCACGTCGGGCGAACCGTTCGACATCGTAGTTAGGTTAGGCTAACCAAACTCCGATGATGCCGGGGCCCACATGATGAACGCGGCCACCGGAGCGCGCCTCGCCGCCGTCAGAGCAGCGCCCGCCGGATCGCCGGGCCGGCCTCCCCGGCCTCCAACGCGTGTCCGGCATCGGTGAGATGAGCATGATCGGCGGCGTAGAAGAACGGGCCGCCCGAGTAGCCGGGCATGGTGTCGACCAGGTCGATCAGCGGCGCCCTCAGCTCCGCCGCATAGTCGATCACCTTCTGCTGGTAGGCCATCCAGTCCGCCCGCGGCGTGTTGTCGGCCACCGGCTGGGTGCCCAGCACCCACCGCGCCCGGGGAGCGACCTCACCGACCAGCTCGTGCAGCCGGCGTAGGTTTCCGGCGAATTTCTCGGCTCCCACCCCTTGCCACAGGTCGTTTCCGGCCAGCGACAGCACCACCACGTCCGGATCGATGCCGCGCAGCAACGGCAACAGTGCCGGACGCCCCACCCAGCCCAGCCAGTCCTGCGTGCTGCTGCCGGCCCAGGCCAGGTTGTAGACGTCGACCGTCCCGGTCCCGCTGCGTCCGAGCACACCCAGCACGACCCCTTGGCCACGGACGGTCAGTTCCGGGCCGAGCGAGTCGACGACGAAGCTGGAGACGCCGGCGGCGCTGCTGGTGAAGTCCACCGTCGTGCCGCCCGAGGACGCGCTGAACTGCTGCCCGGCCTTCTCCGCGGAGACCTGCACCACCGCCGAGTCGTACCGGGAGACGTCCCAGCTGACCGGCCCGTGACCGATCGATCCCGGCACGCCGCTGTCCCCGATCGCCGGCCAGGATCCGTCGCCCGCGCGTCCGGCGGCGAAGCCGAACATCGGCCCGGACACCGACGCCGGCAGCCAGGTGCCGCCGGAGCCCGCCGCCTCACCGCGCTCGATCCGCAGCTGGTCGCCGACCAGGTGCGGCCAGGTGCGACGCAGGTCGGTGACTTCGCCCATCCCCTCGGTCAGCGAGTCCGCGATGACCACGATCCGCAGCGGCTTGCTGCTCGGCCGGGTCAGCACGATCGACACCGCCGCGACGACGATGACGGCGGCCAGGATCGCGATCGCCCGCAGCCAGCGCAGCGGCCGCCGCCGGGTCACGACCATGACGACACCCCGAGGCCGGTGTAGCTGTCGGCGAACCAGCGGGCCAGGGTGCCGCCGTCGGCCAGGGTGCGGATCTGCTCCGAGCGCAGCTCGTCGCCGAACTCCTCCTCGTCCAGCCGGTGCAGCAGATCGGTCATCCACCAGGAGAAATGGGTGGCCTGCCAGACCCGGCGCAGGCAGGCGTCCTGATAGCCGTCCAGCGCGCTGGCTTCGCCGTGCAGCACCGCCCGGCCGAGCCGGCGGGACAGCTGCGCCATGTCGGCCACCGCCAGGTTGAGCCCCTTGGCTCCGCTCGGCGGGACGACGTGGGCGGCGTCCCCGCCCAGCAGCAGCCGGCCGAACCGCATCCGGCGGTGCACCACGCTGCGCAGCGGGGTGATCGACGACTCCAGGAACCGTCCCTCGTTGACCGGGCTGCCGGGAAGGTCGAGCCGGCGATGCAGGTGTTGCCAGATCCGGTCCGGGCTCCAGTCGGCGAGGGTGTCTCCGGCCGGCACCTGCAGGTAGAGCCGGCTCACCTGCGGCGTCCGCATGGACGCCAGCGCGAACCCTTCGGGGTGCCGGGAGTAGATCAGTTCATGGCTGGGCGGCGCCGCCTCGACCAGCACCCCGAGCCAGGCCGCCGGGTAGCGCCGTTGCAGGGTCTGCCGGGCGCCGGCGTCCAACAGCTGGGCGGTGATGCCGCGGGCGCCGTCCACGCCGGCCACGTACCGCGCGCTGATCGTGCTCTCCCCCGCCTGGTCGCGGCAGCGCAGCACCACCCGGTCGTCGTCCAACCCCTCGAGGCCGGTCACCTCGCAGCCGAACCGCAGCGGCAGGCCGTCCGCCTCGCGCAGCTCGATCAGGTCGCGGACCAGTTCGCGCTGCCCGTAGACGGTCACCGTCTTGCCGGCCAGTGCCAGGAAGTCGACGCGGTGCCGGACCATCGCATCGCCGGAGCGATGCTGCAGCTGGACGCCGTCGTGCACCAGGCGGTCGGCGAGCATCCGCTCCCCCACCCCGAGTTCGACCAGCAGCTCGGCCACCGGCTGCTCGATGATGCCGGCCCGGACGCGGCCCAGCACGTAGTCGCGGGACCGTCGTTCCAGCACGATCGCGTCGATGCCCTGGAGTTGCAGCATCCGGGCCAGCACCAGGCCGGCCGGTCCCGCCCCGACGATGGCGACGTCGGTGTGGATCGGGTTCATCGGTTCCTTCCGTTCGCGTCGGACGGGTCGTCGAAGATCGCCGGCGAGAACCACTCGGCGAAGTACCCCAGCGGCCGCCCGTCCCCGGGCAGCGTCATCACGTACTCCCGGCCCGGGATCTGCTCGGTCTCCGAACCGACGCCGGCCAGGTGTGCCGCCCACCGGCCCGCCGGACGCCGGCCCCAGCCGGCCAGCCGTCGCGCGGTGACCACGCCGGCCTCGTGCAGCGTCCGGCCGATCGGGGCCTCGGACGTGGACAGCACCCGGACCACCTGCTCGGGCAGCCGGTCCAGCACGCAGCTGACGCTGGAGGTGGCCCACACCTGGCCGGCCCCGCGCAACAGCACCTCGCGGACCAGCAGCGACTCCTCCGGCAGCAGCTCCAGCAGGTCGTGCGCCCGGCGCAACTCCGCCGCGACCGCCAGCGACGCCGTCCCGGTGTACGGGTTGGCGCCGGCCCCGGCCACCGACAGGTCATTGGTGGCGGCCACCACCCAGTGCTGCAGCGGGCGGGCGGTGACCTGCTCGCCGGTCAATACCTCCAGCGAGGTGGTGGTCAGGCCGTCGCCGCGCAGCACCAGCTGCTCCAGGCGTCCCAGCCCGGGCAGCCGGTCCGTGGCCGCCCGCGCCCGCCGCGACCGCTCAGCCAACGCGGGCGCTCAACGCGTCGCCGACCAGGGCGGCGATCCGGTTCACGTAGGGCGGTTTGAGGATCGCCACGTGACCGCATTCCACCTCGTGCAGCCGGTGTTCGCCGGTCAGCACGTGCCGCCACCAGCGCCGGTCGTCGACGTTGTCGGGGGTCAGGAACACCTCGGTCGGGCCGTCCCAGGGACGCACCCGGTACCACTCGGTGAGTCGCAGCCCGTGCTGGAAGAAGACCTGGTCGCGCACCGCCGGCGGGTACCGGTACAGCCCGGCGCCGACCAGTTGCAGCCGGGTCAGCCACAGCTCGCGGCGGCTCTGCTTGTGCCCGCCGGCGATCCGCAGTTCCGGGGCGGCCTCCCCGCTGAGCCGGGCCAGCCGTCCGGGCAGCAAGGTGTCCAGCAGCACGGTGAGCGCCACGTCGTAGCCGCGTTCCCGGAGCAGGTGCGCGGTCTCGACCGCGAACAGGCCGCCCAGCGAATGACCGACCAGCACCACCCGTCCCGGCGACTGGCGCCGTTCGATCAGGCCCGCATACCGCTTCGCCGCCCGCCGCACCGACCAGTCCGGGATCGCCCGGCGCTCCAGGCCGCGGACCTGGAAGGCGTGCACCGGATGGCTGGCGTCCAGCTTGCGGGCCAGGTCGGCGAACAGGTACGCCGGGCCGCCGGCACCGGAGAAGCAGTACACCGGCACGCCGTCGCCCTCGCGCAGGGTGACCATCACCCCGTCGTCCAGGCTGGGCTGGCGCACCGACTTCTGCCGGACGCGCACCGCGAAGGCGGCCAGGGTCGGGGCGGCGGCCAGGTCGGAGCCGTGCAATTCGATGCCGTCCTCGGCGAGGGCGGCCAGCATCTCCTCGACCGCCAGCGAGTCGCCGCCGAGTTCGGCGAAGCTCTCGTCGCGGCCCACCGTCTCCAGGTTCAGCACGTCGCACCACACCGCGGAGACCAGCGCCTCCCACTGGTCGGTGGGCACGGTCAGATTGGACCGGACGGCGGGCGCCGGCAGCGCGGCCCGGTCCACCTTGCCGCGTTCGGTGCGCGGCAGCGCGTCCAGCAGCACGATGGCCTGCGGCACCATCCAGTCCGGCAGCCGCTGTGCCAGCCCGGCCCGGAGCTGGGCCAGCGACGGCGTCCGACGGGCCGGGTCGGGCACCACGTAGCCGATCAGCCGGCCGGCGTCGGCGTCCGCGACCACCACGGCGTCCAGCACCTCGTCGATGCCGCGCAGCGCCGCCTCCACCTCGGCCGGCTCGACCAGGTAGCCGCGGATCTTGACCGCGTCGTCCTTGCGTCCGGCGAGCCGCAGTTCACCGTCGACGACGCTGCCCCGGTCGCCGGTGCGGAACACCCGCTCCCCGGCACGCTCGGCGAAGGCCGCCGCGGTGCGCTCCGCTTCCCGCCAGTAGCCGGAGGCCAGGAACGGCGAGCTGACTTCGAGGACGCCGACCTCGCCTGCGGGCAGCGGGGCTCCGTCGTCGTCGATCGCGGTGATGGTCTTGTTCCGGGTCACCCGCCCGGCCGGAATCTGACCGGACGGCAGCGGTTCCGCACTGCCCACGTGGAAGAAGCTGAGGTGGCCGGTCTCCGACGAGCCGACGTAGTTGGCGTAGTCGGCGTGCGGCAGGTAGGCCCGGGCCGCCGCCACGTCGCGGCCGTGCACCGGCTCGCCGCAGGTGGTCAGCAGCCGGATCGCCGGGAAGCTGTCCAGGCTCAGGCTGCCGTTGAGGTGGCGCAGCATGGACGGGGTGCAGTGCAGCGTGGTGATGCCGCGGCCGGTCAGCCAGTCGGCGATCTCACGCACCGGGCGCTCCCGCGGGTCGAGGCTCTCGACCAGGCAGCCGTTCAGCACGGCCATGAAGAGCACTTCCTGGCCGGCGGCGTAGGCCGGCGGCAGCAGCATCGCGCAGACGTCGCCGGGCACCAGGCCGAACTCCTCGCGAGCGGTCGCGGCACCGTTGACCACGGCGGCGTGGCTGAGCACCACGCCCTTGGGCGCCCCGGTCGAGCCGGAGGTGTAGACGACGGTCGCGGGGTCACCGCCGCCCGGTCGCCGCACCTCCCCCGCGCAGGGCAGGCCATGCTCCCAGATCTCGGCGACCGACTGGACGCCGACCGCGCCGGCACCCTCGGCCAGCTCCCGGAGTTCGTCGTCGACGATGGTCGAGGTGGCGCCGGAGCTGGCCAGGATGTGCCGCATCCGGGCCACCGGCAGTTGCGGATCGACCAGCACCAGCGGGCGTCCGGCGTAGACCACGGCGACGGCCAGCGCCAGCGCGCGAGCCGAACCGCCGAGCACGGCCATCGGCGCCTGCTGGACTCCCACCGCGGCGAACTCCCGGCACAGCGCAGCCAGCTCGCCGTAGTAGACCGTCGTTCCCGCGGCGTCCCGGATCGCCGGCGTGCCCGCGTCCAGGGCGCCGACGACGGCGTCCAGCTGGTCGCACAGGGGCCCCCGCGACCAGGGATCAGGCGTAGTCAGGACCGCTTTTGCGGCCACACCTTGGTCCAACATGAACACCTCTTGTCACCACACTTTGAGAACGATCCGATGATGGTTAGGTAATGCTAACCTAAGCCGCGTCGCCGCCCGTGGGAGGTTCGGCCGGCGGACGCAATCAACCACCAGGAGGAGAAGCAGTGCGCACGCAAATCCAACGAACAACCGGGGGTGGGCTCCGCCAAGCCCCCCGAGCACTGGGGGGTGTGGTCGCGCTCGGTCTGTTGATGGGGACTTTCGCCGCAGCGGCGCCGCTCGCCCAGGCCGCCTCGGTGACCGTCGGCAATCGCACCTTCGACGTGCAGAGCGCCACCGTGGGGCAGGACAACTACCAGGCGGCCTACTCGGCGAAGAACAACGTGGTCTGGGTGACCTCGACCACGCACAACTGGGACAGCGGCTCGCCGCGAGCCGCCGTGTCCACGATCAGCAAGCTGAACCCGGCGAACCTGCAGGTGATCAGCACGATCACGCCGCGGACCCTGGACGCCGGCACGGCGACCGCCCGGCCGGAGGCCGCCTACGGCATCGCCGTCGACGACGAGAACAACCGGATCTGGACCAGCGCCACCCGCGAGGACTCGGTGGTGATCTACGACCAGACCACCGGCGCCCGGGTCGCCACGATCGGGAACCTGGGCCACACCCGGGACATCGCCATCGACCCGTACCACGACACCGCCTACGTCAGCGATCCCAACGGCGGCTCGATCACCAAGATCGACACCAAGACGCTGAAGGTGATCGAGACCCTCAAGGACCTGACCACCGGCTTCTCGCCGATGGCGCTCGACCTGGTGGCGGACGCCAACAAGGCGCTGCTCTACACGGTCAACCTCAACAACGGTGCGCTGGTCGAGATCGACTCGATCAAGAAAAGCGCCCGGGTGGTGGCGAACACCGGCGGCGACACCGCCTCCGGCGTGGCCGTCGACGCGACCCGTGGGCTGGCCTATGTGTCCAGCCAGGGCAGTTCGGACGTCCGGACGGTGAACCTGGCGACCGGCGCCGTGATCAACACGGTCAAGGGCTCGGCCGCGCAGTTGAACAACGCCGTGGACCCGGCCAACGGGCTGGTCTACAGCGCCACCTTCGGCGGCTCGTCCGTGCTCGTCGTGGACGCCGCCACGGGCGCCAAGATCGGCGAGGTTCCGGTCGGCTCCGGACCCAACGACGTGATCGTCGCGGGCGGCTCGGCCTGGGCCGTGGACCGCGCGGCGGGCGGCTCGAAGGTCTGGAAGATCACCCCGCAGGGCACCGGCAACCCGACGCCGACGCCGACCCCGACCCCCACGCCGGATCCGGTCAAGGCGACCGTGACGGTCGAAGGGACCCCGTCCCTGGGCGGCACGATCACGCTGCACGGCACCGGTTGGACGACCGAAGACGGCAAGTCCGGCTCCTCGATCGCGGTCAAGATCGACGACGGCAAGATCGAGAAGACCGACGGCGACGACGTCTGGAAGATCATCGACGCCAAGGCCGACGGCACCTTCACGGTCACCTTCACCCTGCCCGACGGCACCACCAAGGCCCCAGGCGGTTCCAGCCCCGCTCTCACCACCGGCGCGCATCTGCTCCGCTTCCTGACCGGATCGCTCAAGACCGGCGACGCCCGGCGCAGCGAGAAGGCCGACATCACCGTCACCAAGGCAGCCGAGCCCACCCCGACGCCGACACCCACGCCAACTCCGACCCCGACGCCCACGCCAACTCCGACCCCAACTCCCACGCCTGATCCGGTGAAGGCGACCGTGAGGGTCGAAGGGACGGCAGTGCTGGGCGGGACCGTCACTCTGCACGGCACCGGCTGGACGACCGAAGACGGCAAGTCCGGCTCCAAGGTCGCCGTGATGATCGACGACGGCAAGATCGAGAAGCCCGACGGCAACGAGGTCTGGCAGGTCATCGACGCCAAGGCCGACGGCACCTTCACCGCGACGTTCACCCTGCCCGACGGCAGCACCGGACCGAAGGGATCCAACCCGGCTCTCACCACCGGCGCGCACCTGCTCCGCTTCCTGACCGGATCGCTCAAGACCGGCGACGCCCGGCGCAGCGAGAAGGCCGACATCACCGTCACCAAGGCAGCCGAGCCCACCCCGACGCCGACTCCCACGCCAACTCCGACCCCGACGCCCACGCCAACTCCGACCCCAACTCCGACCCCAACTCCGACCCCGACGCCCACGCCGACCCCGGCCGGCGCGACCGTCGAGGTGAAGCGTGACCCGAGTGTCGGCGGCAAGATCACCCTGGTCGGCAAGGGTTGGACCACCAAGGACGGCAAGGCCGGCTCCACGGTGGCCGTCAAGCTGGACGACGGCGTGGTCCGGAAGACCAACGGCAACGACGAGTGGAAGGTGTTCGACGCCAAGGCCGACGGCACCTTCGAGGTGGAGCTGATCCTGCCGGACGGCACCCAGCGCGGCAGCTACGGCTCGAAGCCGGCCTTCAAGCCCGGCAAGCACTCGCTGTTGCTGCTCACCGGCAAGCTGAAGAGCGGCGACACCGGACGCAGCGTGACCGTCGACCTCACCGTCGGCAAGGCGCTGCCGAAGCCGAAGGCGAAGACCGCGCCGAGCATCGCCGGCAAGGCCAAGGGCCACGAAGTGCTGACCGCCAACCCGGGCAGCTGGACGAAGGCCGCCAAGGCGACCTTCGGCTACCAGTGGCTCCGCGACGGCAAGGCGATCAAGGGCGCGACCGCGCGCACCTACCAGCTGACCGGTGCGGACGCCGGGACCCGGATCAGCGTCCGGGTCGAGGCGACCACGCCCGCCGGCGCCTGGGGTGTCTCCACCTCGCGGGCCAAGCAGGTGGACCGGGCCAACGTCCGGCTCACCCCGACCGTTGTCCGGACCCAGGGCGACAAGCAGGCCCGGGTGCGGGTGGAGATCGGTTCGAAGGACTGGATCCAGCCCGACGGCCGGCTGACCATCTCGGCCAGCGGCAAATCGGTCACGGTCAAGGCGTCCGACTACTACGTCAGCGCCGACCTGCCGTGGCTGCGGCCCGGCCGCAAGCACACCGTCACCGTCCGCTTCAGCGGTGATCGTGCGCTGCAGAGTTCGTCCACCCGGTTCACCATCCAGGTGGGCTGACCCGGCGAGACGACGAGGGGTGGTGACGCTTCGGCGCCACCACCCCTTGCCTTGTGCCGGCTCAGCCGATGCCGGCTCGGCTCACCGGCGGGCCTCGTCGTCCAGCGCCCAGTAGCGGACGTAGTCCACCTGCATGGTCGCCGGCAGCGACGCCGAGCCGTCCGGCGTTCCCGGGTAGGAACCGCCCATCGCCATATTGAGGATCAGGTAGTAGCGGCGGTCCGCCACGTCGAAGGGCCAGCTGCCGCCCGCCGGTACCCGGGTCGGGGTCACCGTGTGCACCCGGACGCCGTCGTGGTAGAAGTCCAGCCGCTTCGGCCGGATCAGCACGCCGAAGCGGTGCCATTCCCCGTCGTTGACGGTGCCGGTGGAATGCCATTGGTACTGCTGCCAGTGCTCCGGTCCGCCGTGGATGGTGCTGGAGTACCCCCACGCCCCGTTGACCGTCTCCATCACGTCGATCTCGCCGCCGTCCGGCCAGGGCTCGCCCTGGGAACGCAGCCAGAACGCCGGCCACAGCCCGGACGCCGGGCTGGTCGGCAGCTTCAGCCGGGCCTCCACGTAGCCGTAGCCGACGCTCACCCGGTCGCGGCTGACCAGCCGGGCCGAGCTGTAGCGGGCCTGTGATCCGGTGCTGCGGCGGGTGACGATCCGCAGCGTGCCGTCGTCGGCGATGAACGAGTTGTCCCGGGACGCGGTGTACTCCTGCAGTTCCTGGTTGCCCCACCCGGTGGTGCCCAGGTCGAATCCCCAGTGCGCGGGATCGGGAGCGGTGCCGGGTCGCGGATCGAACTCGTCGCGCCAGGTGATCAGGCCGCATCCGGAATCGACCGGGCATTTGCTGCCGGCCTCGATCACTGCACCGCCGCGCAGCGTGGGCTGGGCGGCGCCGAGCGGGCCGGTGAGCAGCACCGACGCGGTGACCGTGGTGGCGGCCACCGCCACGACGGCGAGCCTGGTGCGCCGGCGAACCTCACGCCGGGTCACCGGGCGGATCCGGCGCCGACGCCCTGGCTGCGGAACCAGGCCGCGGTGCGGGCCAGCCCGTCCCGCAACGGCACCGTGGTGAGACCGGGGAACAGCTCGCGCAGTTGACCCACGTCGGCGAGCGAATGGCGGACGTCGCCCGCCCGGGCCGGCTGGTGGTCCACCGCGGGCCGCTGCCCGAGCACGGCGGCCAGCTCGTCGACCAGGTCCAGCAGGCTGATGCTGCTGCCGCCGGCCAGGTTCACCGGACGGGGATGGCTGGTGCGCTCGACGACGGCACGGCAGAGCACCTGCGCCACGGTGTCCACCGCGACGAAGTCCCGGGTCTGGCCGCCGTCGCCGTGGATCGGCAGCGGCCGGCCGCGCAGTCCGGCGTCCAGGAATTTGGGGATCACCGCCGCGTAGGGATGATCGGCGCTCTGGCGCGGCCCGTAGACGTTGAAGAACCGCAGGGCCAGCCCGGGCAGGCCGTAGCTGTGCCGGTAGGACAGCAGGTAGGACTCGGCGGCCAGTTTGGACGCCGCGTAGGGGCTGAGCGGGGCGGTCCAGTCCCGCTCGCCGATCGGCGCCGCCGGGTTGCTTCCGTAGACCGCGCTGGAGGAGGCGAAGACCACCTGCGCGCCGACCGCGCGCGCCGCTTCGAGCACCTCGATGGTGCCGGTCACGTTCACCGCGTGGCAGCGCGCCGGGTCGTCCAGCGAGAGCGGGACGCTGCCGATCGCGGCCAGGTGCAGCACGGCGTCCACTCCGGCCGTCGCGGCGCGGACCGCGTCCGGATCGGTCACCGATCCGACCAGCAGCTCCACCTCGGCCTGCGCCAGGTTGCTGCGGTTTCCGGTGCTCAGGTCGTCCAGGACCCGGACGCTGACGCCGGGGATGTCGCGGAGCAGACGGTCGACGACGGTGGAGCCGATGAAGCCGGCGCCGCCGGTCACCAGGACATGCATGGGTGCCTCCAGGCAGGTGTTTCGGGGGGTGGGAGGACGAACTATCCGATCATACTTAGGTTAGTCTTACCTAAATGATCGATCCGTCCCGGGAGACTGCCGATCCGACAATCTGCCGGCCCCGACCGGCGGTCGCGGTGGTCATCTGCGCCTACGACCAGCGCCGCTGGCCGGTGCTCGACCAGGCCGTGAGCAGCGTCGTGGAGCAGCTTCGCGGCGGCGACCAGATCGTGCTGGTGATCGACCACAACCCGGCCCTGCTGAACCGGGCCCGCGCGGCCTGGTCCGGGCTGACACCGGTCCAGGTGTTGCCGAACGCCGGCGGCCGGGGCCTGTCCGGGGGCCGGAACACCGGGATCCAGGCCAGCTCCGCGCCGGTGGTGGCCTTCCTGGACGACGACGCGGTCCCCCGGGCCGGCTGGTTGGACGCGCTCGGTGCCCGCTTCGCAGACCCCGCCGTCGCCGCGGTGGGTGGCGCCGTCGTGCCGCGCTGGGAGGCCGGCCGCGCTCCCCGCTGGCTGCCGGACGAGTTCGGCTGGGTGGTCGGCTGCGACTACCGCGGCCTGCCCGGCGACGGCGCGCCGATCCGGAATCCGATCGGGGCGAATATGGCGATCGCCCGGGACGCCTTCGACGCCGTCGGCGGCTTCTCCGAGCGGCTGGGACGCACCGGCGAACTGCCCACCGGCTGCGAGGAGACCGAGCTGGGCATCCGGATCCGCGCCGAACTGCCCGGACGCGTGGCGCTGCGGGACGCCGCCGCGGTCGTCGACCACCTCGTCCCGGCGGCCCGCGGGACGCTCCGCTACTTCCTCCGGCGGTGCTGGAACGAGGGCCGCTCCAAGGCCGCGCTGAGCGCCCTGGTGGGCTCCGGCGCGGCACTGGCCAGCGAGCGCGGGCACGCGCTGCGGCTGGTCACCGAGGCTCCGGCCCGCTACCTGCGCCAGGCCGCCTCCGGTGACCTGACCGGGACGACCCGCGCCCTCTGCTGCACGGTGGGTCTGGCGGTCACCGGCGCCGGCTACCTGTCCGGACGCCTGCGCGGCCTGGCCCGGGTTACCGGCACCGAGGCACCGGCCGACTTCCGGCCGATTCCACTCGTCGACCTGGAGCTGACCAGGGACGACGTCCCCAACTCTCAACCTCCGGTTGAGGTCCAGGTCCTGGTCCGCAGGCACGGCTGGCCGCTCGGTCAGGCCCGGCTGCGGTTCGACTCCCCGGCCCCGGACGCCGCAACCTGGCGGGCCGCGCTGGCCGCCGCCGATCCGGCGCTGGCGGCGTCCGAGGATCGGGCCGGGGCACCGGACCGGCCGCCGGCGATCGCCGAGACGGTCAGCGTGGTGATCTGCACCCTGGGCCGCAATCCGCTGCTGGCCGACACGGTGCGCGCCGTGCTGGGCCAGCGCGGCCCGATGGACGAACTGCTGGTGGTCGACAACGACCCGGGCTCCGGCGGGGTGGCCGGGCTGCTCTCCGGCATCGACGACCCGCGGCTGCGGATCGTCGCGGAACCGCGGCGTGGGGCGTCCAGCGCCCGGAACGCGGGTGCCGGTCAGGCCAGCGGAACCCTGCTGGCGTTCACCGACGACGACGCCGTGCCCGATCCGGACTGGACGCTGCAGCTGACCGCGGCGCTCACCGCGCATCCCGGCATCGGCTGCGCCACCGGGCTGGTCGTCCCGGCCGGGTTCGAGTCCGCCGAACAGCTGCGTTTCGAGGAGTACGGCGGATTCGCCAAGGGCTACGCCACCACGCACTGGGATCCGGCCGACGACCCGGCCCTGGCGACGGCGCTGTCGGCGCTCGCCCGGGCCGCCGGCTCCCCCACCAACGCGGTCCCCGGACGCCGGGGCGCGGCCTTCCCCTACACCGCCGGCGAGTTCGGCTCGGGGGTGGTGGCGTTGCGGGCGGCCACCTTCGCCCGGCTGGGCGGCTTCGACCCGGCGCTCGGCCCGGGCACCCCCACCCACGCCGGCGAGGACCTCGACCTGTGCCGCCGGGTGTACCTGTCGGGAGCGGCGGTGGTCTACCACCCGGCAGCGGTCGTCCGGCACCATCACCGTGCCGACGGGGCCCAGTTGCGCGACCAGATCTTCGGCTATGGCGTCGGGTTGACCGCGGCCCTGGCCAAGCTGCTGCTGACCCAGCCGCGGCACCTGATCGGCTTCGCCACCCGCGTCCCGGCCGCCGCGCGGATGCTGTTCGCGTCCGACTCGAAGAAGAACGCCGCCCTGCCCACCGACTTCCCCGCCGACCTGCTGCGGGCCGAGAAGCTCGGCATGCTGCTCGGCCCGCTGCGCTACCTGCGCTCGCGCGGAGAGCACCGGTGAGCGCCACCATCGGGGTGGTCGTCCCGGTCTACCGGGTGGAACGCTACGTCGCGGGCTGCATCGCCTCGATCGGTGCCCAGACGCTCGCCCCCGACCGGGTGATCCTGGTCGACGACCGCGGCGGGGACGCCTCCATGCAGCGCGCCCTGGACGCCGCCCGGCAGGCGGGGCTGGACGTCGAGGTGCTCACCCAGCCCGAGAACCGGGGCCTGTCGGCCGCGCGCAATGCCGGCCTGGCCAGGCTGGACACCGACCTGGTCTGGTTCTGCGACTCCGACGACACCGTCGAGCCGGAGTTCCTGGAGGCGATGCGGGACGCCCTGCTGGCCAGCGACGCGCAGCTGGCGATGTGCCGCACCGCCCGGGTCGACGAGGCCGGCCGGCGGCTCAGCATCGACGAGGACCCCTTCGACCGATCGACGATGCCCGGCACCGAGCTGGCCCGTCGGCTGCTGCTCAGCGAGGCCCGCGGCTACGCCTGCAACAAGCTGTTCCGCCGCGAACTGCTCGGCCCCGAGCCGTTCCCGGAGGGCCACGTCTACGAGGACGTCGCTCCGCTGCTGCGGATCGCGCTGAGCACAGCCCGGGTGGCGCTGGTGGACGCCCCGCTCTATCGCTACCTGATCAACGAGAGCTCGATCTCGCGCCGGTTCGGCCCGCACACCCACGACCTGTTCGTGCAGGACGACCACGTCCGGGCGCTGCTCGCCGACGCCGGGGTCTTCGACGGCGCCGACACCGACGCCTGGCGCTGGGCGCATCTGCGCTTCCGCTACGACGGCGTGGTCTTCCCGGCCGCCAATATGGCGCTGCGGGCGAAGCTGGCCGGTGACGGCGGTTCCGCGGCGGCCGGCGTGGTGGCCCGGGCCCGCGCCCTGATCGGCTGGCCGGACCTGCCGCGGCTGTGGTGGCACGGTGCCCGGCGGCAGGCCGTCGCGGCCGCCGTGCTGGCGCTGAACCCCTGGCTGTACGCCCAGATCCTGCGCCGTCGCTGATCGCTCGCTCGCGGGACTATAGTGACCGCGACGGCGATGGACCCCGCCGGAACCGCATGGTTCGAACCGCACACCGCTGATGGGCCTACCGATGTTCCGACACGGAGGTTGCGGTATGCCCATTCGACGATTGGCCCTCGATGTCGACAAGGTCGTCGACCGGCCCGACCTGATCACCTTGGCCTGCGCCATCGAGAACGTTCCGGGCGTCGGCTCGGTCAACATCACGGTGACCGAGATCGACGTGGAGACGATCGGCACCGACATCACCGTCGAGGGCGACGACATCGACACCGACGCCCTGTTCCGGGCGATCGAGCGGGTCGGCGCGGTGCTGCACAGCGTGGACGAGGTGGTGGCCGGCGACCGGATCATCGAGCGCGTCCTCCGGGTCCGATGAACCACCCGGCCGAGCGGGCGGCGCGCGCCGTCCCCACCCTGCCGCTGGTGCTCGGCGTCACCGACGGCATGCTCAACGCGCTGACCCTGGCCGGCGGTGCGCTGTTCCACGGCGACGCCGACGGGCTGACCCTGCTGCTGGCGCTGCGGGTGGGCATCGCGGCCCTGGTCACCTCCACCTTCACCATGTTCGTCGCCGACTATGCCGAGCGGCGCAGTTCGCTGGTCCGGGCCGCCCGGCAACTGAACCTCACGGTCCGCGGCCAGTTGGCGGCGACCAACCTGGGCCGGCACGCCTTCCACGAGTCGCTGGTGGCGATGGCCGTCGCCGCCGGCGCCAGCCTGGCCGGGGCGTTCCTGCCGCTGGCGCTGGGCGCGAGCCTGCCGGGACCGTCCTGGACGGTGGTCCCGCTGACCGTGGGCCTGCTCGGCGTCTTCGGCTGGCTGCTCGGCGGGGTGATCGCCGGACGCCGCGCCGTCTGGGCCGTCGCGATGACCGTGGGCGGCATCGCGGTGACCGCCATCGGGGTCTGGCTGGACATCGCATGAACGGCTCCGGCAAGCGGCGATGGCTCACCCCGGGGATCGCGTCGGTGGGTGCGGCGAGCTTCTTCTCCGACGCCGGGCACGAGATCGCCACCAGCGTGCTGCCGAGCTTCGTGACCGGGGTGCTGGGCGGCTCCGCGGCGGTGCTGGGCGTCATCGAAGGCGTCAGCGACGCCCTCACCGGGGTCACCAAGGTGGTCGGCGGACCGCTGGCCAACGACCCGGCCCGACGCCGCTCGATGGCCACCGGCGGCTACCTGGTCACCGCGGCCGCCACCAGCGCGATCGGGGCGGCCACCGGCGTCTGGCAGGTCGGTGTGCTGCGGGCGCTGGCCTGGGGTGCCCGCGGGTTGCGCTCCCCCGCCCGGGACGCGCTGCTGAGTTCGCTGGCGGACTCCCGCGGCTACGGACGCGCGTTCGGGGTGGAGCGGGCCGGGGACAACCTGGGCGCCGTGGCGGGCCCGCTGCTGGCGGTGCTCGCCTCCGCCTGGTTCACCGGTCCCCGGCGGGACGGCTGAGCAGCCTCCGGAGCCGTTCGCGTCCGACGATCAGCGCCTGGCCCAGGCCGGCCAGCCGATGGCTGCGCCAGCCCAGCACCGCCAACTCCGGCAGCCGGCGGACGGCGTAGCGCAGCGCGTCCGGCCAGCCGCCCCCGGACGGCCAGAGCAGCCGCTCCAATCGTTCGGTACTCACCGGGACGCCGCGCGCGGCCAGGTTCTCGGCGCAGATCCGCAGCTGGACGGTGCGTTGCGGGCCGGCCTCGACCTGGCTGACCTGACCGGGATGCACCCGGTAGCGCAGCCCGGGCTCGGCCAGATTGGCCAGCCTGCCGGCCGCGGCGAGCTCGCTGAACAGCTTGAAATCCTCCGCGTGCGGATAGTCCGCCCGGTACCGGACGCCGTGGGCGCGCAGCGCACCGGCCCGCAGCATCGCCGCGGGGTGCGCGATCGGCGATCCGAACACCAGGTGGGCGCGGCAGTCGGCGTCCCGGTGCGGCGTCCGGACCAGGCCCTGCGCCGAGCCGAACAGCAGGTAGTCGCTGCCGCAGGCGACCAGTCCCGGATCGCGCCGGAACAGCTCCACCTGCCGGCGCAGCCGCCCCGGCAGCATCTCGTCGTCGGCGTCCATCCGGGCGATCAGCGCGCCGCGCGCCTGATCCAGGCCGGCGTTCAGGGCACCGATCAGGCCGGTGCGGTCCAGTCGCAGCACCCGCAGCCGCGGGTCGCCGCACCCGGCCAGGATGGCGGGGGTGCCGTCGTCGGAGCCGTCGTCGACCACCAGCACCTCGAAATCGGCGAAGTCCTGGGCGAAGACGCTGTCCAGGGCCGCGGGCAGCTGCCCGGCACCGTTGTGCACCGGCATCAGCACGGTGACCGCGGGTGCGTTCACGTCAGCCGCCGGATGGTCCGCCAGGCCGGCCCCAGCAGGATCAGCGTGGTGATCGCCTCGATCACCAGGTAGCTGTAGCCGATGCCGTCCAGCCCGAACCGTTCGATGGTCAGCGCCGTCCCGGTCACCGCCACGACCGCGGTCAGCACCTGCATCACCATCGCCAGCCGCAGCCGGCGCGCCACCCGGGCCACCCCGGCGTACAGCATGCCGACCAGCGACAGCGGCAGGCTGAGCGCCATCAGCCGCACCAGCGACTCGGTCTCCACCGCGTACCGCTCCCCGAGCAGGCCGAGCAGCAGCGGCGCCCCGAACCACAGGAACACCGCACCGCTCACCGACAGGGTGAGCAGGATGCCGGCGAACCGGGCGGTCAGCCGCCGTACGTCGGCCCCCGGCACGGAGGCCTGGGCGATGTAGGGGCCGACCACGGTGCCCAGCAGCAGCGCCAGCGCCGAGAACAGCGTCCAGGCCATGGTGAAGCAGGCGTTCAGTTCCGGGCCCAGCCGGTCCACCACGATCAGCGGGATCAGCAGCGGCGCCAGCGCGCCGACCATCATGATCCCGACGCTGCTGCCGAAGAACGACCACAGTTCGCGGCGCGGCGGCAGGTCGGGGGCCAGTTCGAGCACCGCCTCGGTGCCGCACAGCCGCCACACCGACGGCAGGTAGAGCACCACCAGCAGCGCGGCCGGCACCGCCCAGGCCAGCACCATCGACTCGCCGCCGATCGCCGCCAGCAGTGCCGCGAGCGCCACCAGGGCCAGTTTCACCACGGCGTGGACGATGTTCTTGCCGGCCGCCCAGCGGGCCCGACGCAACCCGACCAGGGTGTTGTCGAGCAGCGCGAACTGGGCCAGGGTGAGCACCAGGAAGGGGAAGCCGACCCATTCCCAGTCGTGCGCGAACAGCCGGTGGGACGGCCCCAGCAGCAGGAACCCGCAGCCCAGCAGCAGCGCCAGGCCGGCGGTGGCCAGCCCGCCGCGGAGCAGGTAGTGCCGGGTGTCGCGTCCGGTCACCGGAAGGAACCGCTCGTACATGCCGCCCAGGCTCAGATTCGACACGGTGGCCAGCGCTGTGGCCGCCGACACGATCGCCGACGCCCGGCCGACCTCGGCGATCGGGAACCCGCGGGCTGCGATCGTCCAGTAGGCCAGGCCGAGCAGCGCGGTGATCCCGGTGGACGCGGTCAGCGCCAGCGCGTCCAGTTCCAGGGTGGCCCGGCTCAGCAGCACCCGCCAGCCGGGCTTGGTGGTGGTTCCGGGGGCGGTCATCGTCCGGTCTCCGCGATCGCCGAGCCGGCGATGCCGGCGATGAAGGCGTGACCGGCGTCGGTCAGGTGGACGTGGTCGGCGGAGTACAGCTGCGGGGCCGCGGACGCCGCCGGCATCCGGCTGACCAGGTCGATCACCGGCGCCCGCAGCTCGGCGGCGTAGTCCAGGGTGACCTGCTGGAACCGGATCCAGCCCGGCGCCAGGGTGCCCTCCGGCACCGGTTGGGTGCCGAGCACCCAGGACGCCGACGGCGCCACCGCCGCCACCTGCTGGTGGATCCGGCGCAGGTGGGACCCGAACCGGTCCAGGTCGCCGACCTGCCAGTAGTCGTTGCCGCCCAGCGACAGCACGATCACGTCGGGCTGGATGGCCCGGATCAACGGCAGCAGCGCGGGCCGGTCCAGCCAGCCGAGCCATTCGTTGGTGCTGCTGCCCGACCAGGACAGGTTGTAGACGTCCACCGCGCCGGCGCCGGCCCGGGCCAGCACGCCGACCACCACCCCGTCCCCGCGCACCGTCAGGGTGTCGGCCAGGCCGTCCACCGCGAAGCTGTGCAGTCCGGCGGCCGGGCTGGTGAAGCCGACCTGCTTCTCGCCGGTGGACGCGGTGAACAGCTCACCGGCCCGCTCGGCGAACACCTGGACGACGGCCCGGTCGAAGCCGTCCACCGGCCAGCTGACGGCGCCGCCGGCGATCGCACCCGGGACGCCGACCGTGTCGGTGGCGGCCCAGCTGCCGTCCGCTGCCCGGGCCGGCGAGAAGCCGAACATGGTGCCGTGCACCGAGGCCGGCAGCCAGCTGCCTCCGTCGGTCGCGGCCTCGCCGCGCTGCGCCCGCAGCTGGGCGCCGACCAGATGCGGCCAGGTCCTGGTCAGCGAGGTCACCTCGCCCATGCCCTCCGACAGTGAGTCGGACAGCACCACGACGCGCAGCGGCTTGGGCTGCCAGGGCCGGGTCCAGACCAGCACGGCCAGCACCAGCGCCACCGCGGTCAGCACCGCCAGCAGCCGGCGGCGCCGTCGCAGGCCGCTCACCGCGCGCCCACCGCCCGGCGCAGCGACAGCCGGGCGCGCAGATAGGCGACCGGGCCGATCAGGTAGCCGCGGCGTTCGGCGCGGGTGGCGTCGGCGGGGAAGGCCGCCGACTTGCCGCTGTTCTTGGCCGAGCGGGCGTCCAGCAGCAGCCGCAGCCCGCCGGGCAGCCGGCGCAGCACGCCGAGCGCGGTCGCCGGCGAGCTCAGGAAGCGCTTGGTGACCACCGCCGCCATACCGACCCCGTAGCCGTGCAGCTGTTCGACCAGGCCGGCGTGGTCGGCGCGGTGGTGATGCCGGACCAGCGCCGCCGGCCAGTAGACGATGCTGCCGCCGCTCAGGTAGACGGCCTGGAAGGCGTCCAGGTCCTCTCCGCCGCGGGTCGGCGCGCCGGCCCCGAGCGCTTCGTCGAAGCCGCCCCGGGCCCGCAGCCCGTCGGCCCGGAAGGCCATGTTGTTGCCGGAGCCGAAACCCCCGTCGAACGGGAAGGCCAGCCCCTGCGGCCCCGGCTCGGTACCGAGCCCGGTGCCGGCGCCGTCGCGGCGCCAGTGCACCGCCCGCAGCCCCTTGTCGAAGCCGCCGGCCTCCTCGAAGAACAGCTGGGCGCGGGTGGCCACCTCGGCCGGCAGCACCAGCCCGGTGACGCAGTCCACACCGGGGTCGGCGTCGAAGACGGCGGCCAGCGCCGCCACCCAGTCCGGCGCCGGCACCGCGTCGTCGTCGGTGAAGGCGACCACCGGATGAGCGGCCGCGGCCAGCCCGGTGTTGCGGGCCGCGGACAGCCCGCGGCGGGGCTCCTCCAGCACCCGCAGCCGCTGATCGTGGAAGCCGGACAGCAGTGCCGGCACCCGTCCGGACGCCGGGTCGTTGTCGACCACCACCACCTCCAGCGCGGCATGGGTCTGTGCCAGCAACGCCGCGATCGTCGTGGTCAGCCGGGGCTCCCGGCCCAGCGTGCAGACCACCACGCTCACCGGGGTCCGGGCGGGGCGTCCGGCGACGAAACCGGACGGCGGCCGCACCCCGCCGGCGGCGACCGCGTCACGCACCGCCGCGGCGGCCTCGGC
>NZ_JASGDE010000190.1:0-8719 GCF_047607385.1 Micropruina sp.
CGGGCCGCTGCCACCGGCTCCTCGCCGACGATCCGCCGGGCGGCGGCCAGCAGCCGGTCCAGGCGCAGCGCCGGCAGATCCTGGCGGGCGTGCAGCACCTCGGCCAGGGCCAGCAGTTCCAGCGCGCGCTCGACCGACTCCGGGCGGCGGATCAGCCAGGCGGACAGCCCCAGCGCGCTGGCGCCCAGCACCGGCCGATCGACGAACCTCGACCGGGCCCGGCCCAGCACCAGCACCCGGACCCGCAGCCGTCCCGCCCAGTGGGCCAGCTCCGCCTCGTCCAGGGAATCGTCGGCGATGCCGGACGCGATCATCGCCGCCAGCCCGATCGCGTACCAGCCGGAGCCGCGCTGGGCTGGCGCGTGCCGCACCTCCAGCGCCCGGCGGAAGTGCTCGATCGCACCCTGCGGGTCGCCGTCGATACGGGCGGCCTCGGCCAGCCCGCAGTCGGCCATCGCCACGTACTCCGCCCGCTCCTGGGCCAGCAGGCCGATCGCCCGCAGCCGCTCCAGCAGCGGCCGCGCCTCACCGGAGCGGCCCAGCCCGAGCAGTGCGACGGCGCGGATCCAGTCCAACTGCCTCAGGTCGTCCTCGGCCTGCAGCTGCCACATCCCCTGCTCGGCGCGGTCCGCCCAGTACAGCGCCTGTTCCGGGTCGGCGCGCATGCCGGCCAGGTTCGCCAGCATCGAGGCCGCCATCGCCGCACACCAGACGTTGCCGAGGCGTCCGGCAAGCTGCCAGGCGCGCAACGCCGCCGCCCCGGCCTGGTCGGCCCGGCCGTCGTTCTCGGCGATCTGGGACGTGAACAGCTCTCCCACCATCGCGGTGCCGGGATCCTCGGCGGCCCGCATCCGCGCCAGCATCTCCGTCGAGCGCTCCGGGTCCGGGGCGGCGAGCAGGTAGTCGATGATCGCGGCCAGATCGGCCTCGGTCACGGTGTGCCGCCGGACCAGCCACCACAGCCGGGCGTAGGCCCGCTTGCCGCGGGCCTCGTCGGCGGCCAGGCCGGTGGCGGTGAGCAGCAGGTAGCTCACCGCGGTGGCGTTCACGTGCGCGTCGTCGGGCCGGTAGCCACGCAGGGCGTCGAGCACGTCCGCGGCGAAGGCGATCACCTCGCTGTGCGCGCTGCGCATCGTCCAGTAGTAGCTGAGCAGGGCGAACACCGACACCACCAGCTCCTGGCGGTGCTCGGCGACGGCCTGCCGCAGCACCAGGACCAGGTTGTCCTGCTCGACGGTGACCCGGCGGTAGACGTCCAGATCGGGCACCGTCGGTCCGTGGCCGGCGGCGAACCCGGCGGCCCAGCGGAACAGCGCGTCGCGGCCCTCGGTCTGCTGGCCGGCGGCGGCGAGTTCCGCCTGGCCGAACTCGCGGACCGTCTCCAGCATCCGGTAGCGCAGGCCGCCGGTGAGCGGCTCCTCGGCCACCGTCAGCAAGGACTGCGCGATCAGGCCGTCCAGCAGATCTTCCACCCAGCCGCTGCCGGTGACGACGGCGGCCGCCTCGGCGGAGAAGCCGTCCGGGAAGACGCTGAGCAGCCGCAGCGCGTTCTGTTCGCCGGCATCGAGCAGCCGCCAGCTCCACTCGATCACCGCCTGCAGGGTGCGGTGCCGCTCCGGCGCGCTGCGGTCGCCGCCCGACAGCAGCGCGAACCGGTTCCCCAGCCGGCTCTCGATCTGCTCCACCGTCATCGAACGCACCCGGGCGGCGGCCAGTTCGATGGCCAGCGGCAGACCGTCCAGGTGGGCGCAGAGCCGCTGGACAGCCGCCACCGGCAGCTTCGCGCCGGGCCGGACGGCGTGCGCCCGCTCCAGGAAGAGCCGCACCGCCGGGCCGTCCGTGGTGGCGGCGAGCGGTGGCAGCGGGTAGACCGCCTCGGCACTGATCGCCAGCGGGCTGCGGCTGGTCGCCAGCACCTGCAGCTCGGGTGCCGCGGCCAGCAGCTCGGCGATCCAGCGGGCGGCACCGTCCACCAGATGCTCGCAGTTGTCCATCACCAGCAGGGTGGGCCGTTCGGCGAGCTGGCCGACGATCCGGGCTCGGACGTCCGAGCCCGGCGCCGGGTCGCCCAGCCGCTGGCCCGCGGTGCCCTCCCGGATGCCCAGGGTGGACGCCAGCGCCAGCGTCACGTCGTCGTCGCTGCGGACACCGGCCAGTTCGACCACGACCACCACCGGACGGCCGGAGCGGCCGGCCAGCGCCTGCGCCAGCCGGGTCTTGCCGAGGCCGCCGGTGCCGAGCACGGTGACCAGCCGCGCACTGCCCAGCAGCGCCTCGATCCGGTCCAGGTCGTCGTCGCGTCCGATCAGCCGGTTCGGTGCCGCCCGGAGGCCGATCCGGCGTGGCGGACGCGGATCGGGCTCGGCGGCGCGCAGCAGGGTGGTGTTCAGCTCGATCAGTTCGGCACCGGGTGAACTGCCGAGCTCGTCCAGCAGCCGTTCGCGGTGGGCGGCGAACGCGGCCAGGGCTTCGGGGATCCGGTGCTGGGCGACCAGGTTCCGCAGGTAGGCGGCCAGGGCACCCTCGTCGAAGGGGCGTGCCTCGACCAGCCGTCCCAGATCGGCGGCGGCACCGGCCAGGTCGCCGGCGACGCCGCGACAGCGCGCCCGCTCGGCGGTCAGGTCGAACAACAGCGACTCGGCGCCGGCCCGCAGCTGTTCCTGCACCGGCGCATCGCCCAGGTCGGCGCCCGGTTCGCCGCGCCACAGTGCCAACGCCTGGTCCAGGACGGCTATCGCGACGGCGGGGTCGGGCTCGGCCCGGGCGACGCCGAGCGCCGCCCGGGCTCTTCCGAGATCCGTCTGCCGAGCGTCGACGTCCAGGCGGTAGCCGGCCGCGCCGGAGGCGATCAGCCCGTCCGGGACGACCGCCCGCAGCCGCGACACCAGGGTCTGGACGGCGGCGCGCGGGGCCCGGGGCGGCTCGTCCGCCCACAGCAGGTCGGTGAGCGCCGGCACGCTGTGCGAGCGCCCCGGCTCCAGCCCGAGCGCGGCGGCCAGGGCCCGGATCCGGCTCCCCGGCGGCTCGATCGGCGCGCCGGAGCGGCCCTCGATCAGCACGGGGCCCAGCAGGCTCAGCCGCGGGACGTCGTCTCGCACCCGACGAGCCTAGGACCGGCGTCCCTCCTGCGCCATCGGCGTCCTCGCGCCGGACGTGCGCACCAGGAACATCCCGGCGATCGCGCCGACGGCGAATCCGACACCGTGCAGGTTGGCGATGACGAGCAGCGTCAGGCCGGCCAGCAAACCGACGGCTCCGAGCACCCGGGCCGGGACCCGGCGTCCGGCGAGGAAGGTGACCAGACACAACCCGGTCAGCCCCAGATCGGCGACCGAGTTGCCGGCGAAGCCCTGGTTCGGCAGGACCGTGTAACCGGCGATCTCGCTGACCAGGCCGACCAGCGTGCGGGCGCCGTGGAGCGTCTCGGCGATGGTGCCGACGACGAGCAGCGCAACCAGGTTGAACACCGTGCCCGGCCAGCCGCCGACCGGGCGTTCGACCTGCTGGACGGCCGGATCGCCACGCTGGGCGGCCCCTCGCCGGGATGACGAGAGGTGGCTCGGCCCGGGATCTCGGAGCGAGGCCCGCACTCAGCCGCAGCGGGACAGGATCGCCTCCAGTTCGGCTTCCTCCAGCACGATCGGATTGCCCTTCATCGAGGACGCCGCAGCGGCCTGCCGGCAGATCTGCGGGTACTGCCCGGACGTCACGCCGAGTTCGCCGAGGGTCGGGACGTCGAGTTCCCGGACCGTCTCGGCCAGCCAGTCCAGCAGGGCCTGCACGCCCGCCGTCCCGGAGAGCAGGGCACCCGCCTCGGCGTAGCGACCCAGCGCGGGATGCTCGGGTTCCCGCTCCTGCAGGGCTGCCACGGTGCCGCGGCAGCACTCCACCAGCAGGGTCGCGCAGGTCAGGCCGTGCGGTGCGCCGGTGAGCCCGCCGATCACGCCGGCCAGGCCGTGCACGGCACCCAGCTTCGCGTTGGCCAGCGCCAGCCCGCCGAGCAGCGAGCACAGCGCCAGGTCGGTGCGGGCGTCCACATCGTCGCCGTGGCGGTAGGCACGGCGCAGGCTGCGTCCGGCGCGGCGCAGCCCCTCGGTGCAGAAGCCGTCGGTGAGCGGGTTCGCGAACGGTGACACGTAGGGCTCCAGGCACTGGGTGAGCGCGTCCAGCCCGGACGACGCGGTCACCGCCGGCGGGCAGCCCAGGGTCAACTCCGGATCGACCAGGGCGACCCGGGCCAGCATGGCGGGCGAGCGCATGCTCACCTTCACCCCGTGCTCGGGCGAGGTAACCACGCCGTTGCTGGTCACCTCCGATCCGGTGCCCGCGGTGGTCGGCACGGCCAGGAACGGCAACGGCGCATGCAACAGCGGGCGTCCGGCGCCGATCACCTCCAGGTGGTCGAGGATGTCGCCGTCGTCGGGCACCAGCGCGGCGATCAGCTTCGCGGCGTCCAGCACCGCGCCACCACCCAGGCCGACCACGACGTCCGCGCCGTGTTCCCGGGCCGCGGCCACCCCGGCCCGGACGTCGTCCAGAGTGGGTTCGCCGGCGACCGGCCAGGCCAGGGATCCGTCCAGACCGGCCAGCAAGGCGCCGAAACGCTCCGGGGTGGCGCCGGTGCAGACGAACGGACGGGTGCCGAACTCGGCGACCAGTCCGGGCAGCTGCGCGGAGCATCCGGGGCCGAAGACGATCCGGGTGGCGGTGGCAAAGGTGAAGGGGGTCACCCGCCCAGGATCGCATGCCGACGCCCGGCTCGCGGCGGCATCGACTCGTCTAAGGTGACCAGTGATTCCGCCTCATCGTCACCGATAGGACAACTCGTGACCTCCTTCAGCCTTCCTGCCCTGACCCTGGCGACCTCGTGCCCCAAGGACGCCGACGTGGTGGTCTTCGGAGTGGCCGAGAGCGCCGGCTCGCCGGTGCTGGTCGGCCTGCCGGACGAGGTCGAACGGCGCGCGGCGAAGCAGTTCGGGCAGCCGCTGCTGGCCGTGGCCCGCAGCCTCGGCGCCGACTCCAAGCCGGGCAGCACGGTGGTGCTGCCCGGGGCGGACGGCCGCCGGCTGATCGCGGTCGGCCTGGGCAATATCGACGTCACCCCGGAGCAGGTCCGCCGGGCCGCCGGCAACGGCGTCCGGACGGCGTCCGGGCTGAAGTCGGAGCGCCCGCTGCGGGTCGCGATCTGCCTGGACGCGGTCGAACCCGAGGTGGTCAAGGGCGCCGCCGAGGGCGCGCTGCTGGGCTCGTACGCGTTCGTCAAGGTGAGCGGCGCGCAGGCCGCCGAGTCGATCGCCGCACTGACCGTGGTGAGCAGTTCCGGCAAGCCCGAGGTGCGCGGCGCGGTGGAGACCGCCAAGACGGTGGCGGCGGCGGTCTGCCTGGCCCGGGACTGGGTGAACACCCCCGCCAATGTGCTGTACCCGCAGACCTTCGCCGAGGCGGCGCAGGCGGCGGTCAAGGGCACCCGGATCGACGTCGAGGTGCTCGACGAGAAGGCGCTGGAGCGCGGCGGCTACGGCGGCCTGCTGGCGGTCGGCGGCGGCTCGTCGCGTCCGCCCCGGCTGGTCCGGCTCAGCTATGCGCCGCGTGGCGCGAAGGCGCACCTGGCGGTGGTCGGCAAGGGCATCACCTTCGACACCGGCGGCCTCAACCTGAAGCCGTCCGACGGCATGTACACGATGAAGTGCGACATGGCCGGCGCCGCCGCGGCGCTGGCGGCCACCCGGGCGATCGCCCAGCTGGGCCTCAAGGTACGGGTCACCGCCTACGCCGCGATGGCCGAGAACATGCCCTCCGGCACCGCGTACCGGCCCTCCGACGTGCTCACCATGTACGGCGGCACCACCGTCGAGAACGTCAACTCCGACGCCGAGGGACGGTTGGTGATGGCGGACGCGCTGGCCCGGGCCGGCGAGGACTCCCCCGACCTGATTCTCGACGTGGCGACCCTGACCGGCGCCTGCATGGTGGCGCTGGGCGAGCGGGTGGCGGGCCTGATGGCCAGCGACGACCAGGCCGCCGATCACGTCCTGGACGCCGCCGAATCGGCCGGCGAGGCGTTCTGGCAGCTGCCGATCCCGGACGGCACCCGCAAGAAGCTGGACTCGAAGGTGGCCGACCTGCGCTCCGGCGGCAACCGCTACGGCGGCGCGCTGACCGCGGCGGCCTTCCTGCAGACCTTCGTGCCCGGCGAGATCCCGTGGGCGCACCTGGACATCGCCGGGCCCGCGTTCAACGACGAGGGCCCCTACGACTACGTGCCCTCCGGCGGCACCGGCATGGCGGTGCGGACCCTGGTGGCGCTGGCCCAGTCCCTGCAAAGCTGAACGCGTGCGCACCGATGTGGTGATCGTCGGCGCCGGGGCCGCCGGCCTGCTGGCGGCCGTTGCGGCGCGCCGGCTCGGCCACGACGTCCTGATCGTGGAGCGGACGGCGTCCGTGGGTGGCGCGACCGCCGGCGGCGAGGGGCACCTGTGGGTGCCCGGCAACGACCTGATGGGACGTGGCGGTGTGCCGTCCGATTCGGCCGAGGAGGCGCTCGACTACCTGAACGCCCTGGCCGCGCCGGGTAACGAGGTGGCGGCGTCCCGCCGGGCGGCGTTCGCCCGCACCGCCGGCGTGGTGGCGCGCTGGCTGGTGTCGTCCCGGATCGGCCTGGAAGTCGTGAAGGGGCTGCCGGACTGCCGTCCGGAGACGGAGGGCGGCAAGGCCCAGGGCCGCACCCTGCGGGCCAAGGCGGCTGCCGTCCGATTGGACGACGAGTGGGCCGGACGGCTGCGCGGCGGCGACGGCGCCGAGGCCAGTCCGGGGCTGTTCGGACGACTGCGCCGCGGCCTGGGCGATCGCGACGGGTTGAGCCCCGGCGGCGCGCTGGTCAGCGAACTGCTACGGCGCGCGCTGGGCAGCGGCGTCGAGATCTGGCTGGAGTCGCCGATGACCGAGCTGCTGGTCGACGACGGGGCCGTCACCGGCGTCCGGATCGACCACGAGGACGGCGAGATCGACGTGGTCGCGAAGCGCGGCGTCCTGCTGGCCTGCGGCGGTTTCGAGGCCGACCCGGAACTGCGCGATCAGTATCTGCCCGCCCCGACGTCCGTGGACTGGTCGGTGGGCGGCGGCAACGACGGAGCCGCCCTGCGCGCCGGGGAACAGGTGGACGCCGCGGTCGCCGACCTGGACCGAGCCTGGTGGACGCCGGTGCTGCTCGCCGACGGCGTCGCACATTCGCTGCGCGCGGCCCGGGTGGCACCGCACGGCATGATCGTCGACGTCGCGGGCGACCGCTACCTCAACGAGGCCGAGCCGGGTGCCTGGGCCGGGCGGTGGATGTACGAGCACAACCGCGGGCAGCGGTCGGTGCCGTCGTTCCTGGTGCTGGACAACCGGCATCGCAAGCAGCACGACCTGGGCCCGTGGCCGGCGGGCAGTTCGCCGAAGGCGGCGATCGAGGCCGGCGAGCTGGTCCGGGCGTCCTCGTTGGACGAGCTGGCCGGGTCGCTGGGCGTCGACCGGGCCGGGTTGCTGGGCAGCGTGGTGGCGTTCAACCAGCTGGCCAAGCGCGGCCGCGACACCGACTTCAAGCGCGGCGAAAGCACCTGGGACAAGCACTTCGGCGATCCGCTGCTGCGCCGCAACCCGTGCCTGGGCTCGATCGACCGGCAGCCGTTCTGGGGGGTTCGGGTGTACCCGGGCGACGCCGGAACCGCCGGCGGCCTGGTGATCGACGAGCGGTCCCGGGTGCTGCGCGGCGACGGGACGCCGGTGCCCGGACTGTGGGCCTGCGGTGGTGCCGCGACAGCACCGTTCGGTGGCGCCCTGCCCGGCGACGGGGCCGCGCTGGCGTCCTCGTTGGTGGACGCCTACCGCGGCGTGGTCGACCTCTCCGACCAGCTGGACCGGATCGACGAGGCGCTGGCCTGACAACCACCGCTGGTTGAGCTTGTCGAAACCCCAACCACCGCTCGCCCGAGGCGGACCTATTCGGCGACCCGACGGCCCTTCTGACGGGCGTTGAAGTCCCGCATCCGCTGCGGGTAGCCGACCACCGCGGCGTCGTAGACCGGCAGCCCGTGGGTGCCGGCGAAGCGGCGTCCCCACGCTGGTGACTCGATCGAGCGCCGGGTCCATTCGCCGTCGTGGGCGACCAGCAGCAGGCTCGTCCTGGCCATGGTCGTCTGCGGCTCCAGGAACGCCTCGACCCCTCGACGCGTCCGGACGAAATCCTCCAGGTGGGCCACGGTGGCACCGTCGATCGGGGCGCCGCGGTTTCGGGAGCGCCAGAAGTCCCACCTCGGTGTCACGGAGCCATTGTGCACCGTGCTCTGACCGACCCACGGAATCCGGTGCCGCAACGCGTGCTCTTCGTCGTGACAACGGGATAGGGTGAGGTCTGGTTCTGGCCGTCCGTCGAAGGAGACCCACTCATGTCAACGCCCGTTCCTTTGCCCGCTCTGGGTGAGAGTGTCACCGAGGGCACGGTTTCTCGCTGGCTCAAGCAGGTCGGCGACACCGTCGAGGTGGACGAGCCCATCGTGGAGGTCTCCACCGACAAGGTGGACACCGAGATCCCCTCGCCCGCTGCCGGCGTGATCCTCGAGATCAAGGTCGCCGAGGACGAGACCGCCGCCGTCGGCTCGATCCTCGCGGTGATCGGGGACGCCAGTGAGGCAGGGAGCGCCGCTCCCGCCGAGCCGGCCGCTCCCCCAGCCGCCGCACC
>NZ_JASGDE010000191.1:0-18440 GCF_047607385.1 Micropruina sp.
CCTAACTATTTGGGGCTCGCTGAATTCAGCGAGCCCCAAATAGTTAGGCGAGCGGTGGGTTGGGCGGTGGCGGTGGCGGGTAGGCAGGTGGTGGCCTCAGCCGACGGGTTGCGGCTGGGTGACACCGAGCAGGGCCCGCGCCTGGGACGCGATGGCCTCGGCGGTGAGCCCGTACTGCTCCATCAGGTAGCGGGTGGTGCCCACCTGACCGAATTGCTCCCGGACGCCGACCCGGTACTGCCGGGTGGGCAGCTCTTCGGCAAGGGTCTCGGCCACCGCCGAGCCGAGGCCGTTGATCACGTTGTGGTTCTCACAACTGACCACCGCCCCGGTCCGGGACACCGATTCGAGCAGCACCTCGGCGTCCAGCGGCTTGACCCGGAACATGTCGAGCACGTCGGCCTCGATGCCCTCCGCGGCCAGCAGGTCCGCCGCGGCCAGCGCCTCGGCGACCTCGATGCCGCAGGCGGCCAGGGTGACGTCCGAGCCGCGCCGCAGCCGGCGGGCGCCGGCGGTGCCGAAATCGGTGCCGTCGGGGTAGATGTCGCGCGCCGCCTGCTTGCGGATGGTGCGGACGTAGGTCAGCCCCTTGCGTTCGTAAGCGCCGCGCAGCACCGCCGCGAACTGCACCGGGTCACAGACGTCGTAGACGTGGATGCCGGGGATCACCCGGACGATGCCCATGTCCTCGAACGTCATGTGGGTGCCGCCGTTGTGCTCGGCGGTGACCCCGGCGTCCGAACCCACCAGGCAGGCGCTGAGCTTGGCGTAGGCCAGCGAGACGAAGATCTGGTCCATCGCCCGCCGGGCCAGGAACTGGCCGAAGGAGTGCACGAAGGCGAAGCCACCGGTCAGGTTCAGCCCGGCGGCGGCGCTCACCATGTGCGCCTCCATGATCCCGACGTTCAGGTAGTGCGCGCCCAACTGGTCGCGCAGCCCCGACGTCCCCATCGAACTGCTCAGGTCGGCCTCCAGGGCGTAGACGTCCGGGTGCGCGTCGAACAGCTCACGCACCGTGGACGCGTACACCGCGCGCAGTTCCTGACCACTCAGCCCGCTCACCTGTCGGCTCCTTCGAGTTCGGCCTGCAGTTGGGCCATCGCCTCGGCGACGGCCGCCTTGCCCACCGCGTCCAGCCGGACGTGGTGGTTGTCCTTCAGTTCGGCGATGTAGGGCACCCCGGCGCCCTTGACGGTGTCGAGCACCAGCACGGTCGGCGCGTCGGTGACCTCCCGGGCCCGGGCCAGGGCCGCGGCGATCGCCTCGGCGTCCTGCCCCGGGACGCTCTCGGCATGGAAGCCGAAGGCGGCGAATTTCCCGGTGAAATTCGCGGTGCCCGAGATGTCCGTCGTCCAACCGTCCAGCTGGCGCTTGTTGTCGTCCACCAGCAGCACCAGGTTGTGCAGGTTGTTCCGCGCGATGAATTGCGCGGCCTCCCAGCACTGTCCCTCGTTGAGCTCGCCGTCGCCGACGATGCAGTAGACCCGGTTGCTGCGTCCGTCCGCCTTGAGCCCGTAGGCGATGCCGGCGGCGACCGAGATGCCCTGGCCCATCGAGCCGGTGGTCATCTCCACCCCCTCGACCTTGTTGCGGTCGGCATGCGAGGGCAGGTCGGTGCCGTTGGCGTTCAGCGTGAACAGCTTCTCCACCGGCATGAACCCGCGCAACGCGAGGGTTGCGTACAGCGCCGGGGCGCCGTGCCCCTTGGACAGCACGACGTAGTCACGCTCGTCCCAAGCGGGATTCGCGGGATCGTGCCGCACCTCCCGGCCGTAGAGCGCGGCCAGTGCCTCGACGATGGACAGGCTGCCGCCGAAGTGTCCGTAGCCCAGCCCATGAAGCATCTTCAGGACGAGGCCACGGACCTGCGCGGCGAACCGGGTGAGATCGGTTGTGGTCGCGGTTGCTTCGCTCACTTGGCGACGCTCGCCTCCTCGACGGCCGCCTTGTTGCTGCGGCCCTTGGTGACGATGCTGTAGCCGATCATCAGGGCGAAGCTGATGGCCAGGCCGGCGATGATGCCGATCTGGCCGGCGTTGGCGCCCAGACCACCGAAGACGATGCCCATGATGGTGAAGTCGAAGTCCGAGAACGTCGTATTCGCGAAGCCCAGCGACCCCAGCACCGGCATCAGCGCGATCGGCAGGAAGCTGATCGCGATGCCCTGGATGAACGACCCGGCGACCGAGCCCTTCAGGCCACCGGTGGCGTTGCCGAACACACCCGCCGTGGCGCCGCAGAAGAAGTGCGGAACGACGCCCGGAATGACCACCGGCAGGCCGGTGAAGGCCATGATCGCCATCGACACCAGGCCGCCGGCGAACGAGGACAGGAAGCCGATCAGCACCGCGTTCGGGGCGAAGGTGTAGACGATCGGGCAGTCCAGCGCCGGGATCGAGTTCGGCACCAGCTTCTCCGAGATGCCCTTGAACGCCGGGACGATCTCGTTCAGCACCAGCCGGACGCCCTGCAGGATCACATACACGCCGGCGGCGAACTGGCCGCCCTTGGTGAGCGCGAAGACCACCAGGTTCCCACCGTCGGGGTAGTTCTCGGTGATGTAGCCCTGACCGGCCGCGAAAGCGACGATCAGGTAGACGATCATCATGGTCAGCGCGATCGCGACGGTACTGTCCCGCAGGAACGCCAGGCCCTTGGGGAAGTTGACGTCCTCGGTGGAGTGCACCTTCGCCCGGGAGCGGTTCAGCATCCGCCCGGTGAAGCCCGCCATCCAGTACCCGCCGCCACCGAAGTGACCCAGGCCGACGCCGTCGCTGCCGGTCATCTCACGCATGTACTTCTGCAGGATGAACGGCGACAGGCTCATCACCAGGCCCAGCGCCAACGCACCCACCGCGATCAGACCGAAGTCGGTGAAGCCGGCGACGGTGAAGATGACGGCCAGCATGGCAGCCATGTACAGGGTGTGGTGACCGGTCAGGAAGATGTGCTTGAAGCTGGTGAACCGCGCGATCAGGATGTTCACGAGCATGCCGAAGAACATGATCAGCGCCGTCGTGGAGCCGTACTGCTGCAGCGCCACCGACACGATCGCCTCGTTGTTCGGGACGATGCCGCGAATGTTGAAGCCGGCCTGGAACATGCCGCCCAGCGGCTCCAGCGCATCGGTCACGATGCCGGCGCCGCCGGACAGCACCAGGAAGCCGACGAAGGTCTTCAGGGTGCCCTTGATCATGTCCGGGGCCGGCTTGCGCAGCAGGGCCAGACCGATCAGGGCGATCAGCGCGACCAGGAAGGCCGGCGCCTTGACGATGTCGAGGATGAAACCGATGACTTCGTTCATCGGGTCCGGCCTCAGATCAGGCCGAGCTCACGGCAGGTCTGGGTGACCTTCTCGCGCAGCTCGTCCATATCGATGATGCTGTCCAGCACCACGACCTTGGCGTCCACCGAGACGCCTTCGGCCACGTCGCGGGCCAGGAAGAAGACGTCGGCGGCCCCCGGCGAGATGCTGCTGACGTCGGAGTGCTCGACCTCGACGCCGGAGACGCCGAGCTCCTTGAGCACCTTCTCGATGTTCATCTGGACCATGAAGCTGGAGCCAAGACCCGACCCACAAGCTGCGGTGAACTTCATTGTTACTTCCCTTTCGGTTGGGTTCGTGCCGACGCCGTGTCGGCACGGCTTAGCCGGCCCGAGAGGCCGGAACTACCGTGAGCCGATCCGTGGATCAGGCTTCGTCGAAGACCGCGAGCACCTCGGCGGCGGTCGTGGCGGCCTTCATCCGCTCCACCCGGGCATCGTCGGTGAGCACACCGGCGAGCTTCTGCAGCATCGCCAGGTGTGAGTTGGTGTCGGTGGCCGCCAGCATGATGAACACGTCGATGGCGTGATCGGCCTGATCCAGCAGCAGCACCGGCGTCCGGGTACGCAGCATCGCCAGCGCCTGAGCATTGGCGCCCGCCTCCGGACGAGCATGCGGCATCGCGATGCCCTTGCCCAGATCGAAATACGGGCCCATCTTCTGCGCGGTCTCGATCACCGCCTCGACATAGCTCGACTCGACCGCACCCTGCTCCACCAGCGGCGCCCCGCAACGCCGGACCGCGGTCTTCCAGTCCAGCGCCTCATCGGTGAACTGGATGCGCTCCTCGGTGAGGCCGGAGGATCCGCTCTGATCCTGTCCTTGTATCATTATGGCGTCCCTACATCATGTTGTAATAACCTGTGGGTCAGCGTAGGTGCCCGATCGAATCGGTGTCCAGGGAATGGGAGAATTCGTCCACCAGGGGTGCCGACCGTGCGAGCGAATCACGCCGCAGTCACCTCAGAGGGGAGGAGCGGTGGAGGAAGGGACGGCCAAGTACGCTGCCGTGCGCGACCATCTCGCCGACCGGATCAAGGGCATGTCCCCCGGAGACCGTCTGCCTGCCGAGCATGCGCTCTGCGCCGAATACGGGGTGAGCCGGATCACCGTCCGTCGCGCCGTGGAGGAGCTGGTCAAGCAGGGCAAGCTGGTTCGCGAGCAGGGACGCGGCACCTTCGTCACCCAACCGCAGTACCTGGAGCACTTCCACGAGACGTTCGCCGACACGGTGCTCGGCCTCTACCGGCAGCAGCACGCGCTGGGCCGCACCGTCACCACCAAGGTGTTGCGGCAGCGCCTGGTCCGCTCCGCCGAGGCCGCCGGGGCGATCGGGCTCAGCCCGGCCGACGAACTGCTCGAACTGGAACGACTGCGCTACGTCAACGACGTGCTGCATCAGATGGTGGTCACCTGGCTCCCGGCCGCCCGCTTCCCGGACGTGGTCACCCACGACTTCCGGGAGGGATCACTGTTCGACTTCCTGCAATTGCGCTACGGGGTCGAACTGGTCCGCAACGAGCTGCTGGTCAACATCGACCACGCCACCGCCCGTGAAGCCAGCGGCCTCGGCGTCCCGCAGGGCACCTGCCTGCTCTCCATCCGGTCCACGGTCTTCGACACCGAGGGCACCCCGGTCGCCTTCGGGATCACCCACAACACCCCCGAGACCAGCGAGATCGCCATCAATATCGGGGCGCCGTAGCCGGCCTGAGCGGAGGATCTGCCAACTGCGCGAGGGATCCGAGCAGATTGAGCTTCTCGGCGCTGTCGGTGCCGGGTTGGGCGTGGTAGGCGACCAGCATCAGACCGTCGGTGCCACTGATCGCGAGCTTCTCGCGGTCGAGGTGGATGTCGCCGACCTGGGGGTGCGCGAAGGTCACCGCGGCGCCGCTGCGCGGCCCGACGTCGTGGCGTGCCCAGAGCTGCCGGAACAGTGGGCTGGCCAGGGACAACTCCCCCACCAACTCGATGAACCGCGGGTCGTCGATGTCGGTGCCGACGGACTGCCGAAAGCCCGCGATGAGTGCTCCGGCCGCCTTCGCGCCGTGAACGAACAACGCCTGCTCTTCGGGGTCGAGAAAGACGTCGCGCAGCCGATTCCTGCCGACCCGCAGCCGCGGCGAGAGTGCGGTGGCGAGCGGATTCGCTGCCAGCACGTCCAGGTAGCGGCCTTCGACGAAGGCGGGAACGGGCAGTTCGGCGACGAAGCGCGCCGTGCTCGCCGGCACGGTTTCGCGGCGCACCCGCCGGGCCGGACGACGGGGGCGTTCGGCGGCGAGGCTCAGCAGGTAGGAGTCGTCGTCGAGTTGCAGCACCCGGCCGATGGCCTGCAGCACCTGCGTGGACGGGTTGCGGTCGCGTCCCTGCTCGAGCCGCAGGTAGTACTCGGCGCTGATCCCGGCGAGCATCGCGACCTCCTCGCGGCGCAGGCCGGGCACCCGCCGCTGCCCGATGACCGGGATGCCGACCTGTTCGGGCCGGACGAGTTCGCGCCGGGCGCGCAGGTATTCGCCGAGCAGGGACGGTTCGGTGGGCATGGGTTCACCGTAGGCGCCTGGACGCTCCAGCTGGGTGTCCCTGCCACTACCAGGACCGACAGGGCACTTGGCCGGAGTTCGGCGCGGACCCACGATCGAGGCATGCCCGATTCTCTCGTCCTTGTCACCGGCGGTTCTGGATTCATCGCCGGCCACTGCATCCTCCAGCTTCTCGACCAGGGGCACCAGGTGCGCACCACCGTCCGCAGCCTGGCCCGCGAGGCAGGCGTGCGCGACGTCCTGGCCCGCGCCGGCATGACTCGCGGCGACGCGCTCGAGTTCGTTGCCGCTGACCTCACCCGCGACGGCGGCTGGGCGGACGCGATGGCCGGCGTCGACACGGCGCTCCATGTCGCCTCCCCGGTGGCGCCCGGCAAGGTGGCCGATGAGAGCGAGGTGATCAAGCCGGCCCGCGACGGCGCCCTGCGCGTCCTGCGTGCGGCCCGCGATGCCGGGGTGCGACGGGTCGTGCTGACCTCGGCGTTCCACGCGGCCGGATTCGGACACCCGCACTCGCACGACCGGTTCACCGAGGACGACTGGTCGCCGATCGACGGTCCCGGCATCGACGCCTACGGCCGCAGCAAGATCCTCGCCGAGCGTGCCGCGTGGGACTTCATCGCCTCCGAGGGGCGCGACCTGGAACTGGTCACCCTGCTGCCGGTGGCGGTGATGGGCCCCGTCCTCGGGGCGGAGATCTCCGGCTCCAACCGGCTCATCCAACGGATGCTCTCCGGCTCGATGCCCGCGGTGCCGCGCCTGTCGATCCCGATCGTGGACGTCCGCGACGTCGCCGCCGCCCACGTGGCCGCCATCGACGCTCCGGACGCCGCCGGCCAGCGCATCCTGCTCGCCAGCGGGGAACCCGCCATCCCGATGAGCACCATCGCCGACACCCTGCGCAGCCATCTCGGCCAGAGCGCGGCGAAGGTGCCGACGCGGCGATTGCCGGATCTGCTGGTGCGCGTCGGGGGCCTGTTCAACACCGAGCTGCGGTCCGTCGCGGCCGAGCTCGGACTGGTCAAGCAGGTGTCGATCGACAAGGCGCGCGACCTGCTCGGCTTCCGACCGCGGCCGTCCGAGGAAGCGATCGTGGCCGCCGGGGCGAGCCTGATCGCGGCCGGGCTTGTCTAGGAGCAGGCGCCCACATGGAACATCCCACGTCGAATCCGGGTTGAGTCGTATGCACTCAACTTTGGAGCTGACATGACTACGAAGCATCTACCCGTTCTGTTCCTCGACGACATCGTGCTGCTGCCGGGCATGATCGTCCCGATCCCGCTCGACGACGCCGCGAAGACGGCGATCGATGCGGCTCAGACCTCCTCCGACGGCGAGCTGCTGGCCGCGCCGCGGCTGGACGGCCACTATGGCTCGTCCGCTGTCGTCGCCACCGTCGAACAGATCGGACGCGCCCGCGGCGGCGCTCCCGCTGCCGTGCTGCGCACCGGCCGGCGGGCCCGCATCGGCAACGGCGTGACCGGTCCCGGTTCCGCATTGTGGGTCGAGGCCGAACTCGTCGAGGACGAGGCGTCCGGCGACCGCGTCCACGAATTGGCCGAGGAGTACCGCCGGCTGGTGATCAGCGTGCTGCAGCGCCGCGAGGCCTGGCAGGTGATCGACACGGTCAGCGCCATCGACGACCCGAGCACGCTGGCCGACACCGCCGGCTGGGCGCCGTACCTCTCCAACGACCGCAAGCGGCAACTGCTGGAGGCCTCCGACGTCGAGACCCGGCTGGCGAAGCTGGTCGAATGGACCCGCGACTACCTCGCCGAGACCGAGGTCAGCGAGAAGATCGAGCACGACGTCCAGGAGTCGGTGGAGAAGCGCAACCGCGAGTTCCTGCTGCGCGAGCAGCTGAAGGCGATCCGCTCCGAGCTTGGCGAGGGTGAGCCGGACGGCAGCGACGACTACCGCGCCCGCGTCGAGGCCGCCGACCTGCCGGACGCCGTCCGCGAAGCCGCGCTACGTGAGGTGGACAAGCTGGAACGCTCCAGCGACGGCAACCCGGAGGCGGGCTGGATCCGCACCTGGCTGGACACCGTCCTCGAACTGCCGTGGTCGGTGCGCACCGACGATGCCACCGATCTGACCGCCGCCCGCGCGGTGCTGGACGCCGACCACCACGGCCTGGACGAGGTGAAGGAGCGGATCGTCGAGTACCTCGGCGTCCGGGCTCGTCGCGTCGAACGCGGCCTGCAGGTCGTCGGCGGACGCGGGTCCGGCGCGGTGATCCTGCTCGCCGGGCCGCCCGGGGTCGGCAAGACCTCGCTGGGCGAATCGGTCGCCCGCGCCCTGGGCCGCAGGTTCGTCCGGGTGGCACTGGGCGGCATCCGCGACGAGGCCGAGATCCGCGGCCATCGCCGCACCTACGTCGGCGCGCTGCCCGGCCGGATCGTCCGGGCCATCAAGGAGGCCGGTTCGATGAACCCGGTCGTGCTGCTCGACGAGGTCGACAAGGTCGGCGCCGACTACCGCGGCGACCCGGCTGCGGCCCTGCTCGAGGTGCTCGACCCGGCGCAGAACCACACCTTCCGCGACCACTACCTGGAGCTCGATCTCGACCTGTCCGACGTGCTGTTCATCGCCACCGCCAATGTGCTGGACACCATTCCGGCCGCGCTGTTCGACCGGATGGAACTGATCAGCCTGGACGGCTACACCGAGGACGACAAGGTCGCCATCGCCCGCGACTTCCTGGTGCCACGGCTGCTGGAGCGCGCCGCGCTGACCCCGGACGAGGTGAGCGTGACCGACGACGCGCTGCGTGAGATCGCCGCGCACTACACCCGCGAGCCCGGCGTCCGGGCGATGGAGCGGCTGCTGGCCAAGGCGTTCCGCAAGGTCGGGCTCAAGGAGCTGCCCGCGGTGGTCGAGGTCGGTTCGCTGAAGGAGCTGATCGGCCGGCCGCGGTTCCTGCCCGAATCGCGGGAGCGGACGGCGGTGCCGGGTGTGGCGTCCGGGCTGGCGGTGACCGGGATGGGCGGCGAGGTGCTGTACATCGAGGCGTCCCTGCTGCCCGGATCAACGATGTCGCTGACCATCACCGGCCAGCTCGGTGAGGTGATGAAGGAGTCGGCGCAGATCGCGCTGTCCTACGTCCGGGCGCACGCGGCCGAGCTCGGCATCGCCTCCGAGCAACTGGAGCATCCGGTGCATCTGCATGTGCCGGCCGGCGCGGTGCCAAAGGACGGTCCGTCCGCCGGTGTCACGATGACGACCGCGCTGGTGTCGATGCTGACCGGACGCACGGTGCGCGCCGAGGTCGGCATGACCGGCGAGGTGTCACTGACCGGGCAGGTGCTGCCGATCGGCGGCGCCAAGCAGAAGCTGCTCGCCGCCCAGCGCGCCGGGTTGACCGAGGTGTATCTGCCGCAGCGCAACGAACCCGACCTGGACGACGTCCCGGCCGAGATCCTCGCCGACGTCACCGTGCACCTGGTCTCGGACGTCCGGGAGATCCTCGCCGACGCCCTGGATCCGGTTCGTCAGCCGAGCGTGGCGGCCGCCTGAGTTGCTGCCGGTCGAGCTTGTCGAGGCTTCTGACAAGGGGTTTCGGCAAGCTCAGCCCGCGGTGGCGGAGATCCCGGCGTTCGTCGGAACGACGAACAAGCCGATCACGTCATGCCGGGATCGACCCGGAATCTCAACGATCAGCGGCCGGTGCCTGCATATACGACCGCCTCGCCGGAGGCGGAGTCCAGACCGAAGGCTGTGTGCGCGGCCCGGACGGCGGCGTCCACGTCCTCCAGGGCGACGACGACCGAGATCCGGATCTCGGAGGTGGAGATCATCTCGATATTGATCCCGGCCTCGGCGAGTGCCCGGAAGAAGGTCGCCGAAACGCCGGGGTGCGAGCGCATGCCGACGCCGATCACCGACACCTTGCCGATGCCGTCGTCGTAGATGATCTCGGCGAAGCCGATCTGCTCACGGGCGCCGTGCAAGGCGTCCAGCGCCTTGATCCGGTCGCCGCCGGGCAGGGTGAAGGTGATCGCGGTGTTGTCGTCGGCGATCGACTGGTTCTGCACGATCATGTCGATGTTGACGCCGGCGTCCGCCACCGCCGAGAACACCGCGGCCGCCGCACCCACCTTGTCGGGCACCCCGACGACGGTGATCTTCGACTCGCTGCGGTCGTGCGCCACACCGGTGATCAGCGGTTGCTCCATGGCAGAACCTTCCTCGTGCTTGATGTCCTTGACCCAGGTGCCCGGCTTCGTCGAGAACGACGACCGGACGTGAACCGGCACGTTCTCGCGGCGGGCGTACTCCACGCAGCGCAGGTGCAGGATCTTGGCTCCCTGCGCGGCCATCTCGAGCATCTCCTCGTAGGAGATCTCGGGGATCCGGGACGCGCCCGGCACGATCCGCGGGTCGGCGGTGAAGACGCCGTCCACGTCGGAGTAGATCTCGCAGTAGTCGGCGTTCAGCGCGGCGGCCAACGCCACCGCGGTGGTGTCGGACGCCCCGCGACCCAGCGTGGTGATGTCCTTGGAGGTCTGCGAAACCCCCTGGAAGCCGGCCACGATGACGATGTCGCCGTCGTCCAGCGCGGTCTTGATCCGGCCGGGCGTGATGTCGATGATCCGGGCGTCGCCGTGGGTGCCGGTGGTGATCACCCCGGCCTGCGAGCCGGTGAACGAGCGCGCCTCGAAGCCGAGGTCGTTGATCGCCATCGCCAGCAGCGCGGCACTCATCCGCTCGCCGGAAGTGAGCAGCATGTCGAGCTCGCGGGGACGCGGCTGCGGCGACACCTCCAGCGCCAGGTCCATCAGCTCATCGGTGGTGTCACCCATCGCCGAGATCACCACGACCACCTCGGCGCCCCGGGCCTTGGTGTCGACGATGCGCTGAGCCACTCGTTTGATGCTGGGGGCGTCGGCCACCGACGACCCGCCGAACTTCTGCACGACGCGCAAGGCTTGCCCTCCCTGAAGTTGAACCTCGTCTACTTTGCCAGACCTTGCCGGCCACCCGTCCCGGCAGCCGCCCCTCGGGCGGTGCGGATCGAGACTCCGCCGACGTGACAGCGGGGACGGTTCCTCCGATTCACCGGAAGAACCGCCCCCGCGGCGTCACTCGAACGGGTTCAGCGCTTGAGGAAGACCGTCGTGGCCTTGCCGCCGACGCTCGACACCACGACCTTGCCGCTGCGGTAGACCAGCACCCGCGCCGACATCGCCGCAGCGAGGTTCAGCCGCTGCCACGATCCCGGGGCGGTGCCGTGCCGGCTGGACCAGGTGGTGTCCAGCGGGTGGCCGGAGCGGGCCTCGGTCTGCGCCAGCACCGAACGGCGCTGCTTGCCGGTGAGCTTCGGGAAGACGGTCTGCAGCAGGCTCTCGGCACCCGCGGGCACCGACGCCGACTGGGTGACCGAACGCACCGGGGCGAACCCGTAGCCGAGCCGCTCGGTGTAGACCTTGACCGCCGTCTTGCGGTTCTTCACGATCTGGCTGGTTCCGCCGGGGAGCTTCTTGCCGCCGTAGGGATTGTCGGCGTACGCCTTGTCCTTGGCGATGCAGGTGGCCAGCTTGGCCCCGCATTCCGTCTCCAGGTACGACACCAGCTCGGCGCGGGCCGGCTTCAGCACCGCGTCCCGGAACGCCGAATCGCCCCAGCGCTTGGCCATCGCCTGCTGGCCGACGATCCGTCCGCCGATGATGTCCAGCGAGTAGTGGACGCCCACCACCATCCGGTTGTTGCCGGCCTCCGAGGCCCGGGTCAGGATCTCCGGGGCCAGTTCGGGCAGCAGCATCGCCAAGGTGATCGCGGCCTGGTAGGCGGTCGCGGTGTGACCGCTGGGGAACGATCCCCCGGTGCAGAGCCCCTTCTCACCGTAGGAACCGGTGAGCGGCACGTCGATGTCGGCGAACTCGTGGGTGGTGTCCGTCCGGCTGGCCAGTCGAGTGATCTTCAGATTGCCCTTGGCGTCCGCCCACGGCTTGCCCTTGCGGTTGCCCACCAGCGAGGAGCTGTTCACCTTGCTCGGGGCGCAGGCGTCCTCGTCGCCGGCGACCGGGGCCGCGTTCGGGTCGGCGCTCAGATACGGACGCGGATGGCTGAATGCCGGCTTCGACAGGTCGGTGTTCACATACGCCCCGGAGGTGCCGTTCTTGCTGTTGATCAGCGCCGCGGTGAGCGGCAGCTTGTCGGCGATCCGGCCCTGCGCGTAGAGCTGGCCCAGCTTGCTGCCCAGCCCGTCGGCGATGCTGATCGACTGGTCGTAGCCGGAGCCGTCCGACTCCAGGTATTTGGCGTTCTGCAACGCCCGGAATTGCTGCTTCGCGGTGGCGTTCTGGTTGATCCAGCTGGTCACCCGGTCGTTCCATTGCAGCGCCGGGCCGTTCTTCACCGTGCCGTGCAGATCGTTCTGCCCGGAGGTCTGCCACAGGTCGCTGTAGCCGCTCAGCGCGGCGATCTGATCGGGTTTGGCGTCATCGCTGGGGAACGTGGTGACTGCCTGCGCGGGCGCCGCGGCGCCGGACGCCAGCAACGTCAGCGCGGCCACACCGGCCAGCGCGCAGCGGCCGACCGACCGTCGCCGGGCATGCCGAGGAGAGGTGTTGTTCATGGAATTGCTCATCGCCTTTCGTTTGCGACAGGGGGTTTCGCGGGCGTGGCGGCGGCTCCAGTGCCCCGCCCACCCGGTCATCGCGATGTCCGGCCAGCATGCTCCCGTCCCGGTTTGCCTGTCAATGCGCTGTGGCCCGGCGTTCCGGCGGCGTCGTCCGAGAGGACCGATGAGGGCCGCGAACAGATGTGAACGGCACGTCCCATCCACAGCCCGCTGGGCGACCGACCGGTAGCGTGTCTGCCATGACCGATCCGATCCGTTGGGGCATCGCGGGCCCCGGACGCATGGCTGCCGCGATCGTGCCCGAGTTCGCCCTGGCCGGCAACGCCGAACTGGTCGCGGTCGGCTCACGGTCGGCCGAACGGGCCGAGGTCTTCGCGACCGAGCACGGCGTCCCGCGCTGGCACTCGTCCTATCAGGCCCTGGTCGAGGACCCGGCCGTCCAGGCGATCTACGTCGCCACCCCGCATCCGCAGCACACCGACATCGCGCTGGCCGCCATCGCCGCCGGCAAGGCGGTGCTGATCGAGAAGGCGTTCACCGCCACCGTCGCCGACACCGAACAGATCGTGGCCGCGGCGCGGCAGGCCGGCGTGTTCGCCATGGAGGCGATGTGGACCCGGTTCAACCCGGCGATCGCACACCTGCGCGAGATCATCGCCGCCGGTGAGATCGGCGAGATCCGCGGCTGCCAGGGCGACCTGACCGCCTTCCGCGAGTTCGATCCCGACGACCGGCTGTTCGACCCGGCCAAGGGCGGCGGCGCCGTCCTCGACCTCGGCGTCTACGTGATCTCGTTCGCCCAGCACTTCCTCGGCACCCCGGACGTGGTCCGCGCCGTCGGCGGACGCTACTCCTCCGGCGTCGAGGGCGAGTTCTCGGTGCTGCTCGGCTACGGCGACGGACGCTCGGCCACCCTGGCCGGCGCCTTCACCGCCTACGGCCCGGGCCGGATGATGCTGACCGGCACCAAGGGTTGGGTGGACGTCCACCCGCGTTTCCACCGGGCCGCCTCGGTGACCATCTGGCGGGAGAAGACCCCGGAACAGCTGGAGTTCGACTCCGGCTACCGCTACGAGATCGAGCACGTCGGCGAATGCCTGGCCGCCGGACTCACCGAGAGCCCGGTGATGCCGCTGGCCGACACCGTCGCCGTGCAGCGGATCATGGCCGAGGTGCTCGACCAGATCTGAGCGGGTGCCCTGGCTCGAACCAGATTCTTGTGCTTATGGCCGGCGCCGTTGACGCCGATTCGGCGTCGAACCGGTTTCTTGTGGTTCTGAGGCCCTTCGAGAGGCCCCACAACCACAAGAAAGCGGTTCGAGCGTGAATAGTCGGATGAGCTGGGAGCCATAACCACCAGAATCCGGTTCGAGCTCACGCCCGAGCCGGCAGTCGGCCCGGGCGTCACTCCCGAAGTGTTTGCCACAATGCAACCCACTGCTCGACGGCCAGGTCGCGGGGCAACGCGTCGGGGGTGACGCCAGCGTGCGCCATGGCACGGCGGACGACTGGTCGGCCGACCTGCGCCGCGCCTTGGAGGACCTGCGCGAGCGAGCCCCCGCGTCCGGTGAAGACGGCGCGGACGAAGCCCTGGTACCGACGCCGATCGGCAACCGGCAGCAGGGGTGAGCCGCGCCGGGTGATCGCCAGGATGCCGCCGTCGACGCTCGGGCTGGGGTCGAACCCCCAGCGGGGAACCCGGCCCCGCAGTTCGAACACGAACCACGGCCCGCTCTGGGCGGTCATCAGGGTGCCGCCCCCGACGCCGGCCCGCTTGCGCGCCACCTCCCACTGCGTCACCAGGACAGCGTGCAGCCACCGTGGCTCGCTCAGCAGGCGGCGCAGGATCGGCGTGGTGAGGTGGAAGGGGACGTTGCCCACTACGACCGGCGTGCGCACCGGATAGCGCAGCGCGTCGGCGTGCACCACCCGGACGCCGGGCAGCGCCCGGGCGAGCCGCCGCGTCCGGTGTTCGTCGAGGTCGATCGCGGTGAGCGGACGTCCGGACGCGGCGAGCGGGCGGGTGAGGGCACCGTCGCCGGCGCCGAGTTCCAGGATCGGGCCGCGGGTGCCGGCCACCAGGCTGGTGATCGTGTCTATCGAGGGTTGATGGGTGAGGAAGTTCTGGCCGAGCTCGTGCCGGCCGCCGTGCAGAGAACGAGGCATTGGGTGCGCTCCAAGAAGTGATGCGGAGCACCCCGTGCGGGCAGCGTTGGCTACGTGAGAGCGCCCGTCCGAGGTGCAGTTGACGTCTCGGAAGGACGGCGCGCCTATGCGAGCGAGAGCGAGCGCGCCGTCAGGCGCGGCGGTCGCGGAAGGTGAAGAAGCGCCCCGTCACGAGCGCACTATCTATCGTTCCCACGGCACGACGATAGCGTGTCGTGCCGCTGAGTCATCGGTCGTAGATCTCGCGAGGGTGACCGGCTCGGACGACGGCGACGACCAACTCCTCATCGAATACGTCGTAGATCACCCGGTAGTCACCGACGCGGATGCGCCAGGCGGTCCGTTCTCCGACGAGCTTCTTCGCCCCGTGCGGTCTCGGATCGCCTTGCAGACCGCCGATCGCGTCCAGGACACGATCGCGCGCCGGACGCGGGAGCTTCTTGACCTGGCGAGCCGCGGCTGCAGTGAACTCGACGCGATAGCTCACGAGAGGAGATCGGCACGCAGTTCATCGAGCGTTACGCGCGTGCCGTCGTCGTCCGCCTTGGCCTGACGGTACGCGGCGACGTCGTGCGCCATCTCGAACTCTTCGAGAGCTTCCAGGTCGGCCACGCTCACCACGACAGCGGCGAGCTTGCCGTTACGCGTCACGCCGATGCGCTCACCGGCGTACATCGCACGCCCGAGCACCTCGGAGAGCTTGCTGCGCAGCTCGCGAGTAGAGACTTCGCTCGTCACGGTGTCCATGTGTTCATATTAGCAATTGACGTCAATGTGTACATACTGACGCCTGGCTCCGAAACCGCTCGGACACCGCAGCTCGATCCACGACGAACTGAACCTCAGGCCAGCTTGTGCCGCTTCCGGGCCGTGCTGTTCACGTTCTCCAGGAAGTCGCCGGCGCCGATCGGGGCACCGGGCTGCAGCCAGGCGGCCGGGACGTCCGCCACGGCGAGCTGCACCGGGGTGTCCACCAGCACCAGCGGCAGGGTGTGGGTGACCGTCGAGGGGTAGCTGACCATCAGGCGGCTGACCGGGCCGCGGCGCACCGCGATCTCCAGCGGGACGTCCGGACGGACCACGGTCAGCCCAGTGCCGGCCTCGATCGTCGCCAGCTTGGCGTCGCTCTCCCGGCGATGCGCGAAGTAGCGGCCGGCGCCGAACCGCTCGGCGACCGCCATCACGCCGGCCAGGTAGCGGTCGGCGTCCACCACTCCGCTCTCGACCAGCGAGGTGCCGATCACGTCCGCGGTGTCCCGCACCTTCGGCGGGCCGAACCGGCTGCGCGTCCAGGCGAAGGTGTTGGCGCTCTGCCGGGTGCCTTCGGGGCCCTGCACCGGCATCGCGGTGAACACCTCCACGGTGCGGCCGTCCCGCTTCGACGGGGTGAAGAAGTCGCGGGCGTGCTCCGACAGCAGGTCGATGACGACATCGCGTCCACCCTCGGCCAGGTGCCAGCGGGTGAGCCGGTCGCCGCGGGTGAGCTGAGCGATGAACGAGATGGTGGCGGTGCCGTCGTCGACCACCACCACGTCGGACACGTCGGCCAGCGGCAGCACGGCCTGGACGAACCGGGAGAACGGGTCGCCGATCACCAGCCGTTCCGCCTTGACCAGCTTGGGGAACAGCTCCCAGGCCACCGCCACCATGGACGCCGCCGACTTCCGCGGCTCATACCAGGTGGCGGTCAGCCCGGCGTCGCGGGCCAGCTCGGCCATCGCCTCCAGCTGCAGCCGGGTGGCCGGATCCCGCGGAGGCAGCACCGCCAGCCGGGTCTGCTGCAACAGCCCGTGGTGGAACGCCCATTCGATGACGTTCAGCAGTTGCGCGGGGCTCTCCACCAGCGCCAGGGTGGTCCGCTTCTGCTTGCGGTGCTTGCTGCCCATCGCGCGTCAGGCCACCCTGGTGGCCTGGTCGGCCACCACGCCGGACACCCGGCGCAGCTTGCGCATCGCGGCGTACTCGCCCTCGTAGACCCGCTTCACCCCGTCGCCCAGTGCCTCGGAGATCACCCGGATGTCACGCACCAGCCGGGTCAGCCCGGCCGGCTCCAGCGAGGCGGCCTGATCCGAACCCCACATGGTGCGGTCCAGGGTGATGTGCCGCTCGATGAAGCTGGCGCCCAGCGCCGCCGCCGCCACCGTGGTCTGCAGGCCGCGCTCGTGGCCGGAGTAGCCGATCGGCACGTTGGGGTATTCGGTCATCAGCGTCTCGATGGCCCGCAGGTTGAGCTCGTCGTTGGCCGCCGGGTAGGTGGAGGTGGCGTGGCACAGCACCACGTTGCTGCTGCCCAGCACCTCGACGGCGTGCCGAATCTGCGCCGGGGTCGACATGCCGGTGGACAGGATCACGGTGCGTCCGGACGCCCGCGCGGCCCGGAGCAGCTCGTCGTCGGTCAGGCAGGCCGAGGCGATCTTGTGGGCCGGCACGTCGAAGCCGTCCAGGAAGTCCAGGCTGGCCACGTCCCACGGCGAGGCGAACCAGTCGATGCCCTGGTCACGGCAGTATTCGTCGATGATCCGGTACTCGTCGGCGCCGAACTCGATGCGGTGCCGGTAGTCGATGTAGCGCATCCGGCCCCAGGGGGTGTCGCGCTCCACGTCCCACTGATCCGGCGGGGTGCAGACGTCCGGGGTCCGCTTCTGGAACTTCACCGCGTCGGCGCCGGCGGCGACCGCGACGTCGATCAGGGCCAGTGCGGTGCTGACCTCGCCGTTGTGGTTGAGGCCGATCTCGGCGGTGATGTAGACGGGATTGCCGGGTCCGATCCGGCGGCTGCCGATCAGTCGTTCGCGGCTGGAGGTGGTCATGGGTCGAGGTCCTTTCCGAGGATCCAGGAGGCGATTTCACGTACGGCTCCGTGCCCTCCCGGCACGGAGGTGACCAGCCGCGCGCGCTCGCGCACGACCGGATGGGCGGAGGCGACCGCGACCGGCCACCCGACCAGGGCGAAGCAGCCCAGGTCGTTGACGTCGTTGCCGGCGTAGAGCACCCGGGCGGGCTGGACGCCCTCGCGTCCGCACCAGTCGCGCAGCACGGTGGCCTTGTCGGCGACGCCGTGCAGCACCGGGACGCCGAGCTTGCGGGCCCGGGCCCGCACCACCGGGTTGGTCTCGCTGGAGAGGATCAGCACCGGGATGCCGGCCCGGCGCAGCGCGGCGATGCCGAGCCCGTCGCCGCGGTGCACCCGGACCTGCTCGGTGCCGTCGGAGGCGATCTGCACCGAGTCGTCGGTCTGGGTGCCGTCGAAGTCCAGCACCACGGCGTCCAGCTGGTCGCGGCCGGGGACGGACGTCGCGTCGTCCAGCAGCGGCGCCAGCGCCCGGGCCCGCTCCAGGTCGTCCGGCTCGTCGATCTCCAGCACCCGGCCGGGGTCGGTCTCCACCAGCACGGTGCGGCCGAAGAAGCGGTGCCCGGCCGTCCGGAAACCGTCGGCGCGCATCGCGTAGGCGGCGCCGGTCTCCAAGAACTCGGGGGTGCGGTCCTGGCGCCGGAGCCGTCCGGACGCCTCGTGGTTCACCCCGACCGCGGCACCGGAGCCGTCGCGCCGCCACAGGAAGCCGTGGCTGGGCGCGGCGGTGAAGGCGCTGTCGGCGCCGGCCCGGACGACGGCCACGCAGGCCGCGATCTCGGACGCCGTGACGAACGGGCTGGTGCACTGCACCATCACCAGCACCTCGACCGGTGCTCCGGTGCGGACGGCGTGGTCGTCCAGGGCGTGCAGCAGCGCCGACTCGCTGGACGCCGCGTCGCCGGCCAGCTCCGCCGGACGCCGGGTGACCCGGGCGGCCGCGGCCTCCGCGACGGCCGCGATCGCGTCGTCGTC
>NZ_JASGDE010000192.1:0-5906 GCF_047607385.1 Micropruina sp.
ACCCCGGCGCCCGCTCCGGCTCCGGCGGCACCCGCCGCGCCGGCGACACCCGCCGCACCGGTGGCATCGGAGCCGGTCGTCGCGATCGACGACGAGACGGCGGTGCTCAAGCTGCGCTCCATCGAGCTGCACGGCACCGCCACCAGCAAGGACGAGGCGATCGCCGAGGCCGGCCGGCTGCTGGTCGCCTCCGGCGCGGTCGGCGAGGACTACATCGACTCGATGCGGGAGCGAGAGCGGTCGGTGTCCACCTACATGGGCAACCTGCTGGCCATCCCGCACGGCACCAACTCCTACAAGGACCAGATCAGCACGTCGGCTATCTCGGTGGTCCGCTACCCGAACGTGCTGGAGTGGAACGGCAACCCGGTGAAGTTCGTGATCGGCATCGCCGGCGCCGGGGGCGACCACCTCGCACTGCTCGGCCGGATCGCCGAGGTGTTCCTGGACGAGGCCAAGATCGCCGTGCTGGAGCAGGCCACCACGCCCGCCGAGGTGCAGGCGGTCATGGCCAAGGTCAACGGCTGAGGCCTGCCGTCGCCGCGGTGACCAACTCGCCGCGCCGGTCCTGGTACCAGGCCCGGAGTTCGGCCACCTGTGGTTCGATCCGGCCCCAGTAGTCGACGAAACCCGGGTTGCCGGCCTCCGAGCCGTCCTCGACCACCTGGTACAGCCAGTCGTGGTTGGCCGCGACGGCGTCCACGAACTGTTCGGGATCGAAATCGCCGCCGTAGGCGCGCAGGAAGATGCCGAGGCGTTCCGCCGTCCGGCCGCGGCGCGAGTCGGCGATGTACTCGTCGGGTTTCAGCGGCGCCCACAGCCGAGCGGCCGCGGCCACGTCCCAGACCGGCAGGCCGGGGCCGACCAGGTCGAAGTCGATCAACGCCACCGCGCGTCCGTCCCGGAACACCACATTGGCCGGGTTGAGGTCACTGTGGCAGGCCAGCGGACCCCGGAACGGCTCCGGCGGGGGACGCGACCAGCGCCACGGGGTCACGTCGAATCCGGACGCCGCCTGGTGGTAGCGCCGCAGCAGCCGCGCCATGCTGCGCAGCGCGTCGTCGCCGAACATCCACGGCGCGTGCGGCCGGACGACCGTGTCGCCCGGGACGAAGTCGAGCACCTCGCGGCCGCGTCCGTCGATGCCGAGGAACCGGGGCGCGCCGTCGAAGCCGACCCGTCGCAGATGATCCAGCAGCGCGTGCACGGCCGCGCTGTTCGGCCCCGGCGGACGGTGCACGGCAGCGCCGCGCCGGACCACCCGGCCGCGGTTCGCGGTGCCGCCGACCAGCATCACCTCGCCGGGCTCGGCCGGCTCGTCGGCCGGGCTCACCGGGACGGCTGGTCGTGGACGAGCAACGCCTCGGCCAGCGAGGAGTGGGTGACCAGCATGGTGACCAGGCCGCTGCGCAGCGCGGCCAGCACCGCCGGGCATTTGTCGGTGCCGTAGGGGATCGCGATCAGCTGGGCCACCGCGTCCAGCCGGGCGGCGTCCACGCTGATCATCCGGTCGTTGAGGGTGGTGTGCAGCGGCGTGCCGTCGGCGTCCAGGCAGACCCCCGCCATCTCGGCGCATACCCCGGAGCGGGCCAGTTCCACCCGCTCCGCGGGCGTCGCGGCCTGGAACAGGGTGGACAGCCCGGGCGCCCAGCCGCCGATCCCGACCACCGCGACATCGGCCGAGGACGCCCGGTTGAAGGCCCGGACGATCTCCGGCTGGCCGCGCAGCGCCCGGGCCGTGCTGGCGTCCGGCACCAGGAAGGGTGCGAAGTACAGGTAGGCCGGGCCCTTGGTGACCCGGGCCAGGTCGCGAACGACGTCCACCGCGGTGTCGTCGCTGGTGCCGGAGGCGTCCCGGGCCGGGGGCAGCACCCCGGTCAACTGCACCACGGACGCCTGCGGCAGTCGCCGCGCCTGGCGCACCATCGACTGGATGCAGCGCGCCCAGGCCAGGCCGATCAGGTCGCCGGCGCTGACCACCTCGGCGAGCAGGTCCGCGGCGGCGGCGCCCAGGCTGGCCCGCAGCGTGTGCGGGTCGTCGTCGGGGCAGTCGATCACCACCGCGTGCTCCAGCCCGAACCGTTCCCGCAGCCGGATCGACCGGTCCAGGTCGATGATCCCGGAGTGCCGGATCTCGATCTGCACCACGCCCTCCTGGCGGGCCAACTGCAGCAGCCGGGCCACCCGGAACCGGCTCAGCCCGAGCTCGTCGGCGATCTCGACCTTGGTGCGTCCCTCCAGAAAGTGGCGGTGCGCGATCTCGGCGGCCAGCACGAGTTCGGCGGGACCCTTGAAGGCGGCCGGGGACCGCAGGACGGAAGCGCTCATTTGAGTGTGGACGGTATCAGAATTCCACTCCAGGGTGCCGGACGCGCCCCGCCGCCGGCGCCCGGGCCGAGGCCTGGGGCGGATCCCGTTTCGGCGCGCCGACTGGGGGATTTGCGGGGTGGACGAGTGCGCAGATGAGCCCCGGAGGGCCGATCTCGGCGTGCCGCGCCAGCGGTCTATAGCTCTCGATGCAGGTCGGGTCTACTGTTTTGGGATCGCAATGCACGGGGCCCATCAAGAGCAACGCGGCCGGCCCCGGGCAGAACCTTGAGGAGACATATGTCTACTACCGCTGCCGCGCCGAAGACCTCGGTGCGGATCCAAGTACAGAAGTTCGGGACGTTCCTGTCCAACATGATCATGCCCAACATCGGCGGCATCATCGCCTGGGGCCTGATCACCGCCCTGTTCATCGAGAACGGGCCGTTCCCCAACGAGAAGATCGCCACCATGGTCGGTCCGATGATCACCTACATGCTGCCGATCCTGATCGCCTACGCGGGCGGCAAGATGGTGCACGACGTCCGTGGCGGCGTGGTGGGTGCCGTCGGCGTCATCGGCATCATCATGGCCACCAGCAGCGAGGTGTTCCTCGGGCCGGACGGCAAGGGTGCCCCGATGTTCCTGGGCGCCATGATCATGGGCCCGCTCACCGCCTGGGTGATGAAGCTGTTCGACCGCGCCGTCGAGGGCAAGATCCCGGCGGGCTTCGAGATGCTGGTCAACAACCTGTCGGCCGGCATCATCGCCGCCATCATGACCATCGTCGGCATGTTCGTGCTGGCCCCGATCGTGCTGGGGATCACCGCGGCGCTCGGCCTGGCGGTCGGCTTCCTGGTCGATCGCAGCCTGCTGCCGTTGACCTCGATCTTCATCGAGCCGGCCAAGGTGTTCTTCCTGAACAACGCGATCAACCACGGCGTGCTGACCCCGCTGGGTCTGCAGGCCGCGCAGTCGACCGGCAGCTCGGTGCTGTTCCTGCTGGAAGCCAACCCGGGTCCCGGCCTGGGCATCCTGCTGGCCTACAGCATCGCCGGCCGCGGCGCCGCCCGGGGCTCGGCCCCCGGTGCCGCACTGATCCACTTCTTCGGCGGCATCCACGAGATCTACTTCCCGTACGTGCTGATGAAGCCGGTGATGATCGTGGCCGGCATCGCCGGCGGCATGACCGGTGTGTTCCTGAACGTGCTGTTCGGTGTCGGACTGCGGGCTCCGGCCGCTCCCGGCTCGATCATCATGATCTGGCTGCAGGCCAACAACCCGATCATGGCGACCGTGGCGGTGCTGGGTGCCGCGGCGGTGTCCTTCGTGGTCGGCTTCTTCCTGCTGAAGGGTGCCAAGGGCGGCGACGACGACCTGGCGGCGGCGACGGCGTCCATGGAGCAGATGAAGGGCAAGAAGTCCTCGATCTCGGCGTCCCTGGTGGGTGATTCGGGTCCGGGTGCCGCCCGCGGCCCGATCAAGAACATCGTCTTCGCCTGTGACGCCGGCATGGGGTCCTCGGCGATGGGTGCCTCGGTGCTGCGCAAGAAGATCCAGGCGGCCGGGTTCAAGGAGGTGACCGTGGTCAACAAGGCGATCTCGAACCTGACCGACACCTTCGACCTGGTGGTCAGCCATCAGGACCTGACCGACCGGGCCAAGCAGGGCACGCCGTCGGCGATCCACGTCTCGGTGGACAACTTCATGGCCAGCCCGCGCTACGACGAGGTGGTCGAGCTGCTGCAGCAGACCAACGGCGGGGCTCCGGCTCCGGCGGCGCCCGCTGAGGCACCCGCCCCGGCCCCGGCGTCCGCGCTGGCGACCGCGGCGGCGGACGTGGCGAGCACGGAGCCGGCCGAGGCCCACGAGGTCGACGAGGCGGACGCGGTGCTGAAGCTGTCCTCGATCGTCCTGGAAGGCACCGCCACCGACCGCGACGGCGCCATCACCGAGGCCGGCAACCTGCTGGTGGCTTCGGGCAATGTCGGTTCCGGCTACGTCGCGGCGATGCACGAGCGGGAGAAGTCGGTGTCCACCTACATGGGCAACCTGCTGGCCATCCCGCACGGCACCAACGAGGCCAAGTCGATGATCACCAAGTCGTCGATCTCGGTGGTCCGCTACCCGAACGGGATCGACTGGAACGGCAATCCGGTGAAGTTCGTCATCGGTATCGCCGGCGCCGGCAACGATCATCTGGAACTGTTGGGGAAGATCGCCGAGGTGTTCCTCGACGAGCAGCAGATCGCAGGCCTCGAGCAGGCGGCGTCCCCGGCGCAGGTGCGGGACGCATTCGGAAAGGTGAATGGCTGACATGAAGGCAGTGCACTTCGGAGCCGGCAATATCGGTCGTGGGTTCGTTGGGCTGTTGCTCAGCAACGCCGGTTACGAACTGGTGTTCGCGGACGTGGCCGATGCCCTGATCGAGGGACTCCAGAACTCGGAGTCCTACGCCGTCCACGAAGTGGGGGACGACCCGCGCACCACCGTGGTGCGCGGGTACTCCGCCCTCAACTCGGCCAAGCAGGCCGACGAGTTGACCGCCGCCATCGCGTCGGCCGACATCGTCACCACGGCGGTCGGGGCGAACATCCTGAAGTTCGTGGCGCCGGCCATCGCGGCCGGCATCGCGGCGCGTCCGGCCGGGGCGTCCAAGGTGGCGGTGATGGCGTGCGAGAACGCGATCAACGGCACCGACATCCTGAAGGCGGAGGTCGAGGTCAACTACGCCGGCGACGACCTGGCCGACCGGGCGCTGTTCGCCAACACCGCGGTGGACCGGATCGTCCCGGCCCAGGCGCCGGACGCCGGGCTCGACGTCACGGTGGAGAACTACTTCGAGTGGGCCATCGAGACGCCGCCGTTCGAGGGCGACGTGCCCGAGATCCCCGGGGTGACCTGGGTGGAGGACCTGGAGCCCTACATCGAGCGCAAGCTGTTCACGGTGAACACCGGCCACGCCACCGCGGCCTGGTTCGGCTACGCCGCGGGCATCGAGAAGATCTCCGACGCGCTGGCCGACCCGTCCGTGGCGGCGAAGGTGGCCGACGCGCTGGCCGACACCAAATCGCTGATCGTCGCCAAGCACGGCATCGACGACGTGGTGCAGAGCGCGTACGTGTCGAAGATCCTGAAGCGGTTCGCCAACCCGTTCCTGCCCGACACCACGCTCCGGGTCGGACGCGGGCCGCTGCGCAAGCTGAGCCGGCACGACCGGTTCATCTCGCCGGCGTCCCAACTGGCCGAGCGCGGGATGTCCTGCGACGGCCTGCTGGCCGCCATCGGTGCCGGACTCCGGTTCGACACCACCGAGGATCCGGAGGCGGTGGAGCTGCAGCGGCTGCTCGGCGAACTGACCCCCGAGGACGCGGTGGCGCAGATCACCGGGCTGGAGCCGAGCCATCCGCTCTACCCGTCCGTCCTGGAGGTCTTCGCGGCCCGGAAGGCCTGACCCGACACACCAACGAACGGCGCCCCGGGATTCCCGGGGCGCCGTCGTTCGTCGGGGACGGTTCTCGCTGGTCGGGGACGGTTCTCAACGGTTGGGGACGGTTCTCAACGGTTGGGGACGGTTCTCAACGGTTGGGGACGGTTCT
>NZ_JASGDE010000193.1:0-21192 GCF_047607385.1 Micropruina sp.
GCGAGGGTGTCCAGATCGGTGTCCATCAAAGCCTCCAGAGCTTGGTTGGTTCGCAACACCGACTCTGCGACACCCTCACCCACACCCCCAGACGCCACACCGCCCCAGGACTTACTCATCTAGGGTGATGATCGCGTGGCAGCCTCGGCCTCCGAGAGCACCAGACGCCGCGGCGTGGCATGCCCAAGTTCAGTGGTGAATCGCCCATCTAGACGCCTCACGGCACTCGTACATCCCAGATCTCAGCGCCACGGTCCAGACGAAGGAGTACGCTCCCGCTAGGTCCGGGTGGGGCAGCTTGCCTCGCTTCGGACGCTACTCCAGACACACCCCCCGAGAGGCTCGGCAATGGCGCCCCACTTCGCTAAGTCAGCAACAAGCCTAATTACCGCTCTGTCGGTCCTGTTCGCCAGCATCGTGTTTCAGTCCGCACCCGCCCAGGCCGACGGACGGAGACCAACGCCGCCTGTCCAAGACATTGGCCCGGCAGTGGATCGCGCGGTCTCCCGCAAGGCGCCAGACACTCCCGATGCTCCCCAAAAAGGTCTACACCATGGCAAGGCAAGCGACTTCACGCCCAAACCCGTCGTCGCACCAGCGCCGACGCGTGCTCCAAAGTGGGACCTGCGGCAGTCCCAGAAACTCGCGCGAGTGAGCGATCCCACACGTGGACCACGACCAGGAGATCACATCCTCACGTACGGCGAGGTTCGGGCGCTCATTGCATCCGGCAGGATGAAACCCTCCGCGAGTTGGACCGCCAAGTACAACACCAAGTCGAGAGGGAGGACCTCGGCATCCTCGACCGATTCCACCTATGCCTCATCAGGCGTTGTCTCCGAGGCGCCGCTGCGGTCTGTGCAAGTCAGCCCCAAGGACGGCGCCGTCAGCCAAGGGACTACCCCCACGCTGACTGGCAAGGTCGCTGAACCGGTGCCAGGCGCGAACTATGTGTTCGAGTTCACCGTGTGCAAAACCACCGGTCTCGGCGTGCCATGCTGGGACGTCGACGAAGATCTGGTCATCGATTCAGGCTGGGTTCATTCCAGCTCCTGGAAAGTTCCGGCGGGCAAACTCAAATCCAATGAGACCTACTACTGGTCGGTTTCAGTAGGCCAGCTCTATAACGGTGAGGTGACCCCCTACTTTGGAACCATCTTCAACAGTGTCCGAGCTTTCGCCACGGGGTCGAAGCTAAAGCCAGAAGCCTACTCTAGCACGGCGAATCTGCTCAGCCCTGAAGACGCCTCGATCCTCACTACTCGCACCCCCACCCTCAAGGCTTCAGTCGTTCGACCAGAAAGCGGCGAGAAGTACCAGTATAAGTTTCACGTCGAATCGTTCGATGGTGCAATCAAGTGGGAGTCGAGTTGGCTGAACTCTCCCTCGATCACGGTGCCCGCTAGCGCGCTTTACTGGAACAAAGGCTACACTTGGTCCGTCGAAATGCGGACCGAATACCTCATATTCCTCTGGGGGCAGCAGCGTACCTTCTACCCTATCGTCCCCGTTTCGCCCGATAGTCAACTGACAGCGGATCGTCTCGCTCCGACTGATCACGCTGTCAGTATTGCTTCAGGAGCGTTCACCTCAGTCGCGACCGATGCCGCAGTCGCAGCTTCGGGCGGGTCTTTTAGCGTGTCGCGCTCGTACCGGAGCGTCGACACCGGAGTCCGGGCACTAGGTGCCGGATGGACATCGATATTCGACATGAGCATCTTCACACCAAGCGGCGCAGCAGGTCCACAGGTTCGCTTTGCTGATGGCCACGTCGAGAGCTTTGCGAGTAACCCCAACGGGGTGTATGGCGGGGCTCCTGGAAATCTGCGGACACGCTTAACGAAGTGTAACACCTGTAGCAGTTGGACCCTTGCCGACGGCAGTGGATACATCTACACACTCGACACAAAGGGCGTCTTATCGATCAAGAATGATGCGGGCCTCGAGCTAAAGGTGACACGCGACTCGTCCGGCCGTCCGACCGTACTCAAAGATGCACATTCTCCCCGCGGCCTCGCCATCACTTGGTCTGGTACTCATATCACGGCGATCGCCGCAACCCCCGCGCCGAGTGGCGTGACCGCAGTTTGGACCTATACCTATAACGGGGACAAGCTCACCAAGGCATGCGTCCCAAATCGGGGAACGACGGTTCGATGCACAACGTATGAATATCAAAACGCCGCTTTGCCAAATGTCATCACCAAAATAACGAACCCCTCCGGGGTAGCCCGCGCGAATATTGCATACACGACCGGAGGCATCACCACCTCGGTGATGGATTCAGCAAGTTCCGTGTGGAACTACTCACGGGCGAAGGTGACGGGAGGGACGGCTGTGACGGTGACCGCACCCGGTTCCCGCAAGACCGTGTACTCGATCGACGCCTCCTTTCGGATCATTCGCAAGGTCGACGCATTGGGGGGTGTCCAAGCTTGGCTGTACGACGCCATTGGCAGGCTCGCCCGGTACACGGACCCCTCCGGCGGTGCGATCGGTCTCGTATACGACGGTGAGGGTCGCATCTCGAAGCGGAGCGTCTGGCGGACACCGACGACCTTCTTCACCCAGTCTTTCAGCTACGTAAGCAGCACCGATGCGAGCGACGGCAGACTACGCTCGATCCTCGATCCTCGGGACAGCACCAACGCGCTCGCGACATACACCTACGACACATTGGGACGCGTCACACAGGAGGCCAGCGCTAGCGGCCCGGGCACGATAGCTACAAAGTTCACTTACACAGCTGGCACGGAAACCGCCGTGGGCGGCGGAGTGGTTCCCCCCGGCCTGCTCGGGTCAGTGACCGAACCGACAGGCGGAGTCACCCGATACGCCTACGGGTCCGATGGGCTTCTTCGGACTACAACAACCCCCTCCGGCCTCGTGACGACCTATAGCTACGATTCGCTCGGCCGGCTCACTGCCAGCTCAGCGACGGTAGACGGGGTCGCGAGGACCACGCAGTTCGCATGGTTCGATGACGGCACTCCAGCCTCAGAAACGCAGCCAAGAGTCGACGATGGCGTTAGCGGTGTAACCCGCCAGGACTCAACAAGCGTCTCACTGGACGTTGACTCTCGTCCGACAGCCGTCACCGTCTCTGATCTTGTCTCCGGAGCTACTTCCACTACGACGACCGAATACGACGCCCTCGGCCGAGCCACAAAGATTGTGGGACCTGACGGCTCGACTCAAGCCGAGTACACCTACGATGCCGACGGCAATGTGCTTACCGCGAAGGATGCCCGAGGATCGGTCACCCGCGCCACCTACGACGCTACCGGCCATTTGCTGCGTGTGGTCAAACTCGCCTATCGCGACCCCAACCATCCCGATGTGGCGCCACGAGACGTGACTGTCGCCGCCTACACCTGGGACCCGTCGGGACGAACATCAACGGTTACCGATGCGAACGGCGCAACTCACAAGTACGGCTACACCCTCGAAGGGCTGGTTTCGTCGGTCGTCGTCAGGGCAACACTCAATGGACCGGACCTTCCGGAAGCAGCCATTGTCTACGACGCCATGGGGAACCCGATCTCGGGTGAGCAGAACACCACAGGACCGTGGACGAAGACATACGACGCCGCCGGCCGCTTGGCCAGCACCGTCTATGCAGGTAGTACCACTACATACACCTACGACAGCGCAGGGCGACCTCTACGGGTCTCGCTGAGCGGCTCGGTCGGGGTCGAGTCGTATCAGCGAGCAGAGTACGACTCGGCTGGTCACGCAAAGCTGGTGGCCTGGGGACGCACGAGCGATGACCGAATTGTCCGCTACGCCTACAACACCGCGGGTGAAATCACTGGTGTGACCGATCCCCGTGCGACCACAACGGGGGAGGCCGCCTGGACGACGAACTACACGTACGACCCAACTGGAAAGCTGGTGCGGGTGACGAGCCCCCGGGTGTCTGTCAGGGACGCCTCAGGCACCAGTGAGGCTCGGCCCGTCGTCGCCACCGGCTACGACGCCCTGGGCCGACCGGTGAAGCAAGTCGACGCGAAAGGTGCCATATCAAGCGTCCTCTACGACGCTGCAGGTCGGGTCATCAAGTACACCGCGCCTACAGTAACCCTGGCCGGAGGGCCGACCCAACCTACCTTCAGCCGAACCATAAACGCGGCCGGAGACGTCACGACATCCACCAACCCAGACGGCCTGGTCACCAAGTACAGCTATGACAGCTGGGGACGGCTTGTGGCTAGGACCGATCCCGCGGCCGTACCCGGCGGCCTTGCGAGAATCTCAAGTTGGGAGTGGTCGGACAGCGGAATCCGCCTGGCAGCTGTCGACGCCTCGGGGCGGAAGACATCCCAGTCAATCAATTCCTTAGGGCAGGTCACAACAACCTCCGTGTACGCGGGCCCGTCGGCACAGACGACCACCTATACCTACAACCAGCGCGGCCAGGTCGAGAAAATCATCGACCCGCTCAACGCCATGACGACGCTCACCTACGACATCGTCGGCCAATTGATCGGCGTACGTGACGCAGATGGCGTCACGAACGCCTTCGGCTACGACCCCGCCGGCCACCGGACCAGGAGTACCGGCGGCGGAAGGACCACCATCACGGAGTACGACAGCGTCGGAAATCCCGTCAAGACCACGCACGAATCATCGAGCGGCACAGTCCTCGACACCAGCGTCGCCGCCTACGACCCCGCTGGCAATCGCATATCCGCCACCGGACCGATGGGCACTGGCAGTACGAGCAGCTGGGACGCCCTGAATCGCCAACTCACGCTGTCAGACACCGACGGAACAACAACCCGGATGGGATACGACGCCACCGGGTTGCTGACCAGCATAACCGATGCTCGCGACAACACCACAAGCCTGAGCAGGAATCTGCTCGGCGAGGTCACCAGCATTGTGGAACCCGCTACAGCAGCCTTCCCGACCCTTAGCGACCGCACCTGGACCATGGACTACGACATGATGGGCAACCCGGTAAGAACCGTGGCTCCCGGTGGCGTCACAACAACCCGGACCTTTGATGCCGATGGGAACACTCTGACCGAGTCTGCTACCGGGGCTGGTATTCCCTCTGCCAACCGGACTTTCACCTACGACCCCACCGGTCTCCTCACATCGGAGGCCACCCCAACCGGAAAGCAGTCGTTCTCCTACGACACACGAGGCCTTCTGACATCGTCAAGTGGTCCACTAGGCTCCTCGTCCCACGTTTACGACGCTGCGGGTCGATTAACCTCGTCCACCGACGCATCAGGGACCACTGCCTCGTCCTGGACGCCGGCTGGCCGCGTGGCGTCAGTCACCACGGGGGCCGGCGTCCAAACCTTTGACTACAGCAGTGACGGCGAGCTATCAAAGGTCAAGCTACCCGGGGCCGTCCGAACCTTCTCACGTGACGGCAGCGGTCGAGTAGTGGGCGATGTTGTCACCAATGCTCAGGCTTCAGTGGTCTACTCCTGGAACGGCACCTACGATGCGGCTGGCCGCCTTATCAGCGAGCAGATCGGCCCTAGCACTATGGCCGGCTCGGGCGCGACTACCTACACCTACAACCCGAACTCCGAGCTCACAGCCTGGGTCGATCCGTCTGGCGTACATCACTCCCGGACGTATGACGAGGTCGGCAATCTCAGCAGTGAAGACGGCGTCGACTACACCTACGACCAGAGAAATCGCCTACTCACTAAAGGCGACACCACTTACGCCTACAGCGCTCGCGGTACTCGACAGAGTCAAACGACATCCGGAATCCAAACAAGCCTCGCCTGGGACGCGCTCGACCGCCTAGTGGCAGCCGGCACCAAGACCTACACCTACGACAGCTTGGACCGGATCGCGTCGGCGAACAACTCACCGTTCAGCTATTCGGGTTCCGAACTTGAGCCCGCCAGTGACGGCCAAACCAGCTGGTCACGACTCGGATCGACCCCACTGACGGCAGACGGAAAGTACCTCATTTCCGATCAGCACGACAACGTGCGGGCAACGATAGCGGGGGGCAGCGTTACCTCCAACGCTAACTGGTCCCCCAGCGGAACACTTTCGTCAGGCACCGTCGCCAGTGCCATCGGCTTCCAAGGCCAGTGGAGCAACGGAACGTTCGTCCATATGCAGTCCCGCTGGTACGACTCTGCCACCAGCAGCTTCATGAGCCGCGACACCGCGACCGTGCCGGTCAACCAGGTCAATCGCTACCAGTACGCCCTAGGAAACCCGATCACGCACACCGATCCGACCGGTCAGTGGTGCACCGACGTGCCCTCCTGCGTCGCCGAACTCGGATTCGAAGCCGGGACGATCGTAGGTGGGGTGATCTCCGGCACAGGCACCGGAACAGAGGTCGGCGCCGTAGGTGGAACTTTCGTCGAACCCGGCGGAGGGACACTTGTCGGCGGCGGTCTAGGAGGCCTCATTGGCGGTGCAATCGGATTTGGGATCGGCCTCTGGATTGTTTCCTCGAACCTGAACCAGCCCGCCGAGCTGCCGTTGCTAGGCGGCGGTACCGTATTGCCCAAATCGGGCGCTGGCACTGACACCACTGTCCCGTCCGTGGTCGACTGGACGAAGACGCTTGACTCGTGGCTGACCACGCAGGCGGCCGGTATCGAGATCGAGATCCAGAAGGCTATCGACGGGGTCGGTGGTGCCATAGCTACGGCGAACAACGCCCTAGCCGTAGCCGACAAGGCTATGGCTGGGCTGAACAAGGCTGTCGCTGAAGCCAACAGGATCCTAACCCAAATGAGCAGCATGCTAGCCGGAGCCAACTGGGCCGATACCCCGGACCATTCCGAGAAGCTCATTACCCGTCCAGCCGACCTCGCCAAGCCGATCGGTGTCCTGCCTGTGGACGCACCACGCCTGTGTGGCATCTCCTCCGCGGTCTGCCAAGGCACCGCGCTCGACGCCGCAGGCCTAGACTTGGCGAGCCCGCCAGACCTGATCACCTCGTTCACCCCGAGAGCTTCGCTGCCGGAGGACCCGACCCCAGAACCGGGCGCTAGGCCCGGCGATCCCGATCAGCCCAACGTCCCCGCCACCGCAGCAGACCCGAGCATCCCAGCCGGGTCCACCTCGGAGACAGAAACATCCGGAAGTCGAATCACGTCCGCCGTGCGCAAGAAATACTTTGTGGAGGGCGCCAAGCCCGACACCTGTTCGTACTGCCAGCAAAATCCAGCCGAGCATCTGGATCACGTCATTCCCCGCAGCAAGAAGGGCGACCTCTCACCGGCTAATCTGACACCCGCCTGCTCCTGGTGCAATCTGTCTAAGGGCGCAAGGCCGGCTCCGGTCAATCCACCACCCGACTACACCGGAGAGTGGCCCCCCTCGTTCTGGCCAACCAGGATGCTGGATTGGTGGAGGTCGGCATACGGAGGAGAAGGAGGAAGGAAATGATCGCCTCGCACCCCGACCCGGTGGCGCGTCCTCACCCCAGCTACATGCTGCGAGTAGCCCTTGACGATGTCGGCCCCGGGGAGAACCACGAGCAGCTCTGGACCAAGCAAGTGGGCCATGACCTCTACGAGATCTGCTGTATCCCCTTCTTCGCCGACCAGCTTGCGCTTGGCGACGTCGTACGAGCGGACAGCGATTACCGGATCCGGTCAGTCGTCCACAGGTCGAGGAATGGTGTAGTCCGGATAGCGATCAAGCGCCCGGAGGACATCGACTCCTTGCACCCACTACTGCACGAACTTCTCGTACGATCAAATTACCTACACGAATGGTTCGTTCCCGGATATGTGGCCGTCAATATTAATCCCGAAGAATCCCACAAGGAATTCTTCGCCGACCTATCCACACTCGGCGACTCCATAGAAGTCGAGCATATGGTCACCCCCGACTAGTCACCGTGGCCAGGGTTCATCCACTGGCACGAGACAGGCAAGTGAGATACCTGTCGTGGCGGAGGGCCCAGCCAGCCGCCTCCCAGTAGGCTAACCCCAAGTCTGGTTCGCCGGACAGCCACGCTGAGACCATGCAGCGGTCACCCACGGTCAAGGATGCTCGCGCGATGGATCGAGCCTGCACTCTCAGCTTGGGAAGCTGGCTGGGGCCCGCAGAGTGGGCCTGTTTGCGCCTCAGCGGGCGGCCTTTCCTCACCTTCACCGACCGCCAGCGACCCCATTTGGGGCACGCCGAGGGCACGCCACGCGTGTTCGATTATCCGCCGGGACCATGCCCCTTCACGATGGCCGCACAAACGAGCGGCTCGTACGCCCGCACCACAATGCGACCCAAGGCGCGCATTACCCAGAGAAGCTCGGGCATCGCCGCCTCGACAGCGCGCAGGATCAACTCCGGCGGCGGTGTTCTTGGTCTAGCTCCGTGATGCACTCCGCCGAGCACGATGGCAAAGTGCTGGATCAGCTGCTGCGCGGTCACCGAAGGGATGGCTCCGACCTCCGGATGGTCCGGCTGAAGGACCGCCACTTTCAACAGATCCTTGACTGATCCCCGCATGACCCACCCCTCGAGCGCATCTGGAGCGCGATCGAGGTTGAACAGGGGCTCCAGCAGAGCCGGGTCGAGCTGCTCCTTCGACACCCAAACCGAACCTCTTGGACCTGTCCTGAGGACAGCAGCCGTGCCCCAGACGCACACTGGCTTGCGCTGATACCAGCCCCGTTCACGCAACTCCTTCGTAGCTCGGTCCGCAACGGCGCCACCGTCGATGAGGAGTCTGCGCATCAGCCCACCGGCCTGGATTGCGTCATAGCTCGTCGACGTCAGGCTGCTACGCAGCCGTAGGTCCTCAACTGTCTCCACGAAGATCGACACCAGATCCACGGAGCGAGCATGCCAGACACTATGCCCCGCTTTTGGCCCCCGCCGGGCGTGCGTCAGGATCCCAGCGCCGGGTGATACTTCTGCGCGACCTACACCTCGTTTCAAAGAGCGCACGCCTCGCCGACGACTTCAAACAGCAGTGCTCACTAGCTCAAGCTCCGGGCGCCTATTGGCAACCTCGCCAAGCCAGGCCAGCGACGGGTTGGGGTGCGCTCGAAGGACCCCGGGTCCCAGGAGATCAGGTCGAAGCTGGGCATGTAGAAGCCCCATTCGTAGTTGTGACAGCAACGACGCTGGATCCTTGGTCACGTGCAGCGGGATCGGCCAGATCGGGTTCCTGGTGACGCGCAGGGCTAGGTGCCATGCACGGGCCGAATCCGATGGTGTAGAGGAAGCTACCGATGTGGAGCATCGCGAACAGCACAGCCGAGACCAGTGCGAGAGTGACCTCCCAAGCGGGTGCCGTCGAGCGAGTCGTGGCCTCGGTCGTGTCAGTCATCGGATCTCGGACCCGGCTGCACCTCGTCAGCCAGGAGCCCAGTACAGGGTGACCGCCGCTCGCTTTCCACCATGCTTCGCTCAGCCCAGGTTCGGCCATCTGCCCAGCAGAATGATGGGGTGGATGTGAAGTCGAAGTGGGCGTTCAAGCGCCTCGTGGATGAGTTGTCATCGGACCAGTACAGGCAGATGATCAGTGCCTTGCGTGATTCGGGTACGCCGATGCCGGGCTGGACTGATCGCCTCGCTCCCGATCCGGCTCGCGATTTGCCGGCCGAAGCCGTACGGATGCTGGTGCCACTGGACGACCTCGTCCGAGCCCTCACCCTGGCAAGGACTGCCCGTCGAGGCGACTCTTACGACGACCCCAAGGGTGGGGTGTGGTTGGTTGCATCTGAGGGCCAGGTGCGCGTGTGCGGTAGCGACGACTACGCAGCTGCGTTCATGGATCTGAGCGCGGCGGTGGATGTGCCCGGAACGGTTGTGGCTGATGCCCGCGACATCTGGCAAATCGTCGAGGCGCTGCGCAAAGGCACGCCGCCCCGGCAGCGATCGGCGACATATGTGACTCTCGAAACCGAGGGCGAGAAGCACATTCGCATCGGTGTCAATGGCCGCTCCCACCGGGCGACGCTCTTGCCGAGGCATGTCTTCGCGCCGCCTCTTCCGCCGAGCCCTCGTTCGCTAGTGGCGGTTGCGGACAGCGCAGCGTTCCGTCGCGCTGTGCTTCATGTTGTCCCTGTGGCCGGCTACGACGCCTGGCGTCAGACCGACCGGAAAGACCTTGATTACGTTGGCCTGCGCGCAGCAGACGGAGTTCTAACCCTTGACGCTTGCCACCAGTATCACGCCGCCCAGGCCAACCTCGCGGTCTCCCCTGAGGGCAGGATCGAAGCCCTTGTCCACTATCTCTGGCTTCGCCAGATGTCTGCTGCAACCCTCGGCCCGGTCCAGATAGGTCAGATTGCTGACATCGGCGAACATGGACTCTTCGTGGCTTGCGGCGAGCGCTGGGCGGCCTGGACATCTCACGTTCGCCCGTGGCGCGAGCGCTTCGTTCCAATGCCTCTCGTGGACGGCACGACCGTCACGTTCCAACGCGATGACGTGCATCGTCACCTGATCGACGCTAAGCGCCTCGCTGAAGCGAGTTGGGCAGGAGGCAACAGCACCCTCGTCGAGGTCACAGTCAGCGATGGTGCGATGAGCGTGGCCTCGCTCCTTGACCCTGCGAGCGCGCATACCGGAGTTCTGCATGTCCCCGCAGAGGTTGAGGCCGCCGGAACTACGCGCATGGTGCCGCTGCGTATTGGGACGTTCCTCACATTGCTGCAGACTTTCGCGAAGCAGGAGGTTTCGCTCCACTTCGGTGACGAAACCGTGATCTACGCAACGACTCCCGGATACCGTCCCGAGCAGCGCCCACCCAAATTGGCAGCCGTACCAAGGGCGATCGCTGCCGAGTTCGAGTTGCTATAGCCTCACGTGATCCATGACGGCATCGCGGCTGGTTCAACTTCATACCTGACGCTTCTCGGCGGTCAGCATAACTAGCTCCTTCTTGGCGATAGTGATCATCAACTCGACTTCACAGTTCGCGAGCCCGTCATACACCTGGTTGTCGTTCGGTCAGTCTGCCTGATCTTGGGTATTGATGCTCTGAAGACTGTCGATGCCGCGGCCGCGGAGTCGATAGCTGGCGCCTCTTGAGGGTGAGGACGTCGGCGTGGTGGACGATGCGGTCGATCATCGCGGCGGCGACGGCCTGGTCGCCGAAGACGCCGCCCCAGCTCGAGAACGGCACCACGACCTCAGTTACGACGCGGCAGAGCAGCGGTTCATGACCGAGAACCGGTCAACGTCGTTGATCGCTCGCCTGATTCGGCCCGCCGAGATCGCCAACCTGGTCAGCTTCGTCACCGGGGCCGGGTCGAGCGCAATCAACGGCAGCGTGCTACGCAGCGACGGAGGCATCGTCCGCAGCGTGTCGGCGGCCACGAGAAACTGCCCAGTGACGGCCACGAAAGTGCCCGCTGGCGGTCATGAAACCTGCCCGGTGGTGGTCACGGGATCTGCCCGGACGTGACGTTGTTGCCCCGCCGTGTCGTGCGCGGTGTGGGCCCCTTCCTCGGGGTGCGATTGGCGGTGCTGAGTCGCTGTCGCCCCGAGGAAGGGACATCTTGAAGTCTGCCGAGGAGATCATGGAAATCTTGGATGCTTACGATCTGACTGGGTCGTTGCGTGATGCCGCCGAGTTGGCGGGTTGTTCTCACCACACGGTGAAGCGGTATGTGGAGGCCCGCGACAGGGCGGGCGGGCCACCGGATCGGCCGGTGCGCCGGTCGCAGTTGATCGATCCGTTCCTGGACAAGGTCGAGGAGTGGGTGGACCGGTCGAAGGGCAAGGCGCGGGCGGACCGGGTCCACGCCAAGCTGGTGTGGTTGGGCTATACGGGTTCGGAACGGACCACGCGCCGGGCGGTGGCCGAGGCGAAGACGGCGTGGCATGCCGGGCGGCGCCGGGTGCATCGGCCGTGGGTCACCGAGCCGGGCATGTGGTTGCAGTACGACTACGGCGACGGCCCGGTGGTGGACGGGGTCACGACGATCTTGTTCGTGGCCTGGTTGGCGTGGTCGCGGTTCCGGGTGGTGTTCCCGATCCGGGACAAGACCCTGCCCTCGGTGTTCGCCGCTTTGGATGTGACGTTCCGCCGGCTGGGTGGGGTGCCGACCTATGTGTTGACCGACAACGAGAAGACGGTCACCGTGGAGCACATCGCGGGGATCCCGGTGCGGAACCCGCAACTGGCCGAGTTCGCCCGTCACTATGCGGTGACGGTCCATACCTGTGTCCCGGCCGACCCGGCGAGCAAGGGCGGCACCGAAGCAGCGGTGCGGATCTCGAAGGCCGATCTGGTGCCGACCGAGGCCAACCTGGCCGACCAGTACGGGTCGTTCGCCGCGTTGGAACAGGCCTGCCGCGAGTTCTGTGACCGGGTCAACAACCGGGTCCATCGAGTCACCCGGCGGTTGCCGGTGGAGATGCTGGCCGAGGAACAGGCCCGGCTGCACCCGGTCAACGCACGGCCGTTCACGGTCGCGTTCGGTGTGACCCGGCAGGTGCCGGTCAACACCCCGATGATGACCTTCGAGCACGGCCAGTACTCGGTGCCGCACCAGCTGATGGGGCAAACGGTGTGGGCACGGGTTCATGGACACGGCGGCGACGAACAGATCGTCATCACCCATATCGGCGGCGACGGCCCGGTCGAGGTCGCCCGCCACCGCCGGGCCACCCCCGGCACTCCGCAACTCGACGATGCGCATTTCCCGCCCGCCCCCGAGGGTGCGCTGGACCGCAAGCCGAGGCCGAGGAACACCGCCGAGGCCGAGTTCCTGACGATCGGCGAGGGAGCCCGTCTGTGGCTGATCGAGGCCGCCGCGGCGGGCACCACGAAGATGCGGGTCAAGATGGCCACCGCGACCCAGCTCGCTCGGCTGTTCAGCCCGGGCGAGGTCGACTGGGCACTAGGTCATGCCGCGGTCCATGGCCGATTCGCCGAGGCCGATCTGGCCTCCATCCTGGACCACCACCGCACTCGGCCGGCCGCCGGGCAACACCGGGCCGGCGAGAACGCCTCCCTGACCCAGGGCACCGCCGCCTGGGCCCAGTACGGCACCACCGAAGGAGACCACCCGTGACCAGCCACACCATCGTTCCCGTCCCCGGCGTTCCCGTCGCTCCACCGCTGCCCGCCGACCTGGAAGCGCTGCTGCGCCGGCTCCGGCTGCCGCACATCCGCCGGCATGCCCCCGACGTGATCGCGACCGCGAAGAGTCAACGCTGGGACCCTGCCGAGGTCCTCAAGGTGTTGCTCGCTGAGGAAGCCGCCGGCCGGGACCGGTCCGCCCTGGCCACCCGCCGCAGCGCGGCAGGGTTCCCCACCGGGAAGACCTTCGACACCTGGCAACCCCCACTGTCGTCCATCCCTGCACCGACCCAGCAGGCATTACGCACCCTGGAATGGATCGGCCGTCGGGAGAACCTGGTCGTCTGCGGCCCCTCCGGCACCGGGAAGACGTTCCTGCTCGAAGCGCTCGGCCAACAAGCCGTCGAAACCGGGCTCCACGTCGCCTGGTTCACCCTCGAACAACTCGGCGCACTCCTACGACGACACCGCGCCGACGATACCGTGTCGAAAGCGTTCGCCCGGATCCTGCGCGCCGACCTGGTCGTGGTCGACGACATCGGCCTGCTACCGGTCGCCACCGACGCCGCCGAAGGGCTCTACCGACTCGTCGACACCGCCTACGAGAAACGCTCCATCGCGATCAGCAGCAACCTGCACCCCGCCGGGTTCGACGAACTCATGCCCAAGACCCTGGCCACCGCCACCGTCGACCGGCTCCTCCACCACGCCCACGTCTGCCAGACCAGCGGCGACAGCGTCCGCCTCACCCAAGCCCTCACCGGCAAGGGGGTGACCGCCCTGAGCTAACCCAAAACCCGGTCGTCGGTGGCCAACCAATGGGCAGATCCCATGGCCACCACCGGGCAAAACTCGTGGCCATCACCGGGCAGGTTTCATGACCGCCTCCGGGCAGAAACCAATGGCCCTTGACACAGCGTGTTCTGAGATCCGCACTCCCAGCCGTCAGCTGTGGCGGCCGCACGACCTCTGGTGGTGCGACCGCCACGTTGACGATCCTGGCGGTCCCACACTGACCTGCTCCGGCTGCGGTGGCGGGTTGCTGTATGTGCTACCTGAACGCTCGCACACAGCCCCCGATGCGGAGACTAATTGGGGCTACCGGCAACATCGAACCACCCACGGCACCAGCGCGCCCCTGCCGGGAAGTAAGAGAAACACCTAGTGAGAGACGTGTGCTCGTTCGCGCTACTCCAGATTGGGTCGACGGCGACAGGAGTTTGCCCTGTCACCCTTCCGCACTAAACTCCCTAGTCAGGAGCACAAATGGTCGGGGCGACAGGACTCGAACCTGCGATCTCCTGCTCCCAAAGCAGGCGCGCTAGCCACTACGCTACGCCCCGGACGGCGGCCGTCGGCGACGGTCAGCCGCGTCGAGTCTAGGCCAGTTCGGCCTCCGCCGAGAACCAGCGCTGCCTACCGGGACCGTGAACCGTGGGCTCTAGTCGTACTAGGGTCAGTCGAATGGGAAGCCCATTCAACGACATCGACGCCTACCTTGGACTACCCCGGTGTTCCGGTCTCATCCTCTCGCCGGACGGAACCCGCCTGATCACGACCATCTCCACCCTCGACAGCAAGCGCACCCAGTACCGCAGCGCGCTGTGGCAGATCGACCCCTCCGGCACTCAGGACGCCCGCCGGCTCACCCGCTCCCGCAAGGGGGAATCGTCCCCGGTGTTCACCGATGCGGGTGATCTGCTGTTCGGCTCGTCCCGTCCCGACCCGGACGCCGAGGACGACGAGGAGGGACCCGCCGGGCTGTGGCTGCTGCCCGCGTCCGGCGGCGACGCCGTGTTGATCGGCAGCCGGCTGGGTGGCTTCGGCAAGGTGCTCAGCCACGGCGGCCAGCTGCTGGTCGCCGCCCCGCGGCTGGATGCGGCGTCCGACGAAGCCGACGACGACCGGCTGCGCAAGGAGCGCAAGGAACGCTCGGTCACCGCCATCCTGCACGCCAGTCATCCGGTGCGGCACTGGGATCACGACCTCGGCAGCGCCGTCCACCTGATGGCGGCGACCCTGCCCGAGCCGGCCGGACCGACCGATCCGGTCCGGATCGAGGTGCGCGACCTCACCCCGGACGCCACCGCACGACAGTTGGACGACTTCGATCTGGCCGCGGACGGCAGCTTCGCGGTGCTGGTGGACGCCCGGGTGGGACGCGCCGGCGATTGTCACGAGCGCCTGGTCAGGGTCGATCTCGGCGACGGCAGCACCACGATCCTGGTCGACGATCCGGACGCCGACGCCTTCGCCCCGCTGATCTCCCCGGACGGCACCCGGCTGCTGTTCAGCCGCGCGCCGCTGACCTCTCCCGAACGCCCGCCGCGCCAGGAACTGCACCTGCTCGACCTGGCCAGCGGCGAATCCCAGCGGGTCGCCGCCGACTGGGACCGCTGGCCGACCGCCCAGGTCTGGCTGCCCGACGGCAGCGGGGTCGTGCTGGTCGCCGATTCCGACGGTCGGGCACCCGTCTTCCTCCTCGACCTGGCCACCGGCACCGTCCGCCGGCTGACCAGCGACGACGCCAGCTTCACCGATCCGCAGGTCTCCCCCGACGGCCGCTGGGTGTACGCGCTGCGCACCTCCTACCTGGCACCGTGCGCCGCGGTCCGGATCGACCTGGACGCCTTCCGCACCGGCGGCGTCCCGGTCGAGGCCGAACTGCTCCGCAACCCGGCCCCGGCGCCGGAACTGCCCGGCACCCTGACCGAGGTGACCACCACGGTCGCCGACGGCAGCACGGTGCGCGCCTGGCTCGCGTTACCCGCGGACGCCGCCGAGCAGCCGGCCCCACTGCTGCTGTGGATCCACGGCGGCCCGCTGAGTTCCTGGAACGCCTGGAGCTGGCGCTGGTGCCCGTGGCTGCTGGTCGCCCAGGGCTATGCGGTGCTGCTGCCCGATCCGGCGCTGTCCACCGGCTACGGCGAGGCCTTCATCGCGCGCGGCTGGAGCCGGTGGGGCGCCGAGCCGTTCACCGACCTGATGGCGATCACGGACGCCGCAACGGCCCGCGGCGACATCGACGCCTCCCGGACGGCGGCGATGGGCGGCTCGTTCGGCGGGTACATGGCGAACTGGATGGCCGGCCAGACCGACCGGTTCTCGGCCATCGTCAGCCACGCCTCGCTGTGGTCGCTGGACCAGTTCGGACCGACCACCGACCACTCCTACTACTGGGCCCGCGAGGTCGACGAGACGATGCGCCGGGACCACTCCCCGCACGCCTTCGTGGAGCAGATCCGGACGCCGATGCTGGTCGTCCACGGCGACCGGGACTACCGGGTGCCGATCGGCGAGGGGCTGCGGCTGTGGTGGGAGCTGCTCAGCCGCTCCCAACTGGCGCTGGACGCCGACGGCAACACCCCGCACCGGTTCCTGTACTTCCCCGACGAGAACCACTGGGTGCTCAGCCCGCAGCACGCCGCCATCTGGTACGGCACCGTCTCGGCGTTCCTGTCCCAGCACGTGCTCGGCGAGGCCAAGCCCTATCCGGAGCTGCTGGGCGGCAACTGAGCGGCGTCCGGTCCGGCTCAGACCAGCGACTGCCCCAGCGCCAGCCAGGCCAGCACGGCGAGATCGTCGGGATCGGAGAAGTCGGACGCCGCCACCGACGCCAGCAGCCGCCGGGAGTTCTTGGTCGCGCAGGCGGCGGCCTGTTGCGCCATCGGCCACTCCTCCGGGCAGAGCTGCAGCAGGCCGACCAGTTGGGCCTGCCGGACGGCGTCCACCCCGACCGGTTCGCCGGGCAGGTCGCCGCCCAGCGCGTTGATCAGCCCGGCGAAGGACCCGCCGGAGACCTCCTGGCTGCGCAGGTTGAGCACGTTGAGCTCCAACGCCACCCAGCCCGACCCGCTGGGCCGGCTGAGCAACGCCAACGCCTCCTCGCGGGCGTCCTCGCCGAGCGCCAGGCTGGCCAGCCAGGCGGCCATCACCACTCGTCCGTAACCGGGCTGCGGGTGCACCAGCTGCAGCCGGCGCAGCGCCGCCCGGAGCATCCGGGCGTTGCCGGAACGCTGCCCGCGGACGATGCCGGTGGCGATCGCCAGCAGGTCGGCGTCCTGGCTCCAGTCCCGGTCGTCCAGCAGCCGCTCCGCGGCGGACGGCGCGCTGACCAGCGCCCGGCCCTGGGCCTCTGCGACCACGAACGCACCCGCCGGCGTCACCGGTTCGCGGCCGCGCAGCACCTGGGACGCGCCGGCGGCCAGCAGGGTCTCCAGCATCGGCGCGAACGAGACGGTCAGCGCGGTCAGCCCGCGCGGCGAGTGCAGCGTCACCCCGGCCCGCCCGGGCCGGCCGATCACCTGGACGGCGTCGCCCTCGGCGCGGGTGGTGGCCGGGGGCTGCACCACCAGCGCATGGTCGGGGTCACGGAACTCCCACGGCTGCCCGGCGGTCAGCTCCAGCGGAGCCAGCCAGGCCGGCAGCCGGGCGCCCAGGGCGTCCATGGTCGGGTACAGGTCGGCGCGCAGCGTGCCCACCCAGCGGCGTCCGGGGCTGAGCGCCAGGTCCGCGGGGGCCAACGCGAAGCCGTCGCCGTCGGCCCGCAGCCAGCCCTGGGTGAGTCGCAGCCCGACGACCGGCGCGGCGCGTCCGGCCGGTCCGATCGCGATCAGGCCCTCGGCGCCGGCCGCCCAGGCCCAGACCACACAGCCGGGGCCGGGACGGATCGACAGTCGCGGCTGCCCGCACAGTTCACCGCGCGGCGGACCGGGGGAACCGTCCCCGCGGAACACGACGTCCGGGAGGAGATCGGAGGAACCGTCCGCACTGACCGGATCGGCGGCCCGCAGCGCCCAGCGCACGCTCCAGGCCTCGCCCACCGCATGCCGGACGGCGCAGCCGGCGTCCCCGATCGCGAAGCCGTGCTCGACCTCGTCGGCGTCGTCGGTGAACCGTCCGGTCGGCCGCAGCCCGGCCAGGGTGAACCGCGCCCAAAGGTCCTCGCCGTGCAGCAGTTCGAAGCCGGTTCCGTCGGCGTCGACCCGCACCGCGAAGGCTCCCCAGCGCATCGCCCGGCTCCTCAGCGCCGCCGTTGGCAGCGCGGGCACCAGTACAGGTTGCGGCCCTCCAGCACCTGGCTGCGCACCGGCGTGCCGCAGACCAGGCAGGGCAGCCCGGCCCGCCGGTAGACGTAGACCTCGCCGCCGTGCCGGTCCACCCGGGGAGCCCGGCCCATCGCCTCGGGCAGGTGCTCGTCCCGGACGGTGTCGATCCGGCCGTCCCGCACCCCCAGCCGCAGCAGCACCACCAGATCGGCCCAGACCGCGTTCCAGGTCCGCCGGGAGATCGTCTTGCCCTCTTTGAACGGGTTGATCCGGTGCCGGAACAGCACCTCGGCACGGTAGATGTTGCCGACCCCGGCGGTCACCGCCTGGTCCATCAGCAGGGATGCGATGGTCCGTCCCGAGCGGGAGATCTTCGCCCACGCCTTCTCGCCGGTGCATTCCGGACGGATCGGGTCGTCGCCGGCCTTGGCCATCACCTCGGCCCGCGCCTCGTCGGTGATCAGCCGGCACCACTGCGGGCCGCGCAGCTCGGCGCGATGGACGTCGCGGGCGATCAGCAGGCGCAGGGTGTCCGGACCGGCCGGTGAGGTGGGCGGGCCGTCCAGCAGCCACAGCTTGCCGATCAGCCCCAGGTGGATGTGCACCACCCGATCGGGTCCGAAGTCGATGAACAGATGCTTGCCGTAGGCCTCGGCCGCGCTCAGCGTCCCGCCGTTCAGCAGCGCCGCCTCGTCGGCGAACCGGCCCTGCGGGCTGCTCACCGCGACGCTGCGCCCGGCGAACCGTTCGGTCAGCCCGTCGGCGAGCCGATGGATCACGTGTCCCTCGGGCATGGCCTTTCCCCTGCTCGTCCGGACGCCGTCAGCGGGTGTGCTGCGCTTCGTACTGCTCCAGCATCGCCACCCGGCGGGCGTGCCGCGGGTCGCCCGAGAACGGGGTCTCCAGGAACACCGTCACCATTTCCAGGGCGTCGCTGAGCGACTGCATCCGGCCGCCGAGCGCCACGATCCGGGCGTCGTTGTGCTCACGCGCCAGCCGCGCGGTCATGGTGTTGTAGGCCAGCCCGGCCCGCACTCCCCTGACCTTGTTGGCCGCGATCTGCTCGCCGTTGCCGGAACCGCCCAGGACGATGCCGCGGCTCTCCGGGTCGGCGGCGACGGCCTCCGCGCAGGGCAGCACGAAGGTCGGGTAGTCGTCGGTGGCGTCGTAGGAGTGCGCGCCGTGATCGACCACGTCGTAGCCGGCGCTGGACAGTTCCTTGGCCAGGAACTCCTTCAGGTCGTAGGCCGCATGATCGGCCGCGATGTGCACGCGCATCCCGTCAAGATAGCCGAAGTCCCTAGTGGCGGCCTCCGCTGGTGAAGCCTGTCGAGACCCGGCCGGCCGAGCGTGTCGAACCCCCGCTGGTCGAGCCTGTCGAGACCCGGGTTCGACAAGCTCGGCCAACGGTCGCGGTCAGTCGAAGATCGGGCCCACCGTGCGGGTCCGCTTGGCCTCGAAGAAGCCCGGGTAGGCGGTCAGCTTGGCGAAGCCGTCGAACAGGTCGCCGGCCGCCTCGCCCTTGGGCGCCGGGGAGATCACCGGGCCGAACAGCGCCATCCCGTTGAGGTGGACGACCGGGGTGCCGACCTCGTCGCCGACCGGGTCCATGCCCTCGTGGTGGGAACGCCTCAGTTCGTCGTCGTTGGCGTCGGTGTGACCGAGCTCGACCAGCTCCGCCGGCAGGCCCGCCTCGGCGAGCGCGTCGGCGAGGGTTGCGTCGGAGCGGTCATGTCCGCCCGGGTGCAGCCGGGTTCCGATGGCGGTGTAGTAGTCCCGCAGCTTCTCCGGGTGCTCCCGCTGGACGGCCAGCGCCACCCGCGCCACCGGCAGCGCCTCGTCCAGCATCAGCCGGTACTCCTCGGGCAGGTCACGGCCTTCATTGAGCACCGACAGGCTCATCACGTGGAAGTAGACCTCCACGTCGCGCACCTTCTCCACCTCGAGCAGCCAGCGCGAGGTCATCCAGGCCCACGGGCAGGTCGAGTCGAACCACATGTCCACACGTTGCGTCATGCGCTCACGGTAGTCCGCAGGTCCGACATCGCATCCGGCCGCTCACCGGTTGACTGCGCCGGGACGCCGACCCTGGCCCTCGGCCGCCGGGTCGCGCCAGGATGGCCTGCATGACCGCCGCCGTGGGCATCGACATCGGGACCAGCAACACCAAGGTGGTCCGAGTATCGGACGGTGTCGGCGAGGTCGTGCTCAGCCGCCCGACACCCGCCGGGCTGGACGACCTGCTGGCGCTGGTCGTCGCCGGGCTGCGGGCCGCCACGGACGCCGGACCGGTCGCCGCGGTCGGCATCGCGTCGATGGCCGAATCCGGCTATCCGCTGGACGCCGACGGCCGGGCGCTCACCCCGTTGTTGTCCTGGCGGGACGCCCGGGACGACGCCGAGATCCGGGCGCTGGCCGGACGACTGGGCGCCGACGCGCTGTTCGCCGCGACCGGGGTGCGTCCGGGTCCCAAGCCGTCGCTGGCGGTCTGGCTGTGGCTGCGCTCCCGGCACCCCGACACGTTCGCCGCGATGCGGCGCTGGGCCGGGGTCGCGGACGCGGTGCACCTGGCGCTGACCGGCGAGCTGCGCACCGATCACACCCTGGCCGGACGCACCCTCGGCTACCGGCTGCCCGCCGCCGGCGATCCGCTCGCCGGCTGCTTCGACGCCGCCCTGCTCGCCGAGGCCGGTCTCGAACCGCAGCAGTTGCCCCGGGTCAGCCTGCCCGGCGACCCGCCGGCGGGCGTCCTGCCCGGCACCGGCACCGGGCTGCGGACCGGCACCCCGGTGCTGGTCGCCGGTCACGATCATCAGGTCGCCGCCTGGGCGTCCGGCGTCCGGGCCGTCGGGCAGATCGCCGATTCGGTCGGCACCGCCGAGGCGATGCTGCACCTGGTCGACGGAGTTCCCGACCGGCCCGCGGTGCGCGCCCAGGGGATGAGCGTCGTCCGCACCGTGGACGGCGTCACCGAGGCGCTGCTGGCCGGCACCGGCTCGGCCGGCGGCCTCCTGCAATGGCTCGCCGACCGGCACACCGGCGGCGACGTCACCCTGCTGCTCGCCGGCACGGAGCCGTCCGAGCCAGGGCTCCGCGGCGCCCTGGCCGGGCCCGGCCGGCTGCTGCCCTACCCGGCCGGACGGCAGTGCCCCC
>NZ_JASGDE010000194.1:0-2635 GCF_047607385.1 Micropruina sp.
CCCCCCCCCCCCCCCCCCCCCCCCCGCCTGCTTGGCGGCGTAGGCGGCGCGGATCGAGTTGGTCACCTCGATCGCGAAGTGGAGCTTGTGCCCTTCGGCGATGGCGGCGGGCGCGGACGCCGGGCAGAAGAACGTCGACTTGAGCGCGAATCCGGTGGGCGTGGGGCGGAACTGATGGAGCGCGCCCAGATGCAGGGGCGTGTCGTCGCTCTTCAGCAGCATCTCGCCGCAGACCTTCATCGGATAGGCCGGATCGGCGGCTTCGCGCAGTTCGGCCGGAATCTCGGACGCCGCGACGCCGTGCACATAGGCCGGTTCGCCGAACAGGCCGAAGGCCTCCATGCCGCGCGGACCGGTGCCGATGTCGCCGATGACGATGTAGTGCTCGGGCATCACCGCCAGGGCGGCACGCTCGTCCTCGGCTCCACCCAGCACCGCCATCGTCTCCGGGACACCGACGCCGTCGGCTTCGATCTCGATGGTGCCGGTGTGCAGCTCGCCGGGCAGGTAGGCCCGGCTGAACGCCGTCCACCGCCGGTCGGTGTCGGCCAGCACGTCGGCGAAGATCTCCAGGACGCGAGCCTCGCCGAGCGAGGCCCGGGTGTCGATCGAGATCTGCTTGGCCCGCTCCGGTTCCAGCCAGTTGATGTCGATGTGCGACAGCTCCCGGTCGCCGTCCACGATCGGGACGCCGAGCCGCTTCATTTCGTGCAGCCCGTGCAGCGTCCGGTCGTACTCGAACCGGGCGAGGACATCCTGATGGAGCTCCCCGCCCGAATGAAGCCGTTGGTGAACGCCGAGCCGGGCGCTGTACGATCCAGGTTCCGTGGGTACCGGTGATCGTGGCCCGGTCCTGCTCGCCCAGGTCGCTGCCATTGCGTGGGGATTGCAGTTCGCGTTCCTGAATCCCGCCCTTGCCCTGCTGCTGACCGACCTGCTGGGCGCCACCGAGGCGCAGGTCGGGCTGGTGCTGGCCCTGTACAACGCCAGCGGGTTCGTCGCCTCGCTGGTGGTGCCGGCCTGGGCAGACCGCCGGGGCGACTATCTCGGCCCGATGCTCGGCAGCGGCGGGTTCGCCCTCGCTCTGGCCGGCGCGCTGGCCGTGGCCGGATCGTTGCCGGTCGCCGCCGCCGCGCTGATCGTGCTGGGCGGGCCGGCCGGAGTGGGCAGTTCGCTGTTCTTCGCGCACCTGCGGGCCAGCGGCTGGGGCCCGTCCGAGGTGATGCGGGCACGGGCGATGGTCTCCGCGTCCTGGGTCGCCGGGCCGCCGCTCGCCATGCTGCTGGCCGGATTCGCCGGCACTCGTGCCGTGCTGCTGGCGATCATGGCGATCTCGCTGACCGGCATCGGCGCCGTGCTCGCGCTGCGCCGCCGACGGACGGCCCGGTCCGTCGACCCGGCCGCGGCCGACGACTCGTCCGCTCCGCTGTCCCGCAGCCGGGTCTCGGGCGTCGTCGTCGCGTTCATCGCGCTGCAGGCGACCAACGCCGCCACGACGTCCATCGTGACCCTGTTCACGGTCAGCGCACTCGGTCTGGACGCCATCTGGGGCGGCATCGCGCTCGCCGTCGCGGCGCTCGCCGAGATCCCCGCGCTGCTGGTCTTGGGACGCCTGTCGACCCGGTACGGACCGGTCGCCCTGCTCAGCGTGGGCAGCCTGGCCGGCATCGCGTTCTACCTGGCCATGGCCTATGTCGCCGACCCGATCACCCTGATCGCCGCACAGCTGCTCAATGCCTGGTTCTTCGCCACCCTGACCGGCGTCGGGCTGACCTGGTTCCAGGACATCATCGCCCGGCCCGGGCTGGCGTCCGGGACGTTCGCCAACACCCGCCGGATCGGCGCCATCGTCTCCGGCGGGGTGATCGCGATCGCCGGAACCTCCGCCGGCTACACCGGCATGTTCCTGGTCTGCGCCGCGCTCACCGCGGCCGCGCTGGTGTTGATCCTGATCGCCGGAAGGAGGAAGAGCGACAGCCAAGACCCGTGACCGCGCCCCGGCCCCGTCGGGCTCAATCCGCCTTCTCGACGATGGTCTTCAGCACCGTGGTGGCGCCCATGCCGTTGGGCCAGCCGGCGTAGAAGGCGAGCTGCAGCAGGGCCTCCTTGAGTTCGTCGTCGGTGACCCCGTTCTGCCGGGCGAAGGCCAGGTGGAACTGCAACTGCTCCATCTTGCCCATGGCGGTCAGCGCGGCGACGGTGACCAGGCTGCGGTCGCGCTTGGACAACCCCGCACGCTCCCACACCTCGTCGAACAGCACCCGGTCGGTGTAGTGCACCATGCCGGGCGCGAAGTCGCCGAAGACGTTCCTGCCACCGCTCCAGCCGGTTTCGGGTTGCTGATCCATGGTTGTCTCCGTGTCCTGTCGTCGGTCTGTCGTCGCTTTGCGTCCGTCGGGGGTCCGGCCCCCTGCCCACCAGGGAAGCGCGGATCGTCCGGGCTCGGGAGTCTCTGCCGAAAGGTGTACCGACAGGGAGTCCCGCAGGCTGCGCCGGAGGCCGTAGCGTCGGCGTCATGGACACCCGCCACGAGGTGCGCGACTTTCTGGTCAGCCGCCGCGCCCGGCTCAGCCCCGCGCAGGCCGGGCTGCCGGCGGGCGGCAACCGCCGCGTCCCCGGGCTGCGGCGCAGCGAG
>NZ_JASGDE010000195.1:0-13150 GCF_047607385.1 Micropruina sp.
ACCAACAGCCCGATCGTGGCCAAGTTCGCGGAGTTCATCGTCGAGCCGGCCTGACAGCAAGAAGCGGCGGTGCGGTGTGTCCCAGGAGTTTCGACTCCCGGAACACACCGCACCGCCGCTTCTTGCTGTCAGGCCGGCTCGACGATGAACTCCGCGAACTTGGCCACGATCGGGCTGTTGGTCGACGAGCCCGACATGTAGCTGTACACGCCGACGGATCCCGCGGTCTGCAGGCCGCTGGTCGAGTCGGTGGTCGACACCGTCCAGGCGGTCGGCTCGCTGGCGGCGGCCCGCCACACCTTGGCGCGCAGCGTGGTGCTGTTCGCCCCGGTGGCCTGCACCTTCAGCCGCAGGGTCTCATTGGCGGTCAGCGCCCCACCGGACAGGGTGACGGTGTTGCCGATCACCGTGGCCGTGCCGTTCACCGTGCGCTGGAACTGCACCGTCGTCGCCGTGGACGTCACCCGGACGACCGCCCGGTAGTCGGTGGTGCCGTTGCGCCGCACGATGAAGGAGGTGTAGGTCCCTCCCCCGGTTCCGGGCTTGTCGTAGCTCACGCTGGTCCGCAGCTCCACGTCACGGGCCGAGACGCTGTTCAGGTAGCTGCCCGGACCCACCCCCGCCGTCATCGTGATGGTGGCCGACCCGGAGGAGACCGCGAAGTTCGAGGCCGTCCCGGACCTGGTCCAGGCGCCGCCGAGGTCGGCGTTGCCCCACCCGTTGCTCACCGTCCGATTGAAGTCGTCGGCAGCGATCTGGGTCGGCGCCGCGACGGTGACGGTCTGGGTGACGTCGCCGGTGGCACCGTCGTTGTCGGTCACCGTCAGCTTCACCGTGTAGCTGCCGGCCGCGGCGTAGCTGTGGCTCGGGCTGGCCCCGGTTCCGGTGCCGCCGTCGCCGAAGGTCCAGGCATAGCTGGCCACGGTGCCGTCCGGATCGGACGAGCCGGTGCCGTTGAAGCTCACCGCCATGCCGTTCACCGTGTGGCTGAACGACGCGGTCGGGGCCTGGTTGGCGACCGTGGTGACCTGGTGGGTGACCTCGTCGGTCTCCCCGCCGTTGTCGGTGACGGTCAGTTTGACGGTCCAGGTGCCGGCCGAGGCGTAGGTGTGGCTCGGGCTGGCCTGGGTGCTGGTGCCGCCGTCGCCGAAGTCCCAGGCGTAGCTCGCCACGGTGCCGTCCGGATCGGTGGACTGGTTGGTGAAGTTCACCTTCAGCTTGCTCACCGAGCTGGTGAACGCCGCGTTCGGGTGCTGGTTGGGCGGCATGGTGGTGACCACGTCATGGGTGACGGTGTGCGAGCCGCCCCGATCGTCGGTGACCTTCAAGGCGATCGTGAAGGTGCCCGCCGAGGTGTAGGTGTGGTCGGTCACCTTGCCGGTGCCGGTGCTGCCGTCGCCGAAGTTCCACTCGTAGCTGGCGATGGTGCCGTCCGGATCGGACGAGGTGCTCGCGTCCACGTCCACGTCGAGGTGGTCGACGGTCGCGGTGAAGGCGGCCACCGGGTTCACGTTGGCTGCCTGGACCGTGACGGACTGGGTCTTGGAGTTCGTCGTGCCGTCGTCGTCGGTCACGGTGAGCTTCACCGTGTACGTGCCGCCGGTGGTGTAGCTGTGGGTGGTCACCGGAGCCGTGCTGGTCTGCCCGTCTCCGAAGTCCCACAGGTAGCCGGCGACGGTGCCGTCCGGATCGGACGACGCGGACCCGTCCACCGCGATCTGCAGGTCGGTCTTGGTCAGCGTGAACGAGGCGACCGGATCCTGGTTCGGAGCCGGCTGGGCCGCCTGGTAGTGGGCCTGCACCCGGCCGGCGCCGAGCTCGCTGAGGTAGACCGCCACCTCGTCGATCTCACCGTTGAACCAGGTCGCACCCGACCAGGAGGTGTCGCCGCCGACGTGCAGGTAGCCGTCGTAGGCCTGTGCCCCGGTCTGCGGATTGCTGCCCTGCAGGACACCGTCGAGGTAGAGACGCATGCCGTCGGACGACTGGGTCGCGACGACGTGATGCCAGCTGCCGTCGTTGTAGCTGTCGCTGGTGGTGATGATGTTCATCGCACCGGTGTAGGTGCCGAACGCCACCTTGCCGTTCGCCAGCATGTAGATGTGCCGGTCGTAGCACGACGACGGGCTGGTGAAGGTGCAGCCGAAGCCCATGATCTTGCCGCCCGCGGTGGTGGTGGTCTTGAACCAGGCCTCCTCGGAGTACACCGTCGGGTTCACCAATGCGTCGTTCGAGGTGACGTACTTGCCGTTGCCGTTGAACTGGAAGGCGGTGTTCGGGTTGTCGATCGCGCCCGGACGTCCCATCACCGGATTGTTGACGATGGTGCCGTGGCTGAGACCGCCGGCGACGTCGTTGGCGACGGTGCCGCTGGTCTCGCCGAAGCGCCAGTACAGCCGCGGGTGATCGGCGTAAACCGAGGAGCCGTAGGTGTCGCTCGGCCCGGGCGGCGCCGTGACGGTCACCGGGTGGCTGATGCTGCCGGTGGCGCCCTTGTTGTCCGTCACCGTCAGTGTCGCGGTGAAGGTGCCCTCCTGGGTGTAGACGTGCACCGGGTTCTGCGCGGTCGACGTGCCGCCGTCGCCGAAGTCCCAGGAGTACGCCGTGATGGTGCCGTCCGGGTCCGTCCCGGTGCCGGCGAAGGTCACCCGGCGCTGCTCGGCGCTGGAGCTGAACTCCGCGCTCGGTGCCTGGTTGAGCACGCCGCCACCGGCCTGGTAGTGCGCCACGACCCGGCCCAGGGGCAGTTCGGTGCTGTAGACCGCGACCTCGTCGATGGTCCCGTTGAAGTAAGGGTTGCCCGACCAGCTGTTGTCGCCGCCGACCCGCCAGTAGCCGTCGTAGGCCTGCGCCCCGGCCTGCGGGTTGGTGGCCTGGATCTCTCCGTCCACGTACAGCTTCATCCCGCTGGACGACTGGGAGGCGACCACGTGGTGCCAACCGCCGTCGTTGAAGCTCACGTTGCTGGTGATCACGGTGGACTGGCCGGTGTAGGTGCCGAACGCCAGCTTGCCGTTGGCCAGCATGTAGACGTGCCGGTCGTAGCTGCCCGAGTTGCCACTCTGGGCGTTGCCGAAGCCGATGATCTTGCCGCCCGTGGTGCTGGTGGTCTTGAACCAGGCCTCGACGGTGTAGACCGCCGGATTGGAGAAGATTCCGTTGGACGTGACCACGTCATCGCTGCCGTCGAACCGTGCCGCCCGGTTGCCCGCGATCACTCCTTCCTCGCCCAGGGTGACGCCGTTGCGGTAGGTGCCGTCGTTGAAGGCACGGCCCGAGTCGGCCGCGGTGGTGCCGGTGGTCTCGTCGAAGCGCCAGAACAGGTCGGGATCGTCGTTGTAGACGGCCGCGCCGTAGTTGTCGGCCGGGACCGGCGGGATGTCGGCCGTCCGGCCGCTCGCCGAGTACTGGCCCAGGATGGTGTTCTGGTCCAGCGCGGTCGGGTACACCGCCACCTCGTCGACCGAACCGACGAAGTTGTAGTTGCTGGGAGCCGAGGTCCAGCCGGCCAGATTGTCGCCCTGCAGCCGCCAGTAACCGAGGTAGGTCTCGCCCTGGGTGGTGTCCGAGCGGCGTCCGACCCGGACGCCGTCGACGTAGAGCGCCATGCCCTGCGACCCCATGGTCGCGGTGACCATGTGCCACTGGTTGTCGTTGTAGGAGCGTCCGCTGATCACCGTGCGGTTGTTGCCGTTGGTGGCCCGGACGCCGAAGATCAGCTTGCCGTCGTTGGTCATGTAGACGTGCCGGTCGCGATGGCCGGAGTTGCCGGTCTGCAAGTCGCCAAAGCCGAGGATCCGGCCGCCGGTGGTGCTGTCGGTCTTGATCCACGCCTGGGCGGTGAAGGTGTCGGGCGCGTACTGGGTGCCGTTGGCGTAGACCCGGCCGAACGCCTGGGTCGGCTGCGCCGTGCCGAAGGTCATCGCGGCATCACCGGTGATGGCGCCCGGCTGGCCGGCGGTGACATCGGTGTCGGCCACCCCGTCGTTGTAGCCCGACCGGTCCCGGATGGTCATCGGGTTGCCGGTCCGGGCGTCGTTCAGCGGCCAGTACAGGTCGGCCCCGGCGGACAGCACCGACTGGGTATAGCTGTTGCTGGCCGCCACCGTGCCGGGCTGGGTGTAGGAGACGGTGCTGGAGTTCACCAAGTTGCCGCCGGGGTCGCTGACCGTCACCCGGTAGCTGTAGCCGGCGCCGGGCGAGACCCCGGTGTCGGTGTAGCCGAGAGCGGGCAGCGTCCACCAGTTGGATTCCACGGCCTGGGTGCTGATCAGCGTCGATCCGCGGTACACCCGGTAGGTGAGGATGCGGTCGTCGCGATCGTAGGCGGCCGGCCAGGTGATCCGCGCCGAGGTGGCGGTCTGCGCGCTGATCTTCGGCACGAAGCTGCCGGCGGCGAACATCGGGCCCTGGCTGCCGGGCGCCACCGGGCGCTTGCCGAAGCGCACCAGGCCCTGCTGAGCAGTGCCGTTGACCCGCGGGAACTCGCCGCCGAAGACGATGAAGTCGTCGTTGCCGGTGACCGTCCAGCCGGCCTGGTACTGGCCGGTGTAGCTGCCCATCGCCATCTCCGGCAGCCAGTTGATCATCGCCGGGCCCTGCTTCTTGCCGGACCAGTTGTAGTAGAAGTGCGGATCGTTGAGGATGTCGCCGGTGACGGTGTCGCTCCAGGCCTGGGCATGCTGGTACTTCCAGCTGGAGTACTGCGGGAAGCCGCCGCCCATGTTGCCGCAGTAGTGGGAGTGGCCGGCGACGTACACCGTGCTCTGGCTGACGAAGGCGCCATAGGTGTCGCCGTGACAGTCGGTCACCCAGTCGGCCGAACCGGTGGACGACGACAGCGGGATCTTGAAGGTGCCCTCCAGGTTGCCGCCGGCGCCGAAGTGCCAGCTGGTGCCGTAGATGGCGTTGTTCTGAATCCGGATGCTGCCCACCGCGGCGTCGTCGCCGCCGTTGCGCACCTCGGGCTTCCAGGCGGCGTCCAGCGCGCCGCTGGTGGCGTCCATCTTGGCCATGCCGTAGGCGGCCTGGCCGCCGATGGTGGTGAACTGACCGGCGGCGTACACGTTGGCGGTGTCCGGGCTCACCGCGAGACCCCAGACCGGACGCTCGGCGGCCGGCGCCCAGGGCAGCAGCGCACCGTCGGAGGCCCGGAAGGCGGCCAGGTTGCCGCGGCTGCTGTTGCCGGCTCCGGCGAAGCCTCCACCGACGTAGACGGTGGTGTTGGTGGCCGCCACCGCGCGGGCCCGCGAGTTCACGCCGACCGGGTTGAACGAGGTGATCAGCGCGCCGGTCGCGGTGCTGTAGGCGGCCACCCGGCGCCGGGCCTGCCCGTTGGCGGTGGTGAAGTCGCCCACCACATAGACCCGGGTCTTGTCCGGCGACACGGCGACGGCCAGCACCTGCCCGTTGAGGTCGGGCGCGAAGCTGGTGTCCAGGTTGCCGGTGGTGATGTCGAAGGCGAGCAGGTTGTTGCGCACCGTCTCGTTGCTGCCGGCTGCGGCGCCGGCCGGGCGGGCGCGGGTGAACGAGCCGCCCGCGTACACCTTGTTGCCGGCGACATCGGTCGACCACACCACGCCGTTGATCTGGGCGGTGGGCAGCCGGTCGGCCGTGATCGAGTTGTTCGGCTGCGGCTGGATGGTGGCCGGCGCCGCCTCCGCCCGGCTGACTCCGGCCACCGAGCCGAGCGCGGCCAGCGCGGTGGCTGACAACAGCGTCACGGCTCTCTTGAGCAGCGTTGACTTGGGCATAACGTGTCCCCCCCTGAACATAATGAGCCCCGAGTCGTCAGGAGGAGATTCGTAACGCGACCAAGCCCCCGCAGGTTGCGCACAATCCGGCGCCAGGATGAGCGGCGCGGAAATCGTCTTCCCCCTCAGACGACGCACGAACGGTACCATGCAACGCACCAATCCTGCAGCCCGGTCCGCGAATTCGGAACAACTGAACAGGGCTAACTATTAACGAAATATAAGACTTGCATGAGAAAAGCCCGGCAGGATCCGAAGGGATCCTGCCGGGCTTATCAAACCCCGTTGTCAGGGGGCTGGCACCACCAGGTTGTCGAACGAGAACAGCACCGGGAGATCCGTGCTGGTGCCGGACACGTAGCCGTAGATTCCGACGCCGCCGGCGGCCTGCAGCGAGGCCGTCGAGTCGGTGCTGGACAGCGACCAGGCGGTCGGCTCGTTGCCGGCGCTCCAGAGCTTGACCTTGAGCGCCGTCGTGCCGCTGCCCGTCACCTGCAGCCGGATCTTCAGCGTGCTGCCGGCGGCGTAGGTCAGGCCGGGCACGGTCTGGCTGGACAGCACCGTTTCGGTCCCGCTGACGGTCTTCACCAGGTACAGCTGCACGGCACCGGTGGAGAGCACCCGCACCTTGGCGCTGTAGCTGCCGGCCCCGGCGACGTTGCGGCCGATGGCGCTGAAGTACTGGCCGCCGCCGGTCGCCGCCTTGTCCATGCTCACGTCGAAGGACATGTCGGTGTCGGTGGCGCTCACCGCGTTGAGCAGCGCGGTGTAACCGGCGCCGGCGGACGCGATCGCCAGCTTGCCCTTGCCGTCGGAGACGGAGAACCGCGCCGCGCCGTTGGCGATGGTCCAGGCGCCGCCCTTGTCGGCGGTCCCCCAGCCGCTGTTCACGGTGCGCCCGAAGGCGTCCGTGGCCAGCGGACCGGGAGCGGTCACGGTCACCGTCTTGGTGACGGAGTCCTTGGCCCCGTCGTCGTCGGTGACGGTCAGCTTCACCGAGTAGCTGCCGGCCTCGGCGTAGCTGTGCTGCGGGCTGGCGCCGGTGCCGGTCGCACCATCCCCGAACTCCCAGGCGTAGCTCGCCACCGTGCCGTCGGAGTCGGACGAGCCGGTGCCGTCGAAGCTGACCTTGAGGAAGTCGGCCGAGCTGGTGAAGGCCGCCGTCGGCTTGGCGTTGGCCACCACGGTGACGGTGTGGCTGACGGTGTGCTCGCCGCCCCGGTTGTCGGTGACGGTCAGCTTCACGGTGTAGCTGCCGGACGCCGGGTAGCTGTGCGTCGGCGTCTTGCCGGTGCCGGTCTTGTCGTCCCCGAAGTCCCAGGCGTAGGACGCGATGGTGCCGTCGGGATCAGCGGAGGCCCCGGCGTCGAAGCTCAGCTTCTCGTCGTCGGCGGTCCAGCTGAAGGACGCCGTGGGCAGCTGGTTCGGCCCCAGCACGGTCACCGCGTGGGTGACCGTGGCGGTGCCGCCGCGGTTGTCGGTCACGGTCAGCGTCACCGTGTAGCTGCCCGCCGCCGGGTAGCTGTGCGACACGCTCACCCCGGTGCCGGTGCTGCCGTCGCCGAAGTCCCAGGCGTGGGACGCGATGGTGCCGTCCGGATCGCTGGACGCGGCACCGCTGAACTGCACCTCCAGGTCACCGGGCTGCGACGAGAACGCCGCGGTCGGCAACTGGTTCGGCGGGTCGACGGTCTCGACCGTGTGGGTGACGGCGTTGGTCGCCCCCTGGTCGTCGGTCACGGTCAGCGTCACGGTGTAGCTGCCCGCCGCCGGGTAGCTGTGCGACGCGGTGACGCCGGTTCCGGTGCTGCCGTCGCCGAAGTCCCAGGCGTAGGAGGCCAGGGTGCCGTCCGGGTCGCTGGACGCGGCGGCGTCGAAGGCGACGTCGTGCAGGTTCACCGTGGCGCCGAAGGCTGCGGTCGGCGCCTGGTTCGGGGCCGCCACCACCGTCTGGGTGGTGGTGTTGGTCAGCCCCTGGGCGTCGGTCACGGTCAGCGTCACGGTGTAGCTGCCGCCGTTGGCGTAGCTGTGGCTCGCGGTAACGCCGGTGGCGGTCGCCGCGTCGCCGAAGTCCCAGGCGTAGGAGGCCAGCGGGCCGTCCGGATCGCTGGAGCCCGAGGCGTCCACGTTCACGGTCTGGAACGACTTGGTGTAGCTGAAGACCGCGGACGGTGCCCGGTTCGGGGCGGTCCGGCCGGAGGCGTTGTAGTGCGCCCGGACGTCGTCCTCGCTCAGTGCGCTCGGGTACACCGCCACCTCGTCCAGGCTGCCGGCCAGGTAGCTGCTGGTGGCGCCGGACCAGTTCTTGTCGCCACCGATCCGCCAGTAGCCGGTGTAGGCCTGGCTGGTTGTGGCCGGGTTGCTGCCGACCAGCTGGGCGTCCACGTACAGCTTCATCCCGTCGGCACCCTGCCGGGCCGCGACGTGGTGCCACTGGCCGTCGTTGTAGCTGGCGGTCGTGGTGATGATCTGCTGCGAACCCGGGTTGGTGCCGAAGGACAGCTTGCCGTTGTTCTGCATCCACACGTGCCGGTCGTAGGTGGAGCTCAGCCCGCTGGTGGTGTTGCCGAAGCCGATCAGCTTGCCGCCCTTGGTGGTGGTGGTCTTGAACCACAGCTCCGCGGTGAACTGCTGCGGCGCCGACCACTGCTCTTGTGCGACCACGACGTTGTTGCTGCCGTTGAAGGTCGCCGCGGTGTTGCCGTCGATCGCCCCCGTCACGCCGCGGCTCAGCGAGCCCGCCACGTTGCCGACATTGCCGGAAGCCGAGGAGTCCAGCGCATTGCCGCTGTTCTCGCCCAGCCGCCAGTAGATGTCCGGCGCGTTGGCCAGCACCGACGCCGCGTAGCCGTCGGTCGGCCGCGCCGTCCACGAACCGGTGCGTCCGCTGCCGGTGACGTGCGACTGCACCTCGGTCAGCGAGAGCGCCCGCGGGTAGACCGCGACCTCGTCGATGGAGCCGGCGAGACCGGAGTCGGAGGGACGGTTGGCGAAGCCCGTGGTGTTGTCGGACCCGATCCGCCAGTACCCCTGGTAGGCCCGCGGCGCGGTGTAGCGCTGATCCCGGCCGACCCGGACGCCGTCCACGAACAGCTGCATGCCGCCGGCGTCGACCGTTCCGGCCACGTGGTGCCAGGCGCCGTCGTTGATCGCGCTGCGGGCGGTGACGGTACGCACCGCGGTGTCGTTGATCATGAAATTCGGCCGGCCCGAGGTGTCCAGGTAGAGCGCCCGGTCGAACAGCACCGAGGCGTTGCCGGTGTTGGCCTGGTCGCCGAAGCCGACGATCCGGCCACCGCGCTTGCTGGTGGTCTTCACCCAGGCCTCCACCGTCACCGCGGACGGCGCGGCCTCCGCCGTGGTGGTCACCACGGAGCCGCTGGCGGTGCTGGTCAGCGAACTGCCGGCCTCGTTCAGCAGGGCGCCGGAGCCGCCCAGGGTCACCCCGGAGGTCGGGGCGCCGTGGGCCGAGCCGATCGAGTCGATGACCAGCGAGCTGCCGGCCGCCTCACTCAGCTGCCACAGGTGCGACGCGCCCTGGCCGGCGATGGCGGTGGCGTAGCCGGACGGCGTGTTGCCGACCGTCACGTAGCCCGACCATGCCGACCACTGTGCGTTGCCGGCGGCGTCCCGGGCCCGGGTCTGGTAGCGCACCTGGGTGCCGTCGGCCAGGCCGGTGTCGGTGAAGGTGTAGGTGGGCAGACTCCAGAACTCGGCGTCGTCGGCGCGGATCGTGCCGATCTTGGTCGTCGCGGAGCCCACGCCGCGGTAGACGTCGTACTCGGTGACGGCGTCGTCGCGGTCGAACATGGCGCCGAAGGCGACCCGCACCGTCCCGGAACCGGTCGGCACCGGCGTCGGGGTGGAGCCCGCGGAGGCGACCGGCTTGACGCCGTTGGAGATCGGCTTCTTGGCGAACCGGACCAGCGACTGCTGTGCCACGTTGTTCACCTTCGGGAACTCGCCGCCGAGCACCAGGTAGTCGCCGTTGCCACCGATGGACCAGGCCGCCTGCTTCGACGAGGTGTACTTGCCGAACTCCAGGTCGGGGTACCAGTGCAGCAGGCCGGTGTACGGAATGCCGGTGTAGTCCCAGTTGTAGGCGTCCTTGTTGGTGATGGTGCCGATGGCCGGCCCGATCCGCTCGGCGCTGGCCTTCTGCCAGCGCGCCCGCGGGTTGGTGTCCGGGAAGCCGCCGACCATGGTGCAGTTGTGGTCGTGGCTGGCGGTGTACAGCGCACCGTCCATCGGGAAGGTGTCGTAGGTGTCGCCCAGGCAGTCGTTCACCCAGTTGATCGCGCCGGTGGACGGATCGGCGGAGAAGGTGCCCTCGAAGGCGGCTCCGTCGCCGTAGGAGTAGCCGGCGCCGAAGATCGAGGTGCCGTCGGTGGACAGGGTGTCGATGGCGCCGTTGGCGCCCGCGGCCCGCAGCCGGGTGTTCGCTGCCCAGGGCAGGGTGGCGCCGGTGGTCGTGTCGATCGAGCCCATGCCGTAGGCGCTCACCCCGTTGATGCTGGTGAACGAGCCGCCGGCGATGATCCGGGACTTGTCCGGCGCCGCCACCATGGTGAACACGTAGCCGGAGGTGTCGCCCGCCGGAGCCCACGAGGTCAGGTTTCCGGTGCCGGCGTCGTAGGCCGCGAACAGCGCCCGCGGCTGGCTGTTGGACGCCCGGAAGTTGCCGCCGGCGTAGACCGTGTTGCCGATCGGGACCAGGCCGCGGACCTGCCCGTCGGTGCGGGCGTTGAAGCTGGTCAGCGGGGCGCCGGCGGCGGTCAGGTCGAAGGCGGCGATGTGGCCGCGGGCCACCCCGTCCACCTCGGTGAAGTCGCCGCCGACGTAGAGCCGGGTGCCGCTGTCGTTGGCCCGGATGACCAGGCCCTGGGCGTTCAGCGAGTGGTTGAAGGCGACCGGGTTCCCGGTCGTCACGTCGAAGGCGAAGATGTTCTTGGCGTCGACCGAGAGCGGGCTGTTCACCGGCTCGGCCGGCGGCCGGGCCTTGGAGAACTCACCGGTGACGTAGGCGGTGTTGCCGACCACCACGGTGCTCCACACCACGCCGTTGAGCTGCCAGGTGGGCAGCGCCTCCGCGGTGACGGTGGCCGGGTCGGTGGGCAGCAGTGCCGCCTCCGCCCGCTGGGCGGGAGCGACGCCGGCCAGGCCGGCGGTGAATACCAGCGCGCCGGCAACCATGCCGCTGATGCGCGCGCGCACGAAGCGCGATGTCGAGTTAGGCATTGCTCATCCTGAGTTCGCTCGTAGAAGCATGGGTTGCGGTCCTCGACAGCGGCGCCAGGACGAAATGGCGGACCAGCGTGCCGCCGACGAAGAGTCCGGCGGCGAGGACCACGGGCGTCCAGGCCGGGCTGACGCCCAGGGCCAGGAGCGAGGTGAGTAGTGCGACTGCGAAGCCGGCGTCGGTGATCCGGCAGAAGAACACCCGGCGCTGCCCGCCGCGGACCGCGGCCAGGCTGGCGAAGGGCTGGAACGAGGCCGAGGCCATCACGTAGACGACCCAGCCGGCGACGGTGAGACGTTCGATGTCGAAGGTCGATCCGCTGACCAGGTGGCTCAGGTAGGGCACGGCGATCACGATCACGGTGCCGGCCAGCAGCGCACAGGCCATCATCGTCAGCGACGCCCGCCAGGCCCGCCGATGCAGTGCAGGCACACCGAGCTTGGAGTCCCGGACGTAGCTGGACAGCAGGTAGGAGCCGAGCCCCTGGACGGTGAGCAGGACGGGCGCGACGAAGATCCGAGCGCCCTCGATCAAGCCGAGCGCAGCACCGCCGGCGAAGGCGGTGACCAGCACCCGGGAGACGGTGAGCATCAGCTGCGGCACCGCCACCTGCGCGCCACGCCAGGCGCCGAACACGACCACCCGGCGCAGATCGGAGCCGCGCATCCCGACCCAGACCCGCTCCGTGGCCGGCAGCAGCAGGACGCCGACCACGATGCCCGCCACCTGCCCGACCAGCAGCGCGGCGAAGAACGCCTCGACGGTGACGGCGTGGGTCGCGGCCGCGACACCGATGATCGCCAGCGCGGTGATCACCGCCACGCTGTCCAACGCGACCAGCCGCCAGAACTGCATGACGCCCATGAAGACCCGCCGGATCAGCTCCTCGAACTGGAAGGCGACCAGGGCACCGGCGAACAGCACCGCCTGCAGCGGCGTGAGCACGGTCACCCCCATCGCCGTCCCGGCGACCAAGGCGGTCAGCGCCCCGAGCACCAGCGCCCAGGCCTGCAGCGCCCCCCGGGTCGCGGGGTTGGCCCGGTCCAGGATGACCAGCGAATCGCCGATCATGCCGCTGGCCAGCGCGGTGGTCAGCACGATCACGCCGAGCGACATGCTGATCAGGCCGAGGCCCTGGGCCCCCAGCGTCCAGGCGGCGACGATCTGCAACCCGAAGCTGCCGAACGCCTGCCAGATCTGGGCGACAGCGGCGCCGGCGGCGCGAGACCGCGCCAGGGCGAAGATCCGCTTGACCGCCCTCACTTCAGGCCCCCGGTGAACACCGCCGACGTGTGCACGCCGTCGAAGTCGACCACCACGGTCACCTTGCTGCGCGACGAGGTCGGCACGGCGAACGCGTACAGGGCCTTGGCGGTCTTCCCCGCCTTGAGCTCACCGGCGAAGTCGGAGACCTTGGCCTCGTCGGTGTAGACCGGGTTGACCTGCTTGCCGGACTTGTCCAGCACGGTGATCACCACGGTGTCCAGCGACAGCGTGCGCTTGCTGCCGTTGGCGATCTCCATATCGAGCACGGCGTAGGCACGACCCGGGAACTGCCCGGGGCCCTCCTTGGTCTCCTTGCCGAAGGAGACGTCGCGGATGCGCAGCACGACCCCGTCGGAGTAGCTCACCTTGCCGCCGGTCCCGGCCGGCTTGGCCGTGATGGTCGGCGACGCCGCGCCGCTGCGCTGCACCTTGGGAACCGGCTGGCTCTTGCTGGTGGCGGTGCTGGTCGGCTTGGACGACGGCTCCGCACTGGCGGACGCCACCGGCGAATCGGCCGGTGCCGCGCCGACGGACGCCGACGGTGATGGTGTAGTGGCCGGTGGCGCAGACGTGCAGCCACTCAGCAGGATCCCGGCCAACATGGCCGCGGACACGACAGAACGAATTTTCCCCACAGCGTTTCCCCCCGAGACGCTTACGGATAAGACGGGGGGTGACGTGATTGTAGTTGCGACGTTGCACCATACGCTGCAACGCCTTGCGCGAACCGTCGCGACTTCCCCCCGCGGGCAATGATAGCGGCTGACTTGTCAGCTGTCACCTCCGGCGGAGCGAATTCTCCGCGACGTCATCGCAGCCAGGGCGGCGGGCGGCCCGGCCCCTCCCCGCCGACACCGGGGCCCTCGCCCGAGCCGGCACCGGCCGGCTCGGC
>NZ_JASGDE010000196.1:0-13901 GCF_047607385.1 Micropruina sp.
CGCCGCGGCCGGAGCCGGGGCCGTCGTCGGCGCGGGCGCCACCGCCGCCTTCATGGACGGCCGGTCCGCCCCGGCGCAGCCCACCCACACCGACAGCGTCGACCTGACCACCAGCGTCCCGTTCTACGACCAGGTGCATCAGGCCGGCATCCGGACGCCGCCGCAGCGCTACGCGGTGTTCATGACGTTCAACCTGAACGCCGGCGCCACCCGCCAGGACCTCCAGGTGCTGCTGGCCCGGTGGAGCGCGGCGATCGCGCAGCTGACCCGCGGCAAGGCGATCGGCACCATCGAGCCGGAACGCCCGGACGCGGTGGGCACCGACACCGGCGAGGCGCACGGGCTGGCGCCGGCGTCCCTGACCGTGACGGTGGGACTCGGACCCGGCGTCTTCGACGACCGGTTCGACCTGGCCGCGAAGCGACCGGCGTTGCTGGCCGAACTGCCCCGGATCCCCGGCGACGTGCTGCGTCCGGAGCTGTCCGGCGGCGACCTGTCGCTGCAGGCCTGCGCGGACGACCCCCAGGTCGCCTATCACGCCATCCGCAACCTGGCCCGGATGGTCACCACCACCGCGCACACCCACTGGGTGGTGATGGGTTTCGGACGCGCCAGCGCCGGCCCCGGCCAGGAGACGCCGCGGAACCTGATGGGTTTCAAGGACGGCACCCGCAATGTGGTCACCGACGCCGACTTCGACAGCTACGTCTGGCTCAAGGACGCGGACTGGATGACCGGCGGCACCTACCAGGTGGTGCGCAAGATCATGATGACCATCGAGACCTGGGACTTCGACCGGATCTCCGACCAGCAGCGGATCTTCGGCCGCACCAAGGACGAGGGCGCCCCGCTGACCGGCGAGCGCGAGTTCGACACGCCCGATTTCGCCAAGCAGGTCGACGGTGCGCACGTGATCGACCAGACCTCGCACATCGCCCTGGCCGCGCCGGAGAACAACGCCGGGGTGAAGATCCTGCGCCGCGGCTACAACTACACCGACGGGCTGAACAGCCAGGGCCTGCTGGACGCCGGGCTGCTGTTCATCAGCTACCAGAACAACCCGCAGCACTTCGTCGACCTGCAGAACAAGCTGGGCCGGTTCGACCTGCTGAACGAGTACATCCGGCACATCGGTTCCGCGGTGTTCGCCGTCCCGCCCGGCCCGGTCACCGGCAGCTACATCGGCAAGGCGCTGTTCGACTGAGCCGACGTCCGCGGATCGAGCGTGTCGGCGTCCGCGGGGTTGAGCGTGTCGAAACCCCGTGCCGGCGCGGGGCCGTCCGGGGTCTCGACGCGCGACCCGACGATCCGCTATCGGTGCAGGATGGCCAGCACCACCTGAGCGATCACGGTGGAGGCCACGAAGGTGGCCCCGATCACCACGAACCCGACCGGCAGGATCTTCCAGCCGATCTGCCGCAGCATCGGCAGGTCCTTGCCGATGCTGAGACCGGCGACGGCCAGCATCAACGTGATCACCGAGAGGTAGTCCACCGATTCGGCGGTCTGCAGAATCCAGTGCGCGTAGGGGAACCAGGGCGAGGTGATGTAGGTGCCGATCACGATCACCGTGATCAGGCCGGGCACCTTGCCCTTGGTGACGGCGGCGAGCCAGATGGCGAGGGCGACCATCGCGACGATCATCGCGTAGGTGAGCACCATGTCGAAGGAGAATCCCTTCTTCACGATGGTGGCCGTCACCAGTCCCCCGACGGTCAGGATCAGCAGGCTCGTCGCCGTGTGCAGGTTGACCTTGGGGGCGTCCAGCACCTTGGCGAGCGCGCTGAGCTTGCCGGCCGACTCGGTGCTGCCGACCGCTTTCTGATTGCGGGTGAGGAACCGGTAGAACCGGTCTGCCAGCGGCAGCGAGATCCACAAAGTGAGCGGGACGCCCACCACCGCGGCGATCAGGTTGGCCGTGGTGGCCAGCGCCGCGATGGTGTCGGAGAACTCCGGATGCGCGGCGCTCACCGAGGCGATGCCGGCGGCCATCATCGAGCCCGAGCCGACCCCCGACCCCATCGCCAGCGCCTCCCAGCGGAAGATGCCCAGCGACGAGATCACCGAGGCGACCAGGCTGACCACGATGGCGCCGAAGATCGAGCCGAACACGTACATCGACAGCACGCCGCGGTACTGCGGCGAGTCGGCGCCGAATCGTGAGGTGACCATGGCGAACGAGGGCTCCCGGTCGATCGAGAACGTCGCGCCCACCGTGGCCGGCCCCATCCGCAGCAGCACCGCCAGCGGCAGCGCGAGCAGCAGCGAACCGAAGACGTTGCCGAGTTCCTGCAGCAGCAATGCCGGGCCGGCGGCGAACAGCGCGGGCAGCTGCTGTCCGAGGGTCAGGCCCAGCCGTCCGCAGAGCACCAGCACCGCCACGCTCATCACGGCGTTCGCGGTGTGCTGCAGGTCGACCGGCAGCGGACGCCAGGTCTGCCCGGAGATCAGCACGCCCATCAGCAGCGCCCAGATCATCGGCAGCAGCATGAGCGAAACGCTGCCGAGGGGTACGGTCAGCGGCCCGATCAGCTGGGCGATGGACGCGATCAGGACGATCAGCGCGAACAGCAGCCACAGCCCCCGATCCTTGAACGAGATGGTGAACTCACGCTGCGGGGCGGCCGTGACGGCGTCGCTCGTTTCCGACGGTGTGGGCATCGGGGGACCTTTCGATTCGTGGGGGTGCGACCTGCGGGGGTGAGCTCAGGCGGAGAACTTCGCCTGGGTGGCTCCAGCCGGACGGGCGGCTTTGCGGGCCTGGAAGTCGGCACGCAGTTCCGGGGTCAGGGCGACGTCCAGCACGGTGGCGGCCATGCTCACCGCACCGTCGATCAGGGCCTCGTCCGCGGCCGGGGTGATCGCGACCGCGGTGAAAGCCGGGTTGTGCGGCGCCGCCTCGGCGCCGCGGAAGGTGATCAGCGGGTGGATCGCGGGCACCACCTGGGACACATTGCCCATGTCCGTCGATCCGCCACCCAGCCGGAGTTGGGTGTCGATGGTCCGTCCGCGGGCGGCGAAGTTGGCGTCCCACAGCTCGGCGAGGACGTCGTCGCTGACCACCGGTGCGTACGGATGCTCGGTCGGCTCCCACTCCCAGCTGCAGCCGGTGGCGACCGCGCCGGCCTCGAAGCAGCGCAGCACCTTCTTCTTCATGCCGCGCCAGATGCCGAGGTCGTAGGCGCGCAGTTCCACCTGGACGACGGTACGGTCCGGAATGATGTTGGTCGCCTCGCCGCCGTGCGAGATGAACGCGTTCAGGTTGGTCTCCTTGGGCAGCTGCTGGCGCAGCATCGCGAACGCGTTCAGCGCCAGCACCGCCGCGTTGGACGCGTTGACGCCCAGCTCGGGGACGGCCGCGGCATGCGCGGTCAGCCCGGTGTAGGTCACCTGGAACCGGTCCACCGCCGTGGACGCCATGCCGCGCGCGCTGTGGCTGTCGCCGTTCATGCCGGGCGCGGTGGACATGCCGTGCACCATCAGCGAGAAGTCGGCCTGCTCGAAGGCGCCGGCCTCCAGCAGGGACACCTTGCCGCCGCCGTGCTCCTCCGCCGGGGTGCCCAGCAGCACCACCCGAAGGCCGGCCTGCTCGGCCACCTTGGCCAGGCCGAGCGCCGCACCCACACCGGCGGCGCAGATCACGTTGTGCCCGCAGGCATGCCCGATGCCGGGCAGCGCGTCGTACTCGGCGCAGACGATCACCGTGAGGTCGCCGTCACCGTAGACGGCTTCGACGGCGGTCTCGACGCCGTAGGCGCCCACCTCGACCTGGAAGCCGGCCGCCCGCATCGTGTCCGCCACCAGCGCGGCCGCCTGGTACTCCTTCCAGGACAGCTCCGGGTTGGCATGGATGGTGCGGCTGATCGTCAGCAGCTGCTCCCGCAGGCCCTCGATCTCCCGTGTGGTCTGTTCCTTGACCGCCGCGAGGTCGGCCGGGCGTTCCAGCTGCGTCATTCTCTGTTCTCCCTTGTGGTGAGGCACTCGCCTCGTGAGGTGGGCCTCTCAGCCTATTGCCAGGCCGCCCCCCGCAAGGGCGGTATTACCCAAGTGGTTAACAGAGTCCCGAGCCGTGGCGCCGAACCTGGGACCCGGCGTCCCCGACACCGCTCCGGGCCGGACCGGACTGCGGTGTCCACGGATCAATCGGGAAGTCGTTCGGCGATCGCTGCGACCGTCGTGTAGTCGATCACGAGCGTCCCCCCGGTGGCGTCGATCGCCTCCCCCATCCCCGCCAGGAGTGCGTCGAGCTTGTCCTTCGGAAGCCGGTTGATGCCACCGGCGGTCGATGCCTGCTCAAGCCACGCGTCACGTTCGACCGTTGACTGCCACCCGAACGACAGGCGTTCCAAGGTGCCGAAAGAGCCGGTCGCGCGCAGAGCGTCGGCCGCCTGGTCGATGATCGAGCCGTAAGGATCGGCCTGCGGCGCGGTGGCCCAGGGGTTGAACGGAAGCCCTGTATCGAGGGACTCGAATACCTTCGCGAACTCGGCGGCGACTGCCGGCGAAGGGACTGCTGCGTTCCAGAAGAGCGCGAGCCGACCGCCAGGGTGCAGCGCGTTCACGGCCTTCGCTGCACCTGCGACCGGATCGATCCAATGCCAGGTCTGCCCGGCGATCACACCGTCGAAGGTCCGCCCTGCCGGGTCCCAGTCCTCGAACCGCCCGCGCTCGACCACCAAGCCTTTGGCGCGTGCGAGCGCCGCCATCTTCGGATCGGGCTCGACACCCAGCACCGCCAGGCCGCGGTCTCGGAACGGCTCGGCCGAGATACCGGTGCCGATCCCGACATCGAGGATCGTGCGACCGGGCAGCCGCTCAACGATGGCGTCGATGAGCGCGGCCGGGTACCGAGGTCGTGCGCGGTCGTACTTCTCGGCATCGGCTCCGAACGCCTGGGCGATCTCGGGGTGGCGGTGCGCGGCGTCGCGAGCCGGAGGTGTCACGGGAGGTAGAGTGACCATGCGCCCACTCTAAGTGGGCGGTTGCCCACTCACAAGTGGAGGAAATCCGATGCCGACCGGAATCGCCCTGCGCGACGCGCGTGCCCAGCTGCTCGCGGCTGGGGAACGCGTGCTGCTCCGTGACGGACCAGCGGGTCTGACAAGCCGCATCGTCACCGATGAGGCGGGCGTCGCCAAGGGCGTCCTGCACCGGCACTTCGCGGACTTCGACGACTTCCTCGCGGCGCTCGTTCGGGAGCGGATCGCGGCCGTCGGTGCCATGTCGGTCGAGTTGAGCGATCGAGCCGGCAGTGGAACCGTGACAGGGAACCTCTCCACGGCCCTGGCCCGGCTGTTCGACCCTCTCGGGCTTGCGCTCGTCCGGCTCGTCCTCTACCGCGACGAACTTCGCGCACGCCTTCGGCCGGAGACCCCCCGCGGGATTCCGACGCTCACCGAGGCGGTCAACAGCCTCGCGGACTACTTGACCGCGGAACAACGGGTAGGACGCATCCTTCCCGACGCAGCACCCGCCTCGTTGGCGCAGGCAGTCATCGGCACCGGACACCTCCTGTTCGCAGGCGAACTCGGCGGGCTCCCGGACGAGTCGGCAGTCCATGAAGTCGTTGAAGCAATCATCGTCGGTGCCGAGCCCGGCGCCGGTTGAGCGACCGAGGGAGTGTCGCATGTTCCCGTAAGAACACTTGGGTGGGGCGGGCGGGGCTCGAACCCGCGACCCAGGGATTATGAGTCCCCTGCTCTGACCTGCTGAGCTACCGCCCCGACGGGCGGCGATCCGCCCTGGCGCAGCGAGTGTATCGGAGCAACCATGCCGATCCTGGAGGTAGGCAGCCAGAGCATCGCGATGGCGCTAGGCCCTCCCGACGATGCCTCGCAGCGAGGCCCGCAGCTGGTCGCGGTCCGGGCCAGGGCGCCCGAACAGCCGGTCGTCGATCTCGGCGACGATCCGCACCGCCCTGCTGACGAGTTCCGCGCCGGCTTCCGTGGTGCGCACCGCCTTGGCCCGTCCGTCCTGCGCGTGCGCGACCCGGGTCACCAGGCCGCGGCGGTGCAATTCGGTCAGCACCTTGGAGGTCATCATCCGATCGACGCCGGACAGCTCCGCGACCTGCTGTTGGGTGGGCGCGTCGTGGTGCCGGCCGAGGAAATTGGTCGACGCCAGCAGGTTGAACTGGGTGTGAGTGAGGCCCAGCGGCCGCAGCTCGTTGTCGAGCTCCCGCTGCCAGGCGAGGCCGGCGTGATACAGCCAGAACCCGGGGCTGGCCCGGGGGCCGCGCGCGTCGGCCGGCTCCATGGCTGACCCGTCGCCGGCGACTCGCTGCTCAGCCACGGCGCAGCGCCTCCGCCTCGAGCGCGCGGAAGGTGTCCGGCATCGCCTTGCGGACGATGGGCCCGAAGTAGCAGCGGAACAGCAGGCCCATCGGCCCGGTCACCTCGTAGGCCTTGGTGACGGACGTGCGACCGGCCGCTTCGGCGATCAACACGTGGTCGATGGTCAGCCTGCCTCCCGGAAGGGGCGAAGAGATCGTCCAGCGCTCCCCCGGCGTGACCCCGGTCAGGACCATCTCCGCCTGAGGGATGCCGCGCTGCTTGGACCTGATCGTGCTGCCTACGGCGAACGGGCCGGTCAGCTCGGTGTGCTCCTCCCGCGGATCCCAGCGCGGGAACGAATCGGGGTCGGACCAGACCGACCACACCTTCTCCACCGGCGCGTCCAACGTCTGCGTGCTGCTGAAGCTGTACATGGTGGGCTCCTTATCGGCTGCGTAATCTGTTGTCGTGACAACCGTATATCGTCGTCGCGACAACAGTCAATAGGGACGCCTGACACCTAATACATCACAGCTGTGGCTTGCCGGGGACGACACGACCCAGGCCCGAAACAGCGGGTGAGACTACTATTACTCCGCCAACCGGATCGCGGGACGCTCAGCACGCCCGGCACCGATCAGCATCGTCACTCTGTCAGCCTCGCGGAGCACCCGCTCCAAGTCGTGCGGCTCCTTGATCCCCGCCTGCGCAGTGGCCCGGACGAGTTCGAGCTGGGTGCGCAGCAGCCCGAGACGCTCCGGGGACACCGTCGCCGCGGCGGCACGGAGTTGCTTGACCAGCGCGAGCAGGACGACCGGCTCATTACTGCCTTTACGCCGGATCTCGCCGCACGCCAGTTCGAGGTAATCCTCGAAGCTGAGCCCGGGCACCAACACGCGGACGGTGCCCGCCGAATCGGTCAGCGCCTCCGAGCCGAGCGGCAGCCCGGCCAGCCGACCCAACAACACCCCCAACTCCGCACACGACTGCTCGACGGTGTGGTAGTCGAAGGTGTGCATCGACAGCAGAGCCATGTCGACCATCTGGATGGCACCGATCGCGACGTCGTTGTAGTTGCTCCGCCCGGCCCCAATGGTGATCGCACGGTTGACGGAGCGGGCCAGCGACTCCGTCCGGACCACGCCTCCGTTGGCCGGACAGGCCCAGGCCAGCGGCGTCCCTGCGACCACATGGCCGCCAATTCCCGGCGTCAACTGAACCACCGCATCCTCGGCCAGCGCTGCCTGCATCAGGGCGTCCATCTGCAGCCGTTGCACGTAGCCCGACCGCGGTGCCAGCAGCTGGATGGCTCCAGGCGGCGGCTCATCCCACGGCACCCCGTCCAGCCCCGACATCCCCGCCGACCGCCCGATCCCCGGCGGCCGGCAATCGATCGCCCGCCGGGCCGCGACGCCGACGGTGTTCAAGATGCTGTGGGTCTGCAGGCTGTGCGCGACCCGGTCGACATAGAACACCAGGGCAGCGATGCAGACGAACAGCAACACCAGGCCCACCGTGACGGCCAGCCGGGGATAGTCGTCCTGCGCACCGACGGTGTAGAGGCCGGCGGCGTTGTAGGCGAAGGTGGCGATGAACAGTCCGAACACGACCTGGGTCACCCGGTCCCGCAAGAACGACCGGACCAGCCGCGGCGAGTAGCGGTTGCCGGCGACCTGCAACGCCACCAGCGTCAGGCCCACCACCAGGGCGAACACGCCGACCGTCGACGTCGCCACACCGAGCAGCAGACGCCGCGCGTCCTCCGCGCCGCCGTGGTAGAGCACCCCACTGAGCGGCCCGTCCTCGGACAGCCGGATCTCGGCGAGCGCCGCTCCCAGCAGGAGGGCAGCCACGGTCATCAGCAACGGAAGGAACCACAGCGATCCACTCAGCGCTTCGCGCCGCTGATCCGACGTCATTCGGGTGATCGTCATCTGCCCGACACCTTCCGTTCACCGTCGGATCGCGGGGCGTTCACCGACCTGTGGCACAAGGTAGCGCTGCGCGGCGCCGGTGTCGATGAAGAATCCACCTGGCATGGGCCCGTGTCGCACGCGCTTGGAGCGCAAGCGTCGGTGGATCTGCCCGGCGTGGGAATACGCCGCACCGGTGGCGAGTTGAACTGAATACCCCCTGGGGGTATTCGAGGAGGATTGATGACGAACTCGATCGAACACGCCGGTCATGGCGGCCACGCAGTCACCCATGAGGCGCTGCACTACCACGCCGGTCACGCGGGACACACCGAGGACGGCGGGCAGACCAGCCAGACCGAGCACGCGGGACACGGGGGTCACGCCGGCCATGCCGAGCAGTTCCGGCGGTTGTTCTGGGTGATGCTCGTGATCGCCGTCCCTGTGGTGGCGCTCTCCCCCATGTTCGCCATGCTGATCGGCTACCCGGTGCCGAGCGGCCCGCTGGCCTGGGTGGCACCGGTGCTCGGCACGGTCATGTACGGCTGGGGTGGACGTCCGTTCCTGACCGGCGCCGTGGACGAGATCCGCGCTCGGCAGCCCGGCATGATGCTGCTGGTCGGCCTCGCGATCACGGTCGCCTTCGTCGCCAGCTGGGGCGCCACCCTGGGCCTGCTCGACCACTCCCTGGAGTTCTGGTGGGAGCTGGCGCTGCTGATCGTGATCATGCTGCTGGGGCACTGGGTCGAGATGCGTTCGCTGGCCAGGACCGGCAGCGCGCTGGAATCGCTGGCGGCACTGTTGCCCGATCAGGCCGAGCTGGTCCGCGGCGACGAGCTGGTGACCGTGTCGCCGGCCGAGCTCGCGGTGGGCGACGTGGTGCTGGTTCGTCCCGGCGGCAGCATTCCGGCCGACGGACGGATCGTCGCCGGCGAGGCGGAGCTGGACGAGTCCATGGTGACCGGCGAATCGCGGACGGTGCGGCGCACGGTCGGCGACCGGGTCGCGGCCGGCACCGTGTCGACCGATTCGGCGATCCGGGTCGGGGTGACCGCCACCGGCGACGACACCACGCTGGCCGGCATCCGCCGGCTGGTGGCGCAAGCCCAGGCGTCCAGTTCGCGAGCCCAGCGGCTGGCCGACCGGGCGGCCGGCTGGCTGTTCTGGTTCGCGCTCGGCACCGCGGCACTGACCGCGATCGTCTGGGCGGTGCTCGGCCACCCCGAGGACGCGGTGCTGCGCGCCATCACGGTGCTGGTGATCGCCTGCCCGCACGCCCTCGGCCTGGCGATTCCGCTGGTGGTCGCGATCGCCACCGAGCGGGCGGCCCGCGCCGGCGTCCTGATCACCGACCGGCTGGCGCTGGAGTCGATGCGCGAGGTCAGCACCGTGGTGTTCGACAAGACCGGCACCCTGACCAGGGGCGAACCGGCCCTGATCGGCGTCACGGTGGCCCCAGACGCCGGGCTGACTGCCGACCAGCTGCTGGCGCTGGCGGCGTCCGCCGAGTCGGACAGCGAGCATCCGCTGGCCAGGGCGATCATCCGGGCCGCGGACGAACGCGGGCTGCCGGTTCCGCAGAGCTCCGGCTTCCGTTCCGTCCCTGCGCTCGGAGTGTCGGCGACGGTCGGCGCCAGCACCGTGCAGGTGGGCGGCCCGCGGCTGCTGACCGAGACCGGAGCCGCGGCCGTGGCCGGCGCCGACACCGAGGACGCGATCGTTCTGCACGTGCTGCGCGACGGTGCGGCGGTCGGACGCCTCGTCCTGGCCGACGCGATCCGGCCCGAGTCCCGGGAGGCGGTGCGACGGCTGCACGACCGCGGCGTGTCGGTGGTGATGCTGACCGGCGATGCTCGCGCGGTGGCCGAGCAGGTGGGTCGTGACCTCGGTATCGACACCGTGATCGCCGAGGTGCGGCCGCAGGACAAGGCGTCCACGATCGTCCGGCTGCAACACCGGGGCGAGAAGGTGGCGATGGTCGGCGACGGGGTGAACGATGCGCCGGCGCTGGCCCAGGCCGATGTCGGGCTGGCCATCGGTGCCGGCACGGACGTGGCGATCGGATCGGCCGGCGTGGTGCTGGCCGGCGACGACCCGCGCTCGGTGATCTCGGTGATCGACCTGTCCCGGGCGAGCTACCGGACGATGCGGCAGAACCTGTGGTGGGCGGCCGGCTACAACCTGGTCACCGTGCCCTTGGCGGCCGGCCTGCTGGCACCGATCGGGGTCAGCCTGCCGATGGCGATCGGCGCGCTGCTGATGTCGGCGTCCACCATCGTGGTCGCGGCGAATGCGCAACTGCTGCGCCGGCTCGACCTGCGACCGGAGGCCGGCTGAGCGGCACTTGCCTTTCGTCAGGCGGCGCGCTCGGACGCCTCCAGCAGGTCCTCCAGGACGACCAGGACGCCGTGCTCGGCATTGCTCGGCGCGACGTACCGGGCCGCCTCCAGGATTCGCGGGTGGGCATTGGCCATCGCGAAGGAGTGCGGCGTCTGGCTGATCATCTCCAGGTCGTTCAGGTAGTCGCCGAAGACCACGGTCTGGTCGGGCCGGACGTCGAGTTCGCGCTGCAACACCCGTAGTGCGGCGCCCTTGTTCACCCCGACGCTCATCACGTCCACCCAATTCGGGCTGGACGCCACCACCTGGTGCGGCGCGCACAGTTCCTCCAGGATCAGCGCCGGTGCCGCCGAGCCGTCGAAGTCGAAAGCGGACATCTTGATCGCGTCCTCCTCGACCTCGAACAGATCGTCCACGATCTCCAGGGACGCGAAGAACTGCTCCACCTCGGCGATGAAACGGCGGTCGGACCGGTCGACATAGGCGGTGTCGCGGCCGCACCAGACCAAGCCGAGGTCGCGTCCGTCGAGAGCCAGCGCACGCGCGGTCCGGACCACGTCCTCGGCGACCTCACGCTCCAGTGGGCTGCTGCTCAGCTCGCTGCCGTCGCGCACCACGTAGGTGCCGTTCTCGGCGATGAACGCCATGCCGTCCGACCCTGCCGAGAACATCCGGCGCAGGATCGGGTACTGCCGTCCGCTGGCCGGCGCCAGTACGATGCCGCGCTGCCGCAGGCGCTCCAGGACGCCCCAGAGCCGGTCCGGGATGCGGCCGTCGGCGTCCAGCAGCGTGCCGTCGAGGTCGGTCACCACCAGCCTGAGGTCGATCGGTTCGCTCGGCACGGTCGGAGTGGCAGGGGCGGGCATCGGTCCCTCTCGGGTCGGGGCGCGCGCCGACCCGCCGTTTGACACGGCTGCGGCGCTGGGATCGTCACCACCCTATCGTCCGCCCGGGATGGCCGGCGGGTTGGTCCCACCCAGCCCGCCCGTTCCCAGCCGCCTTCCCACCGCTCGCCTAACTATTTGGGGCTCGCTGAGTTCAGCGAGCCCCAAATAGTTAGGCGAGCGGTGGTGGTGGCGGTGGGAAGGAGGACCGCGAGTGCGCTCAGCTGACGCCGAAGATCCGGGACCGCTCGCCGCCCAGCAACCAGCGGCTGGTCACCACCAGGTCGAGGTTGTCCGGCTGCCAGCGCAGGGTGCGCAGCGTCCGGCGGCTGATCCGCACCGACGTCGACCAGGACGTCACCCCGAGCGGGCGCAGCTGCGCCCGGGTAAGAAGCCCGAGCGAGGCACCCGTGGTCGGGTCGGTCAGCGTCTGCAGCTTGCGCTCGTCCGGCAGGTCGGCCGCCGGCATCCCCTCCTCGCTGGCCAGCAGCATCGACTTCTGCGCCTCGCGGCTGATCCACAGCGGCTGGGTGAGCACCTCCAGCGAACCCTTGGCGACGATCTGGCCGGCGTCCGGGCGTCCGATCCGGCGCGCGTTGGCGGCCATCGCCCGTAGCCGGGCGGGGTCGGCGAGCACCGTGTCGATCTTGTAGCCGACGGTGGTGGCGTAATTGCAGCGCACCGCGGCACCCTCTTCGACCAGGACGTCGGCGTTGCGCACCTCTTGCCCGGGGATCGGGTTGATGATCACCATCGGCAGTCCGGCGGCCATACACTCCGACGACGACAACCCGCCGGGCTTGCCCACGAACAGGCTGGCGACGCGCATCAGGTCGGCCATCTCGCTGGTGTAGCCGAGCACCCGGAAACGATCCGGCGACTGCCCGGCGACCTCCTCGACCTGCCGGCGCAGTTCCTCGTTGTGACCGCAGACCACCACCGCCTGGAAGCGTTGCTCGCTGCGCCGCACCTGGCGGACGATGCTCAGCGTGTAGCCGCCACCGGACGCACCGGCCGAGATCAGCACGATGGGCAGCCGCGGGTGCAACCCGAACCGCTTCCGGATGGCGCCGGCGTCCACCGGATCGCCCAGCCCGGGTCGCACCGGGATGCCGGAGACCTGGACGCGGTCGCGCGGCACGCCCAGGTTGGTCATGTGTTGATGGGCCTCCTCGCGTGCCACGAAGAAGTGGTTGAACGGTGACGTAAGCCACAGGCCCTGGAAGTCGTAGTCGGTGGTGACCACGCTCAGCGAAGCCCGCAATTGTCGTCTGGCAAGCATCAACGCCACCAGCCGTGCCGGCAGGAAGTGCGTGCAGATCACCAGGTCGGGGTCGTAGGCGCGAATCCGGCGCACCACCGCGGTGGTGTTCAACTGATCCCACCACTGCACCAGCGGCGCCAGCTTGAACGGCGAATCCTGGCTGTCGTAGCCCCAGCCGACCACCCAGGGCGCCTCGGCGACCAGGGCGAAGTAACCGTCGTCGTAGAGCTTCTGGAACGCCTCGTTGGTGGTCTCCAGGATGTCGATGCGCAGCACCTGGTCGACGTCGGGAATCTGGGCCAGGGCACGCTCCACCGCGCTGCCGGCCTGGTTGTGGCCGGCGCCGACACCCGCGGCCAGGATCAGCGTGCGTAGACCCATGGTGCGATCGTAGAGCCAGCCGGGCATGGGACGGTGCACCCTCCCGGACGGGGCCGCCGACGGTCCGCTGCACCGTCCGAAACCCGTGGTTGACTACTGCTGTGAAGCTTCAACCGGCCTGGGTGCGCAGCGCGTCCGCCACCGTCGTGGGTGCGGTGCTGGCCGTTGCCCTGTGGGGACTGCGGGGACCGGCGGTCGCCCTGGCAAGCGGCTGGATCGCGCTCACCGTCACCTACGTCGCCTGGACGGCGATCTCGCTGATTCGGCTGGATCCGGAGCAGACCCGGGTGCACGCCACCCAGGAGGACCCGAGCCACGGGGTCAGCATCACGATCCTCAGTCTCGCCTCGGTGGCCAGCGTGGCGGGCGTCGCCTTCCTGTTGCTGGGCACCCGGGCCGGCGAACAGGTGCCGGTGGAGGCGCTGCTCGGCGCCCTGGTGGTGGTCTGCTCCTGGGTGTTGGTGCACACCCTCTACACCGTCCACTACGGGCGCCTCTACTACGCCGAACCGGACGCCGAACCCATCGACTTCGGCGGCGACAAGCCGGATTACCAGGACTTCGCCTACCTGGCGTTCACCCTCGGCATGACCTACCAGGTCTCCGACACCAACCTGCGTACCCGGGGGATCCGCCGGGCTGCTCTGCGTCATGCGCTGCTGTCCTATCTGCTCGGTGCGGTGGTGCTGGCCTGCACCATCAATCTGGTGGTTCAACTGGCCTCCACCGCGGTAGCCGGCTGATCTCAACCACCGGGGACGGTTCTCAACCACCGGGGACGGTTCTCAACCACCGGGGACGGTTCTCAACCACCGGGGACGGTTCTCAACCACCGGGGACGGTTCTC
>NZ_JASGDE010000197.1:0-16617 GCF_047607385.1 Micropruina sp.
CGAGGACGCCGCCGCCGCGGCCGGCCGGGCGCTGGCGGGTGCCCAGGCCCGGCACCGGCTGGACCTGTTCGGCGGACAGGCCGGCGTGCTGCTGGCCGGCTTCGAGGTGGCCCGGGCGGCCGGCGACGACGAGCTGCTGGCCCGGGTGCAGGGCGGCTACCAGCGGCTGCACCGCAGCCTGCGGGACGGCGGCTCGGGGCTGGCCTCGCTGACCCACCGCCGGGGACTGCACTTCGGCCTGACCGGGCTGGCGCTGACCGACATCGCCGCCCACCTGGCTACCGGCGATCCGCGTCCGCTGGACCGGGCGATCGAACGCCTGGCCGACGAGGTCGGGGTCTGTTTCGTCACCGCCGACGGCGACATGATGGTCCGGGACGTGGACAACAACCGCGCGCTGCCCTACATCGAGTGGGGGAGCGCCGGGGTCTGGGCGGTCGTCCAGGTGGCCGAACGGCTCTCCCGGCAGCGGTTGCTCGACGACGATCAGCGCACCGCCTTCGCCCGGGCCTGCTCCGCCGACTTCTACGTCTATCCCGGCCTCGACCACGGCCGGGCCGGGGTGATGGCGGTGCTGTCGGCGGCCGGCGACGAGCAGGCCGGCGAAGTGGCCCGCCAGCGGGACTTGCTGCTGGACACGCTGCTGCACCGCGACGGCATGGGGTTCAGCGCCGGCGACGGCTTCCTGCGGCTCAGTTCCGACCTGGCCACCGGCGCCGCCGGCGTGGCGCTCGGCCTGCACTGCGTCCAGCATCGGCGGCCGTTCGACTGGCTGCCGCTGTCGGCGCCCAGCGCCGCGCTGCTCAACAGCCTGCCGGTGCCGGCCGCCGACGGCCTGACCCCGGAGGAGCTGCTGGTCGAGGTGAGCCGTCATGGCTGACGCCCTCGAACTGCAGGACGCCGACCTGGTCGAGACCCCGGCGGACCTGTACCGGTCGACCAACAGCGTCTACGCCTGCACGCTGGCCAGCCGGCTCAGCATCGCCTGCTGACCCCCGAACCCCGCGTCTCCTGCTGCCGCATCGCGCAGGGGCACGCGAGCCACGACCAGACCCGAGAAGGAGGTGATCACCATGGCCGAGATCCTGAACCTGCAGGAGGAGCACCCCGACGTGCCCAAGGAGGAGAAGGCATCGCACCAGAGCTGGGGCTTCTGCCACAACAGCTACCGGTCGTTCGCGTTCTGCCTGGCCAACTGAGCCGGCATTCCGCCGTCCCCACTATCCACCGAGGAGGTGAAACACAATGGCCGACATCCTGAGCCTGCAGGACGCGTTCGACAACACGCCCGAAGAGGAGAAGGCGTCGAATTGGTCCATCCTCGCGTGCCACAAGAGCTACAAGTCCTTCGTGGCGTGCTTCGTCAAGTGACCCGCACCCCGCCATTCCCCAGCCAGCACAGAGGAGGTGAACAACATGGCCGAGATCCTGAGCATGCAGGAACAGCCGCAGGAGGCTCCCCAGGAGGAGAAGAAGTCCAACATCAGCCTGCGCTGGTGCCGCAACTCCTACATCTCCGTCGCCCTCTGCTTCGTGAAGCAGTGAGCACGGTCCAGCCCACCCCCGGAAGGAGGTGAACACCATGGCCGACATCATCGACCTGCAGGACGGCGAGATCGACACTCCCAAGGAGGAGAAGGCGTCGAACGTCTCCAACGCATTCTGCCGGAACTCGTATCGCAGCGAGTACTTCTGCTGGAAGTGGTGAACCCATCCGATCCCCGACCGATCCGGACAGCGCCTATCTAGCCGGCCGGCCAGGGGAGAGGTCCCAGCCGACCACCGCCGTCACTCCGCATTCGCGGGTGGCGGCGGTGGCACGTCCGGGCCCAAGTATTTCCGACGCGCACTCTGCGATCCGTTCCGGGCGGCGGATTTCCACCCGGCCAGAGCCCGCTAACCATCGGGCAGGCCCGGCCGGATGCCGTTGACCGCGACGATTCGACAGACTTGACTGGGAACCACGAAAACGCCGTTCCTTCGGCAGATATCCACCGGAATGAATTCCGGCGAACGAATCGGGGGAATAATCCCGAACCAACCAGAAAGAGGTGCCCGCCATGGCCGATGTGGTCGATCTTCAATGCCACGAGCCCGACTCGCCGGACGAGGAGAAGGCGTCCAACGTGTCCTACCTGGCCTGCCACAACTCCAACCGCAGCCAGGCCTGGTGCTGGCGCTGGTAGCCGGCCCCGCGTCCACCCCGTCCGACCACCGAGGAGCCGATGATGGCCGAGATCCTGAACCTGCAGTCCGACGACGAGCCGCTGCCCACCCCGGGCGACGAGAAGGTCTCGATGGTCAGCTACCTGCAGTGCCACCACAGCGGAGTCAGCTACCTGCTCTGCCAGATGCTGGGCCGCCGCCGCTGATCCGCCCCGCGACGGCCCACCCGGCCATCGCCCGCCCACGACGAAGAAGAGGGAGCCGCGCCGATCGGCGCCTATCCGATCGGAGCGAACTCCCTGAACTGGTTCCATCGTGCCACGAGATTGGCCGGAAGTGAACCCGCCCCGGCCAACCGGCCATCAACTCCACCCCCAACCCACCCGCAGAGAAAGGTGACCGCAGATGGCCACGCAACTCCGTGAGGCCGACCGGATCGGCGAGCTGCTGGCCGATCCGCCCGCCCATCCGCTCAAGCGCCTGCTGGTGATCCTGCGGTCCGACCGGCGCGCCATGGTGGTCGCCTTCGTCGGCACCGTGATCGCCTCGCTGGCCGCACTCGCCCAGCCGGCCCTGACCGGGACCATGGTCACCGCCCTGCAGAGCATGGACATGGAACGGCTGGCACTGATCGGCGCCCTGCTGGTCGGCGCCGCGCTGCTGTCCTCGCTGCTGACCGCCGGGGTGAACCTGGTGGTCGCCTACTCCGGCAACCTGCTGGTCCGCCGGTTCCGTGACGAATCCGCCGCCATCGCGCTCAAGGTGCCGGCCGAGAAGCTGGTCGAGCATCCCGCCGCCGACCTGGTGTCGCGCTGCTCGATCGACTCCGAGAAGATGGGCGACGTCTTCACCCGCGGGCCGATCCAGGCGCTCGGCAGCCTGGTGCTGGTGTTCGGCTCGCTGGCCCAGATGCTGGTGATCGACCCCATCCTGACCGTCTCCGCGGTCGGGCTGTGCGTGCTGACGTTCGCCGTGATCGTGATCGCGTCCAACCGGCTGACCGGCATCTCGTTCGAACGCCAGGAGGCTCAGGGCGCCTACGTGGCCGAGGTCACCCGGGCCCTGGACGCCGTGCTGACCATTCGGGCGTTCGTCGCCAACAGGTTCGCGATGGGACGTCTGGCCGGCACCAGCCAGCGGCTGCAGGACGCGTCCAACCGGTCCGCGCGGGCCCAGGCGTTCATGGAACCGCTGGTCTCCGGCCTGGTCCAGACCACCCTGCTGGCGATTGTGCTGATCGCGTTCGTGCGGGTGCAGTCCGGCGCGCTGCCGGTGGACTCCCTGGTGGCGTTCTTCCTGTACACGATGATGCTGATCGGCCCGATCGCCGGCTCCACCGAGACCGTGATGCTGATGGCCGAGACCCTGGGCGCGCTGGCCCGGCTGGTCGAGCTGCGCTCGGTCACCGCGCAGCTGCCGGTGCTGGAGCTCACCCCGCAGCAGCGGGCGGCCCTCGAACTCGAGGCCTACGAGCGGGAACCGAAGCCCGATCCCGACGTAATCGAGGGCGAGATCAGCTTCCGCAACGTGTCGGTGCGCTACGCCCAGTCCGGGCAGGGCACCCGCGAACACGCGATCAGCGACGTGTCGTTCGACATCGAGAAGGGCTCCTGGGTGGTGCTGACCGGCACCTCGGGCTCCGGCAAGTCCACCATCCTCGCCCTGATGGAGCGCTTCCTGGTGCCCAGCCAGGGCCTGATCCTGATCGACGGCATCCCGCTGCAGACCCGCGACGAGGACGTCTACCGCAGCCAGGTCGGCTACATCGAGCAGGCCTGCCCGCTGTTCGCCGGCACCGTGCGGGACAACCTGCTGCTCGGCCGCGACGACATCAGCGACGACGAGTGCTGGGCGATGGTCGACCAGGTCGGCCTGCTGGAGACGATCCGCGACCGCTCCGAGGGCCTGGACGCCCCGGTCGGCGAGTCGGCCTACGCCTTCTCGGGTGGCGAACGGCAACGTCTGGCCATCGCCCGCACCCTGCTGCGGAAACCCCGGATGCTGCTGCTGGACGAGATCACCTCCGGCCTGGACGTGCTCAACCGGGTGCAGATCATGGAGCTGATCCGCTCCACCATGGGCGACATCACCACCCTCGCCGCCGGCCACGGCCGATTCGGCACCGACTGGGCCGACCAGGTGCTGGTGATGGACCAGGGCCGCCTGGTCGAGAACGGCCGGCCGGCCGACGTAGCGGCCCGCTCCCGCCTGTTCCGTTCCCTGATCGCGCAGTAGGAGGGCCTCGTGGAGTCATCGCCGGATCTCGCCTGGGTGGACGACATCGATCACGATCGCCTGCTCGCCGAACTCGCCGCCAACGGCCTGGAGCTGGGGGCTCCGCCGGACGGCGCGGCCGGTCCCGAGCCGGATCCGGGGGGCGGATTCCAGCTGATCCCGTTGGGCGACGCCTGGCTGCGCCTGGAACCCGACCGGGAGGGCCGGCTGTGGGGGACGTTCGTCCCGGACCCGCTCACCCCGCGGGCCTCGGACGGCCGTCCACCGATCCGGATCGACGACGACTCCGACGACCTGGCCGGCTGGATGACCGCCCGCGCCGACATCGACGGCAGCGGCCGGCGCTGGGTGAGCGTGCTGCGCCGGCCGGAGCGCGAGGCCTACGTGGCGTTGCTCTACGACGCCGCGGAGGGCCGGCCGGCCCGGCGGTTGATCGTCAAGGGGGTCTACCCCGACGTCAGTCTGCTGGACGACGGCGGCCGGCTGGCCTTCATCGAGCCCGACCGGGAGATCCGGGGCGGCCAGCGGGCGGTGGTGGCCAGTGCGGACGCCGACGCGTTCGAAGGCTCCCGCACCGAGATCGCCTACTCCGCCGACGGCGGACTGGGCATCAAGCCCTGTTCGGTGCGCCGGTTCTTCAAGCTGAGCCGCGGCATCCGCTCCGAACGGGTCTGGGACCTGGTCGATCTGCACCAGGACCCGCCGCGGCCGATCCACGTGCCCGGCAGCCCGCACGACCCCAGCCTGTTCGACGTGGCCCTGCTGGACGGCCGTCCGGTGCTGGTCCAGCTGTTCAACGGCGACGGTTCCTGGACGCTGCAGGCCAGCAGCATCGAGAACGGCCAGATCCTGCGCAGCTGGGCCTGCGCGACCGGCATCGGCCGTGCCCGGGAGATCACCTCCGGCACCGGCTACGCCGTCGTCCGGGTCAGCCGGGACGGCGAGGAGACCCTGCACCGGATCGGCATCGAGGGGTTCTCGTCCGGACGCGAGGCGCTGCTCAACGTGCCCGGCCTGCTCGACCTGCGGGCCAACCAGGTGACGCCGGCGGTCGGTTTCGCCGCGCTGGAGATGAGCGGCGGGCTGCCGCCGTTCGACTGGTACTTCGACAACGACGGCGACTGCCGCAACGACCCCGCCGAGGCGGCCCGGCAGGCCACCGGCGTGGCCCGGGCGGCCCGGGAGCGCTGCGTCTCCGACGACGGCTACGGGTTCGACATGGACATCCGCTGGGCCAGTTCGGCGGGGGAGCGGTTCACCGGGCCGGTGATCCTGATGCTCTACGGCGCCTACGGCCTGGATCTCGACCTGGACAGCGACCCCGACCTGAGCTGCTGGCTGGAGCGCGGCTTCGCGGTCGCCACCCCGCACGTCCGCGGGGGCGGGCCGGAGCAGCGCCACCTGGCCGGCACCCGGGCGAAACGGGACCGGTCGCTGGCCGACACGGTCGCCGCCATCCGCCACCTGCGGGCCGGCCAGGGCCGGGTCACCGCCACCGAGATCGTCGCCCTCGGCGCCTCGGCGGGCGGCTTCCTCTCGGCCACCACGATCAACATCTGCCCGGACGAGGTGGACGCCTGCATCATCGTGAACGGCTTCGTCGACCCGCTGACCAGCCTGCTGCGGGAGGACACCCAGACCAGGGCCAGCGACCAGGACGAGTGGGGCGACCCGCGCCGCAACGTGAACGACCTGGAGACGCTGCGCCGGGTGTCGCCGGTGGAGAACCTGAGCACCGCGCACGGCGCCGAAGCCCTGGTGATCGTGTCCGCCTGCGACGTCCGGGTGAACCCGCGGCAGGGCCTGAAGTGGTTCCTGCGCTACCGGGCGCTCGGCGGCCCGGCCGAGCTCTGGTTCGATCCGCTGGGTGCCCACGACTGCTGGGGTGCCGGGATGCCGAGGACGGCCCTGGTGGACTGGACCACCGCGGCCCTCGACCGGCGCCGCGGGCGTCCGGCGGCCTGATTCCGGTCCCGGCGGGAGCGACCTGGGTCGCCGGAGACCACACCGAGAACCGGGCCCATCCCTGAGGGGATGGGCCCGGCTTTCGGTGTCGCCGAATGCGCTCAGCCGCTGAACGGCTGCTTGCCGTCGCTGCACACCGTTCCGGCCCGGGGCAGGGTGCCGCTGATCAGGTAGCGGTCCACGTGACCGGTGGCGCAGGCCGAGACGCCGTAGGCGGTGTGGCCCCAGTTGTTGCTGCTGAGCAGCCGGCTGCGCGGGATCAGCCCGGCCACCGCCTTGGCGGCGGCGTAGTTGGTGGCCGGGTCGTGGTAGTTGCCGACCACCAGGACCGGGTTCGCGGTGACCGCGTCGAACCGGCCGCGGTAGGCGTCCTCGTCGTAGGCGGTCCACACCTCACCGGCGCAGTACACCGAACCCCACAGCCAGTGCCGGCCGAACCAGGACGCCCGGGCGTCCTCGGCGTCCGCCAGCCGGGACCAGGTCGCCAGCGAACGCGGGTTGCGGCTGTCGCTGCACAGCACGATCGGCACCTGCTCGACCTCGTTGAAGTAGTCGCCGACCCGTTCGGTGGCCCGGGCCGCGGTACGCCGGTAGGCGCCGCTCAGCGTCCGGTTCAGCGCGAGCGCCAGGTTCGGCACCTGCAGCTGCTGCAGCGTCGCGGTCAGGTACGGGATCGACTCCGCGCCCTCCTCGCTGTAGAGCGCGTACAGCACCGTGGTGATGAACATCTGGTAGGTGATGGTCAGCGGCCCGTTGTCCGGATCCTCCAGCACCACCGGCTTGGCCCGCAGCCCGTTGGCGACCCGGGCGAAGTCGGCCTTCGGCGAGGCCAGCGGGCAGTCCGCGTTCGCGGCACAGCGGCGCAGCAGTTCGTCGAGCGCGGCCGAGGACGCGGCGGCCGAGTCCATCCGCACCGACACCGGGGTGGCGGCGGTGGCCGGCTTGCCGACCCAGGCCCGCGGGTCGACCACGCCGTCGATGACGATCGCCCGGACCCGGTCCGGGAACAGGTTCGCGTAGACCTGGCCGAGGTAGGTGCCGTAGGAGAAGCCGAGGAAGCTCAGCTTGTCGTCGCCGACCGCGCGGCGCAGCACGTCCATGTCCCGCGCCACCTGGGCGGTGGACATCGCCTTCTCCAGTTTCCGGCCCGGCCGGGAGCAGGCCTGGGACAGGGTGGCGGCGGCCTGGGTGAAGCGCCGCTCCTCGGCCTTGGTGACCGGGAACAGGGTGCCGATCAGGGTGCCGGTGACCCGGTCCAGGCGCTTGGTCGAGCGGAAGCAGCGGCTGTTGGTGCTGTCGTTGGTGCCGCGCGGATCCATCCCGATCAGGTCGAACCGGTCCAGCACGTCAGGTCCGAGCCAGGCCGCGGCGCGCTGCGGGAAGTCCTTCCCGGAGGCTCCCGGACCGCCCGGGTTCAGGAACAGGCTGCCGATCCGCCGGGCCTGGTCGCGCGCCGGCAGCCGGCTCAGCGCCACCTCGACGGTCTCGCCGTTGGGCCGGTCGTAGTCGAGCGGCAGCCGGACGCGGGCGCATTCGCCCTGCTCACAAGGCTCCCAGCGCAGCGCCGGGGTGGGCACCGCGTCCACCCGGGCGCGCTCCTGGGCGGAGGTGCGGTCGGCGGCATGGGCAGGGGCTCCGGCCAGCGGCAGCAGGCACACGGTGAGCGCCACCAGCAGGAGTTTTCGGATCGATGGATGCATGGACAGTCCTTCCGGAAGGGGAACTCCCAGCCCAACGTCCAACGCGTCCGGACGCCACGGACTTTCGGCCAGAGTGTCCGTTCGGGGAACTACTCGGGCTCGGCCAGCACCCCGTCGCAGACCTGGATCAGTCGCTGCCGCAACCCGCTCGCCCGCTCGCCGAAGCCGCGCTGCGCGGCGATGTACTCGGCCTTGCCGGACGCCGTCTCGATGGCGACCGGGGAGCAGCCCCAGGCGGTCAGGTCGTAGGGCGAGGCGCGCATGTCCAGCTCCCGGATCTCGGCGGCCAGCGCGAAGCAGTCGGCGACCAGCTCGGCCGGGGTGAACGGGGCGAGTTTGTGCGCCCACTTGTAGACGTCCATCTGGGCGTGCAGGCAGCCCGGCTGCTCGTTGCGGGTGCGGTCGGCCAGGGTGGGCCGCAGCGTGTTGCGCTCGACGGCGTCCGGGGTGAAGAACCGGTACGCGTCGTAGTGGCTGCAGGCGATCCGGTGGTTCTCGACGACCGCGTCGGTGCCGGCCGAGCCGAGCCGCAGCGGCAGCTGGGTGTGCCGGACCTGGTCCGGGCGGCTGCGGTAGACCATCGCCCACTCGTGCAGGCCGAAGCAGCCCAGCCGGGCCGGACGGCTGTCGGTGGCGGCCAGCAGTTCGCGGATCCAGCGCACCTGGTCGGCCCGGCGTCCGGGCAGTTCCGGGTCGACCCAGGCCCGGTCGCCGTCCACCACGAAGCCGCGGACGCCGGCGAACTCGGCGACGTCGCCGGTGAGGGTGACGCCCCACCCGGGATGCCAGCTGCTCAGCGCCTTGGGGGAGTAGGAGTAGTACTCCCAGAGGAAGTCCTCGACCGGGTGCCGCTCGCCGCGGGAGCGGCGCCGCAGCCTGGGTTCGGTCCAGGCCGCGACGCGCTCCCGGTGCCGTGCGGCCAGCGGACGCCAGACGGCTTCGGGCAGCTCGGTTTCAGTCGGCGACGCTCTCATGCAGCCTCAGCAGGGTGCTCTTGCCGAACAGCGACTCGATCAGGTCGACCGCGAGCGCCGCGGTGGTGTTGCGCAGGTCGAGGGCCGGGTTGAGCTCGACCAGGTCGATCGAGGCCAGCCGTCCGGTGTCGGCCAGCATCTCCATGCACAGATGCGCCTCCCGGTAGGTCGGTCCGCCCTGCACCGGGGTGCCGACGCCGGGCGCGATCGCCGGGTCGACGAAGTCGAGGTCGAGGGAGAGATGCAGATGAGTACTCTCGTCGACGCCGTCCAGGGCCCGCTCCATGGTGGCCCGCATGCCGATCTCGTCCAGGAAACGCATGTCGAAGACCTCGACGCCCTGCTCGTTCAGGAACTTCTTCTCACCGGCGTCCACGCTGCGCAGCCCGATCTGCCGGATCTCACCGGCGTCCATCGCCGGGTAGTTGTCGCCGATCCGGGTCAGTTCGTCGGGGCCGTGCCCGGTCAGGCAGGCCACCGGCATGCCGTGGATGTTGCCCGACGGGGTGAGTTCGGCGGTGTTGAAGTCGGCGTGGGCGTCCACCCAGATCACCCGGAGCTTCTTGCCGGCCTTGCGGCAGTGGTCGGCGATCGCGGCGATGGACCCGATCGCCAGGCAGTGGTCGCCGCCCAGCATGATCGGCAGCCGGCCGTCGGCCAGTTCCGCCCCGACCGCGTCGTAGACGGCCCGGTTCCAGGCCACCACTTCGTCGAGGTGCCGGTAGCCGTTCACCGGGGGCAGCACGGGGTTGTCGGGGCCGCTCAGGTCGCCGACGTCGCGGACCTCACAGCCGAACGCCTGGAGCGCCTCGGTGATTCCGGCCACCCTCAGACCCTGAGGACCCATCCGGCATCCGATGGTGGACGCGCCAATGTCGGTCGGCACCCCGATCAGACTGACCCTACGCATATTTCGTTCCCTTCGCCGTCTTTGTCAGCAAGAATGCTGACATGAGGCGGGTTGCGCGGCAAGTCTTTCACCAACGATAGTCTCTCGACACCGAGTGAATGGAGATTCGATGTCCCACGAAGGGCTCAGCCCCGCCACCCTTGCCGTCGTCACCGGTCGGCCCGGACGCGCCCCCGGCACCCCGGTCAGTCCCGACATCGAGTTCTCCTCGACCTACGTGTCGTGGGGTCCGTACGGCTTCGGCGAGTCGATGTACGCCCGGGCCGACAACGCCACCTGGAAGCTCTTCGAGGAGGCGGTCGGCACCCTGGAGGGCGCGCCGCAGGGAGCCGTCGCCTTCCCGTCCGGGATGGCGGCCGGAACGGCGATCCTGGAGCAGGTGCCCGACGGTGGCCGGCTGGTGATGGCCGACACCTGCTACAACACCATGCTGGCGCTGGCCACCGAACGGGCGGCCGCCGGACGGTTCCGGTTGACCACCGTGGACGCCTCCGACACCGCCGCCGTCGTGGCTGCCCTGCCCGGCGCCGACTGGCTGCTGCTGGAGTCGCCGACGAATCCGCTGCTGCAGATCGCCGACCTGCGGGCGCTGTGTGCGGCGGCGAAGCAGGCCGGCGTCCGGGTCGGCGTGGACAACACCTTCGCCACCCCGCTGCTGCAGAATCCGCTGGCACTCGGGGCGGACGTGGTGATGCACTCGGCCACCAAGTACCTGTCCGGGCACTCCGACGTGCTGCTGGGCGTGGTGGTGGCCGCCGATCCGGAACTGACTCAGCAGGTGCGGCAGTACCGCACCATGCAGGGCTCGATCCCGGGACCGATGGAGACCTGGCTGGCGTTGCGCGGGCTGCGCACCCTGTCGGTGCGGCTGGAGCGCTCGCAGGCCAGCGCCGGGATCCTGGCTTCTCGGCTGGCCGGGCATCCGGCGGTGGCGACGGTGCGCTATCCCGGCCTGCCGGACGACCCCGGTCATGCGGTGGCACAAGCCCAGATGCGCGGCTTCGGGGCCATGCTGGCGATCGAGATCGCCGGTGGCCAGGCGGCCGCGCAAGCGGTGGTCGAGGCCGTCCGGCTGTGGGTCCCGGCGACCAGCCTGGGCGGCGTCGAGTCGCTGATCGAGCGGCGCCGGCGGATCCCGTCCGAACCGGCCTCGGTCCCGGAGAACCTGCTGCGGCTCTCGGTCGGACTCGAGGACGTCGAGGACCTCTGGGCCGACCTGCGCCAGGCGCTGGACGCGGTGTGACCGACAGGTCAGCGCGGTGAGCGACACGCCGAAGCTACTGCGGCGGTGCCGGGTGGCGTCCGGAACCGTCGTCGAGCGGGGTTAGGGTAGGGCTCTCCGCTGGACTTCCCCCTGGCGATCCGCCCGGTCCACCACAGACTCTTGGAGGTCGAAACCGCCGATGGCCGATGGGTTCGTGCACCTGCATTGCCACTCCGAGTACTCGATGCTGGACGGGGCGGCGCGGCTGAAGGATCTGGTCAAGGGCTGCGAGCAGATGGGCATGCCGGCGCTCGCGGTCACCGACCACGGCAACCTGTTCGGCGCCTACGAGTGGTACAAGGTGGCCAAGGGCAGCGCGGTGAAGCCGATCATCGGGCTGGAGGCCTACCTCACCCCGAAGACCCACCGCAGCGAACGCAAGCGGGTCCAGTTCGGCGACGGCACCGGCGACGACGTGGCGTCCAAGGGCGCCTACACCCACATGACCATGTGGGCGCAGAACTCCGACGGCATGCACAACCTGTTCCGGCTCAGCTCGCTGAGCTCGCTGGAGGGCTTCTTCTACAAGCCGCGCGCCGACCGGGAACTGCTGAACCGCTACGCCAAGGGGCTGCTGGCCACCACCGGCTGCCCGTCCGGCGAGGTGCAGACCTACCTGCGGCTCGGCCAGTACGACCGGGCGGTCGAATCGGCCGCCGAGTTCCGCGACATCTTCGGCGCCGGCAACTTCTACTGCGAGCTGATGGACCACGGCCTCGACATCGAGCGCCGGGTCCGGCACGACCTGCTGCGGCTCGCCAAGGACCTGAAGCTGCCGCTGGTGGCCACCAACGACCTGCACTACGTGCACGCCAACGACGCCGACGCCCACGACACCCTGCTGTGCGTGTCGTCCGGCTCGAACCGGGACACCCCGAACCGGTTCAAATTCGACGGCAACGGCTACTACCTGAAGAGCCCGGCCGAGATGCGCGAGATCTGGCGCGAGCTGCCCGAGGCCTGCGACAACACCCTGGCCATCGCCGAGCGCTGCGAGACCCATTTCGACGAGGGCACCGGCACCTTCATGGCCCGCTTCCCGGTGCCGGCCGGCGAGACCGAGGAGTCCTGGTTCGCCAAAGAGGTCCGCCGCGGGTTGGAGCGTCGATTCCCGGGAGGAGTTCCCGAATACGCCACCAAACAAGCCGAATTCGAAATGGGCGTCATCGCCGGAAAAGGATATTCGGGATATTTCTTGGTGGTCGCCGACTTCATCAACTGGGCCAAGAACAACGGCATCCGGGTCGGCCCGGGCCGCGGTTCCGGCGCCGGTTCGATGTGCGCCTACGCATTGCGGATCACCGACCTCGACCCGGTCCCGCACGGCCTGATCTTCGAACGCTTCCTGAACCCCGAGCGTCCCTCGATGCCCGACTTCGACATCGACTTCGACGAGCGTCGGCGGGGCGAGGTGATCCGCTACGTCACCGAACGCTACGGCGACGACCACGTCTGCCAGATCGTCACCTACGGCACCATCAAGGCCAAGCAGGCGATCAAGGATGCCGGACGCGTGCTGGGCAAGCCGTTCGGGCTGGGGGAGCGGATCACCAAGGCCTACACCCCGCCGGTGATGGGCAAGGACGTCCCGCTGCCCGAGGTGTTCAACCCGCAGCACGCCCGGTACGCCGAGGGCGGCGAGTTCCGCGCCCTGTACGAATCCGACCCCGAGGTGAAAGAGGTCGTCGACACCGCCATGGGCATCGAGGGCCTGAAGCGGCAGTGGGGCGTGCACGCGGCCGGCGTGATCATGTCGTCGGCGCCGCTGCTGGACGTCATCCCGATCATGAAGCGGGAATCCGACGGCCAGATCATCACCCAGTTCGACTACCCCAGCTGCGAGTCGCTGGGCCTGGTCAAGATGGACTTCCTGGGGCTGCGCAACCTGACCATCCTGGACGACGCCATCGCCAACGTGAAGGCGAACCGGGGCATCGACCTCGACCTGGACGAGCTCAGCAAGGACCCCACCGACGCCAAGACGTACCAGCTGCTGGCCTCCGGCGACACCCTCGGCATCTTCCAGCTGGACGGCTCCGGCATGCGGGTGCTGCTGCGGCAGATGCAGCCGGACAACTTCGAGGACATCTCCGCGGCGCTGGCGCTGTACCGGCCCGGCCCGATGGGCGCCAACAGCCACACCAACTACGCGCTGCGCAAGACCGGCAAGCAGCCGATCAGCGCCATCCATCCCGAGCTGGCCGAACCGCTGTCGGAGATCCTCGACCTCACCTACGGCCTGATCGTCTACCAGGAGCAGGTGCAGCAGATCGCGGTGAAGGTGGCCAACTACACCCTCGGAGCGGCCGACCAGCTGCGCCGGGCCATGGGCAAGAAGAAGAAGGAGGTGCTGGACGCCGAATTCGTCAACTTCGAATCCGGTATGCAGGCCAACGGCTTCTCCGCGGCCGCCATCAAAGCGCTCTGGGACATCCTGGTGCCCTTCTCCGACTACGCCTTCAACAAGGCCCACACCGCCGCCTACGGGCTGATCTCGTACTGGACCGCCTACCTGAAGGCCAACTATCCGGCCGAATACATGGCGGCGCTGCTGCAGTCGGTGAAGGACGACAAGGACAAATCCGCGATCTACCTGGCCGAATGCCGCCGGATGGGCATCAAGGTGCTGCCGCCCGACGTCAACGAGTCCGACGGCATGTTCACCCCGGTCGGCAGCGACATCCGCTACGGCCTGGGCGCCATCCGCAACGTCGGCGACAACGTGGTGAAGGGCATCGTCGAGGGCCGTGAAACCAACGGCAAGGCGTCCGACTTCAACGAATTCCTCGACAACGTGCCGCTGGTGGTGTGCAACAAGCGGGTGATCGAGTCGCTGATCAAGGCCGGCGCGTTCGATTCGCTGGGGCACACCCGGCGGGCGCTGATGGAGTGCTACGAGCAGAAGGTCGACGAGGTGATCGACCTGAAGCGCAACCAGGCCAACGGCCAAGACGACCTGTTCGGCGACTTCGGCGGGGGAGAGGCGCTGGTCAGCTCCCCGATCCCGCAGGTCGAGGAGTGGGAGAAGCGGATCCGGCTCGCCTTCGAGCGGGAGATGCTCGGCCTGTACGTCTCCGACCATCCGCTGCTCGGGCTGGAGCACGTGCTGCTGGCCAACCGCGACCATTCCGTCGGCCAGATCATGGCCGAGGACGGCCCCCGCGACATCCAGACCACGATCGCCGGGATGATCACCCAGGTCACCCGCAAGCAGACCAAGAACGGCGACCTGTGGGCCATCCTGACCGTCGAGGACCTGGACGCCTCGATCGAGGTGCTGCTGTTCCCGAAGGTCTACAACACGGTCGCCCTGTCGCTGGCCACCGACACCATCGTCCGGATCAAGGGCCGGGTGGTCGGCAAGGACGAGGGCGTCGAGATCCGGGCCACCGACGTCACCTTCCCGGACGTCTCCGAGGGCCCCTCCGGGCCGGTGGTGATCTCGCTGCCGGCGGCCCGCTGCACCCCGGCCGTCGTCCAGCAGCTGCGCACCGTGCTGACCAACCACCCCGGCGCCACCGAGGTGCGGGTCCGGCTCACCACGTCCAGCAACCGCACCACGGTGTGGAAGCTGGAGGAGACGCTGCGGGTGATGCCCTCCCCACCGCTGATGGCCGACCTGAAGGCGCTGCTCGGGCCGTCCTGCGTGAGCGTATGACGATGCCGCCGCCGCACCGTCCCGGACCGTTAGGGTGGGGGACGTGAGCAGCGTCCCGTCCCCCGTCGTCGAGGAACCGGCGACGCCGGAACGCCGCGACGGCCGGACCGCGGTCCTGATCGGCGCCGGGTTCGCGGTGATCGCCGGGATTCTCGCGGCCGTGTTGTGGCGGCTGGTGGTGCGGCTGCCCGGCTACGTGGTGCAGGGCGACGGCTCCGCCACGGTCAGCGAACGCGCGCTCACCGAGTTCTTCGCCGGCGACGCCTGGTTCGTGGTGATCGGCGTCGTGGTGGGGGCCGTGCTGGGCGTGATCAGCTGGCGGCGGTTCAAGAACATCGGCTGGCCCTCGGCCTTCCTGGCCGCCGGGTTCGGGCTGCTGGCCGGCGTGGTCTGCTGGCAGCTCGGGCAGCTGTTCGGCGGCGCCCCGTTCGATGAGCGGCTGGCGGTCGCCAAGCCCGGCGAGACGGTGCCGATCGCGCTGGCGCTGCGCTCGCCGTCCGCGCTGGCGGTCTGGGCCTTCGCCGCCGTGACCCCTATCCTGCTGGGCTCCGCGCTCGGTCCGGACGACGAGGCGGTCCCGCGGCAGCCGCGACGGCGCAGCCGGTTGGCCAAGGCGCCCGAGCCGGAACACCGTGAGGTGGTGGACGAACTGGGCATCGTCCGCACCGAGGAGAAGGCGGGCAACCAGTGACCAGTGCTGCCGCGGTGGTCGTCGACTACCTGCGCACCCAGGCCGAGGTGATCGCCTCCCGGGCCGACGACGTCCGGGTCGACGGTCCCGACGCCGTGCACCGCAGCCGGGTCGCCACCCGTCGGTCGCGCAGCGCGCTGCGCACCTTCGCCACCGTGTTCAAACGCGGCCAGGTCCGCGCCCTGCGCGACGAGCTGGCCTGGCACGCCGACCACCTCGGCGCGCCCCGGGACGCCGAGGTGCTCAAGGAACGACTGCTGACGGCGCTGGCCACGCTGCCGGCCGAGCAGGCGTCCGGATCGGTGGCGGAGCGGCTGTCGGCGGCCCTGGACGACACCCACGCCCGGGCCCACGCGTCCCTGCTGGAGTCGATGGACACGCCGCGCTATGCGGAGCTGCGGGAGCGGCTGGCGGCGTTCGTCGCCGACCCGCCGGTGCGCGCCTCGGCCGGCTCGCTGGGCGCCGAGGCGCTGCCGGAACTGCTCGGGCAGGCCGTCGAGCGGGTCCGCCGGCTGAACGAACGGGCCGCGGAGAGCGGCGAGGATCCGCATCGCTGGCACGAGGTGCGCAAGGCGGCGAAGGCCGCCCGGTACTGCTCGGAGGCGCTGGTCCCGGCCTTCGGCGACCCGGCGCGAACCCTGGCCGAGGCCTGGGAGCAGGTCACCGAGGCGCTGGGCGAGCACCAGGACACCGTGGTCGCCGAGGCCTACCTGGCCACCGAGGCGGTCCGGGCCCGCGCCGACGGCGAGTCCCCCGAGGGCTATCTGGCGCTGATCGCGCTGGAACTCGGGCTCCGCGAAGCCTCACTGGGTGCCGGACGCGCCGCCCTGCGCGCGGCGCTCGCGCTACCGCTGCCGTAGTCACCCGGTGGTTGATCTTGTCGCCCCCCAACCACACCGACCGCTCGCCTAACTATTTCGGGCTCGCCGAACTCGGCGAGCCCGAAATAGTTAGGCCTGAGTTGGACCTCTTTAGTGCCCCAGGGCGTTGAGGATGTCGCGGGTGTCTGCGTCGATCGCTGGGTGGGCGTCGAGCGTGTGGCCGCCGATGGTGA
>NZ_JASGDE010000198.1:0-30815 GCF_047607385.1 Micropruina sp.
CCGCCGGCCCGGATGTGCGCCGCGGCCGCCCGGGTCGCCTCCGCGCGGGCCAACAGCTCGCGGGCCGCGGGCAGGAACTGCCGGCCGGCCGGGGTCAGCACCAGGCGTCCGTCCCGCCGGGTGAACAGCTCCAGCCCCAGCTCCCGCTCCAGCTGCCGCAGCTGCCGCGACAGCGACGGCTGAGTGATGTGGGTCAGCTGGGTCGCGGCGCTGACCGACCCGGCGTCCGCCACCGCGACGAAGTAGCCGATCGTCCGAAGCTCCACCCAGCACCTCCGCGCGCTCGCTGTCCGTGAACCAACGAGAACCGTCCCCGACCGTTGAGAACCGTCCCCGACCGTTGAGAACCGTCCCCGACCGTCGGGGACGGTTCTCGGCGTCTCACTTTATGCCCACCCGGCATACCTTGGTTAGAAAACTAGTATTCGACAGCATGTTTCGACCCGGCGAGGATAGAGGCCGAAGGTCGAAACGAGGAGCCGTCATGTCCGTCGAGCAACGTCGCGCGCTGGTCACCGCCATACCGGGCCCGAAGTCGCTGGAGTTGGCCGCCCGCAAGGCCGCCAGCGTCGCCAACGGGGTGGGCACCACGATGCCCGCCTACATCGTCGAGGCCGGCGGCGGCATCCTGGTGGACGCCGACGGCAACCAGCTGATCGACTTCGGCTCGGGCATCGCCGTCACCACGGTCGGCAACGCCGCCCCCGCGGTGGTCCGGCGGGTCACCGAGGCGGTGCAGCGGCTCACCCACACCTGCTTCATGGTCAACCCCTACGAGGGCTACGTCGAGGTCGCCGAGCAGCTGGCCGAGCTCACCCCCGGCGACCATCCGAAGAAGTCGGCGCTGTTCAACTCGGGCGCCGAGGCGGTCGAGAACGCGATCAAGATCGCCCGGGTCGCCACCGGCCGCAGCGCGGTGGTCTGCTTCGACCACGCCTACCACGGACGCACCAACCTGACCATGGCGCTGACCGCGAAGGACATGCCCTACAAGCACGGCTTCGGACCGTTCGCGTCCGACATCTACCGGGTGCCGATGGCCTACCCGTACCGCTGGCCGGGCGACCCGGGCGCGGTCGCCGAGGAGGCCTTCGCCCAGTTCGAGTCGCTGGTGCACGTCCAGGTCGGCGAGGACCAGGTCGCCGCGGTGATCATCGAGCCGATCCAGGGCGAGGGCGGCTTCATCGTCCCGCCGGAGGGCTTCCTGCCCCGGCTGGCCCAGTGGTGCCGCGACCACGGCGCGGTGTTCATCGCCGACGAGATCCAGTCCGGACTCTGCCGCACCGGCGACTGGTTCGCCTGCGACCACGAGGGCGTCGTCCCCGACCTGATCACCACCGCCAAGGGCATCGCCGGCGGCCTGCCGCTGGCCGCCGTCACCGGCCGCGCCGAACTGATGGACGCCGTGCACACCGGCGGCCTGGGCGGCACCTACGGCGGCAATCCGGTCGCCTGCGCCGCCGCGCTGGGCGCCATCGAAGAGATGCGCAGCAACGACCTGAACGCCCGGGCCCGCGAGATCGAGACCATCTTCCGGACCCGTCTCGGCCAGCTCGCCGCGCGCTACCCGCAGATCGGCGACATCCGCGGACGCGGCGCGATGATGGCCGTCGAGCTGGTGATTCCGGGCGGCAAGCAGCCGGACGCCGCGCTGACCGGCGCCGTCGCCAAGGCCTGTCACGCCAAGGGCCTGGTGGTGCTCACCGCCGGATCGTTCGGCAACGTGTTCCGCTTCCTGCCCCCGCTGAGCATCTCCGACGAGCTGCTGCACGAGGGCCTCGACCTGATCGACACCGCATTCTCGGAGGTGCTGCATGACTGAGATCACGCCGTTCTGGCTGTCCGGGGTACCGACGTTCGGGGACGGTCACCTGGACGTCCACTCCCCCTACTCCGGCGAACTGGTCGGACGGGTGTCGCTGCCGACCGCGGCGCAGGTCGAGCAGGCGATCGCCGACCTGGACGCCGTCCAGGTCGAGTTGCTGGGCCTGCCGGCGCACGTCCGGGCGAAGGCGCTCGACCACATCTCGGCCCGGCTGGCCGAGCGTGCCGAGGAGTTCGCCGCGGTGATCACCGCCGAGAACGGCAAGCCGCTGATCTGGTCGAGGGCCGAGGTGAGCCGCGCGGTGTCGACCTTCCGCTGGGCGGCCGAGGAGGCCCGGCGCTGGTCGGGTCACACCCAACGGCTGGACACCGACCCGAACGCCTCCGGACGCCTCGGCATCGTCCGCCGCTTCCCGCGCGGACCGGTGCTCGGCATCGCGCCGTTCAACTTCCCGCTCAACCTGGTCGCGCACAAGGTGGCGCCGGCGATCGCGGTCGGCGCGCCGGTGCTGATCAAGCCGGCCTCCGCGACCCCGCTGACCGCGCTGCTGCTGGCCGGCATCATCGCCGAGACCGAGCTGCCCAAGGCGTCGGTGAGCGTGCTGCCGATCCGGGGCGGCCAGATGGACGCGGTGAACACCGATCCGCGACTGCCGGTGATCTCGCTGACCGGCAGCGACGAGGTCGGCGACCGGATCCGCCGGGCGGCGCCGCACAAGCACGTCACCCTGGAACTCGGCGGCGACGCCGCGGTGATGGTGGAGCCGGACTGGCCCGACCTGACGACCGCCGCCGAGCGGATCGCGCTGTTCGGCAACTACCAGGCCGGGCAGTCCTGCATCAGCGTGCAGCGGGTGCTGGTGCATGCCGACGTCTACGACGCCTTCGTGCCGCTGCTGACCCGGGCCGTCGAGCAGCTGCGCACCGGCGACCCGACCGATCCCGGCACCCAGGTGGGGCCGATGATCGACGAGAAGAACGCCGAACGGATCGCCGGCTGGATCACCGAGGCGACGGACGCCGGCGCCACCCTGCTCACCGGCGGTGAGCGGAACGGCACCCAGGTCGCGCCGACGCTGCTGGCGGACGTCCCGGCGTCCACCGCGCTGGGCTCGCAGGAGGCGTTCGCCCCGGTGCTCACCGTGGCCCGCTACCGCGATCTCGACGAAGGGTTCCGGCTGGTCAACCGCAGCAAGTACGGGCTGCAGGCCGGCATCTTCACCACCCGGGTGGACGTCGCCTTCCGGGCGCACCGCGAGCTCGTGGTCGGCGGCGTGATCGTCGGCGACGTGCCCAGCTTCCGCGCCGACCAGATGCCCTACGGCGGCTGGAAGGCGTCCGGGACGGGCCGCGAAGGGGTCGCCTCGGCGATGGTCGACCTGACCGACGAACGCATCCTGGTGCTCACCGGGCTGGCGCTGTAGCGGCTCCGCGCCGCCGGGCCGGCCCGGTTCGGATGGTCAGGAGCGCTGGTCGTTGCCCCACTGACCCGGCTGGCCGTACGGCGGATGACCGGACTGCCCCGGCTGGCCCGAGGGCTGCGACGGGTAACCCGGCTGCCCGGACGGGTAGCCCTGCTGCCCGGGCTGCTGCGGATAGCCGGGCTGCGGCTGACCCGGCGCGCCGAGTCCGCCGGGGTAACCCGAACCCATGCCTCCCCCGGCCGGATAGCCGTAGCCGCCCGGTGCGCCGGGCGTCGGCCCGTTGCCGCGGGCGGCCCGTCCGACACCGACGATCAGCAGCACCACCCCGACGGTGTGCACCACGAACATCACCGCGTTGACCGCCTGGAAGACACCCATCAGCGACCGCTCCGTCAGCAGATAGGTGGTGAACATGGGCGCCACCTGCGCGACGCAGAGCAGCGCGATGCCGGTCCACACCATGGTGCGGGCGTCGGCGTTGATCCGCGGCCCGACGATGGCGCCGGCGATGACCAGCGCGGCGATGAAGGGCACGGAGTAGAGCAGGCTGAGCCAGTTGAACATGGAACCTCTTCCTGAGACTCCCGGCAGGATAGGAGATGCGAGGTCCGGCCGACCCGGTGTCTCCCCTGGAGCCGCGACCGGCGGCGTCAGCCGACGGCGGTGACGCGCTTCGGCAGGCCCAGGCCGATCAGCTTCTTCTGCGGGGTGTGCCGGGCGTCCCAGGCGTCCCCGCCACGGGTGCGGCGCAAGCCGGTGATACCGCCGTCGGCGACCAGATGGTGCGGCGCGGCGTAGCTGATCTCGACGGTGCCGAGGTCGCCCGGACGCGGCCGCTCGGCGCCCTCGGGGACGGACACGTGCACCAGCCGGTTGTCCCGGGCCCGGCCCGAGATGCGCGCGGTGGCGGCGTCCTTGCGTCCCTCGCCGGCGGCGAACAGCACCTCGACCTGGGAGCCGACCAGTTTCTTGTTCTCCGCCCAGGCGACGTCGCCGACCAGGTCGATCAGCCGCTCGTAGCGTTCCTGGACGACCTGCTTGGGCACCTGGTCGGGCATGGTCGCGGCCGGCGTCCCGGGTCGGATCGAGTACTGGAAGGTGAACGCGGCGGCGAACCGGGACGCCTCCACCACCCGCAGCGTCTCGGCGAAGTCGTCCTCGGTCTCGCCGGGGAAGCCGACGATGACGTCGGTGGTGATCGCGGCGTGCGGCATGGCGGCCCGGACCCGCTCGATGATGCCCAGGTAGCGCTCCGACCGGTAGGACCGACGCATCGCGCGAAGCACCTTGTCAGATCCCGATTGCAGGGGCATGTGCAGGCTCGGCATGACGTTCGGCGTCTCGGCCATCGCGGCGATCACGTCGTCGGTGAACGCGGCCGGGTGCGGCGAGGTGAACCGGACCCGCTCCAGGCCGTCGATCGTGCCGCAGGCCCGCAGCAGCTTGCCGAAGGCCAGCCGGTCGCCGAACTCGACGCCGTAGGAGTTCACGTTCTGGCCGAGCAGGGTGATCTCCTGGACGCCCTCGTCGACCAGCGCGCGGATCTCGGCCAGGATGTCGCCGGGACGCCGGTCGGTCTCCTTGCCGCGCAGCTGCGGGACGATGCAGAAGGTGCAGGTGTTGTTGCAGCCGACACTGATCGACACCCACGCCGAGTAGGGCGATTCGCGCCGGGTCGGCAGCGTGGACGGGAACGCCTCCAGCGCCTCGACGATCTCGACCTGGGCCTCCTGCTCGACCCGGGCCCGCTCCAGCAGCACCGGCAGCTTGCCGACGTTGTGGGTGCCGAAGACGACGTCCACCCAGGGCGCCTTGGCGACGATGACGTCGCGATCCTTCTGCGCCATACAGCCGCCGACCGCGATCTGCATGCCCGGATGACCGGCCTTCACCGGCGCCAGGTGGCCCAGGTTGCCGTACAGCCGGTTGTCGGCGTTCTCGCGCACCGCGCAGGTGTTGAACACCACCACGTCGGCCTGCTCGCCCTCGGCGTGCGGGGTGTAGCCGGCGTCCTCCAGCAGTCCGGCGATCCGTTCGGAGTCGTGGACGTTCATCTGACACCCGTAGGTGACGACCTGGTAGGTGCGGGGCTGCGCGGTGGTTGTCATGACGGGGCGACAGCTTACCGGCTGAATACACCGATCACTGATCGGCCAGGTACCGCCCCGGCGTCAGTCCGGTGACGGTGCGGAAGTCGTGGGTGAAGTGGGCCTGGTCGACGTAGCCGAGGTCGGCGGCCACGTCGGCCAGCGACCGGTCCCCCGCCTTGAGCTGCGCCACCGCGTCGTGCAGCCGGCGCCGCTGGATCAGCCACTTCGGGGTCAGCCCGACCCGGTTCAGCGCCAGCCGCTGCAGCGCCCGCTCGCTGAGGCCGAAGGCGTCCGCCACCTCGGCGACCCGGGTCACCTCGGGGTGCGCGGCGAGCCAGTCGATGACGGCGTTGATCTGCCGGCCCTGGGCGTCGACCGGCAGCAGCGGCGCCAGCGCCTCCTCGTAGCCGGCGATCGCAGCCCGGTGACTGGCCGGATCGCTCGGGTCCTCGGACATCGCCGCCCGCACCCGCGTGGTCAGCGCCGCACCGTCCAGGCCGGGCAGCGCGTCCAGGTCCACGAAACCGTCCACCAGGGTGCTGACCGGGCGTTGCAGCAGCAGCCGGCCGGCCGCCGGGCGAAACAGCACACCGACCGCCCAGCCCTGCCCGTCCAAGGTGACCTCGGACGCACCGCGGGCCACCCCGTAGAACCGGGCGTAGCTGTTGCTGATCACGATCAGGCAGACCGGGAACTGCAGCGTGCTCTGGGTGGACGGCTGGTCCAACGACCAGACCGGGATCCAGTAGCGGGTGATCAGCTCGGTCATCCCGGGCGAGGCCGGGTAGCGGTGGATCGGCGGCGACGGCCGGGACGCCGAGGTCAGATGGGCTCGGTCCACCGGGTCGCCGGCGGGGTGGGCGGCGTCCGGACGGCTCCGTGCGGATTCGCTGCGCATACGTCGGATTATCACAAGATCGGCGTCCCGCAGGCTCGTAGCGTGGCCGTCATGAACGACACCATCATCATCTTCACCGATCGCGCCGAGCGGTTCAGCCACCTGCTCGCCCAAGTCGACGGGCGTTGGGACGCCCCGACACCCTGCACCGACTGGACCGTCCGGGACCTGGTCCGGCACGTCATCGACACCGAGCGCGGGTTCCTCGAACAGCACCAGCTGCCGGTCCCGGCGGCTGCTCCGGACGCCGACCCCGAGCAAGAATGGCGAGCCCACGCCGGGGCCGTCATCGACCTGATCAGCCGCGACGGCGTGGCCGAGCGGCACTTCGACGGCTATTTCGGCCCGACCACCATCGGCGACACCATGGCCAACTTCTACGGCTGGGACCTGGCGGCGCACTGCTGGGACCTGGCTCGTGCCATCGGCCAGGACGACCCGATCAGCGACGCCGAGGCACGGGAACTGTCCGCCGTCGCCGACGGCTGGGGCCCGGCGCTGTACAGCGCAGGCGTCTGCGCCCCGGCGCGTCCGATCGACGACGACGCCAGCGACGTGGACAAACTGCTCGCCAAGCTGGGCCGCGACCCGGAGTGGACGGCGGCCTGACCGCCGCGTCCGGCACGCGGATCGGACGCTCGGACGGCGGGCGGTAGCGTGCCGTCATGAACGACGGCGCGACTCCCGACGACTGGTTGCGGATCGGTGAGGTGGCGCGCCGCACCGGGCTGACCGTCCGGGCGCTGCATCACTACGACCGGCTCGGACTGGTCGTGCCGAGCGAACGCAGCTGGGGCGACCACCGGCTGTACAGCCCGTCCGATCTGCGCCGGCTGCTCGACGTCCAGCACCTGCGGGCGCTGGGGCTGAGCCTGGCCGAGGTGGCGGCGGCGCTGGACGATCCGGGGTTCGACCCGAACCGGGTGCTGGACGAGCACATCGACCAGTTACGGCAGCGGATCGCGCTACAACAGCAACTGCTGGAGCGGCTGAGCGTGCTGCGCGCCGGCAACGAGGCGGCCTGGCCCGACCTGCTGGACACCATCGCGCTGACCGCGCGGCTGCGGCACCCGGACGCCACCGTCCGAGTCCGTGCCGTGCTGGACGGCGAGGCGATCCCGCTGCTGGACCGGCTGCTGGCCGCGAACCCGCCGGCCGAGGCGTCCGCCCGCAGCCAGGCCGTCGAGGTGCTGGCGCAGATCGACAGCCCGGCCGCCCGGGAGGCGCTGCTGGCCCACGCGACCGATCCCGACCCGCAGGTCCGGCAGGCGGCCGTGTTCGCCCTGGCCGGCGTCCCCGGTGAGGCGGCGGACGCGGCACTCGCCGTCGCCGCCGCCGCCGAGGACCGTCAGCTGGTCGCCCTGGCCGAGCGGATCATGGCCGACCGGCGACGCTGAGCGCTTCGATGGGTCCCCTCTCGAGGCGCCGGAAGCCGGTCACCCGGATGCCGCGTCCATACAGCAGCCCGTCGATGGTGACGCCGGGGTCGGTGATGCTGACCTGCTCCAGCAGCACGTGCCGGGTGGCGTGATCGGCGGCGGCACCGGCGATCACGCGCTCGTCCAGCGTGCCGGGAAGGCCGTCGGCCCGCGCCCGGCTGAGGCTCGCAGCGCGCACCTCGTCCCACTCCTGCCGCGGTACGTCGGCCACCGCGACGTGCCGCGGGCGTCCGAGCGCCACCTGCAACGCCAGCCTGGCCAGGATCCGGTCGGTCTCCGGACCGGGCTCCCCGGTGTGACCGATCAGGACGCCGACGCGGGGCACGCCGTCGACGAGGTGCAGCTGATGACTCGAGGGGCCGTCCAGCCGTTCCACGGACGCGATCACCACCGCCTCACCGGAGGCGGCCGAAAGCTCGTCCAGCGCGGCGGCGACGCTGATGCCGTCCGGGAGTTCGGACGCCGCCAGCCCGGCGATGTCCAGCCCTGGGTGGCTCGCCGCCAGTTCGGCGATCCGGTCGCCGAGCGCGCGCAGGGCCCGGCTCTCGGCGAGCACGGCGCTCTCGCAGGCCAGGCCGACCAGGACGCCGGGAGCGGCGGCCACCAGAGCGTCGGCCAGCTCACGCCCTTCGGCCGGCACAGCCTCCCCCGGCGGCCCGGGGCGATGCCGGCGGACGAGGCGCGCAGCCAGCCGCTGCAGCCGGGGGTCCGTCGCGTCCAGCGCGGCCCGGACGGCCTCCCGGGCCCGCGGCGAATCGAGCTGGCCGAGCGCGTTCAGCGCGGCGAAGCCGACCATCGGATCGGGGTCGTCGAGCGCCTCCCGCAAGGTCAGCACGACCGGGTCGGCGTCCGGCGAACCGAGCAGCCCGAGCGTGTCGGCAGCGTGCTCGCGGATCGCCGCCGAGGCTCCCCGGCGAAGCCGCCGCGCGAGCGCGGGCACGCCCAGTCCGCCCAACGCCTCGAAGGCGATGGTGAGCGAGTTGCGCAGTTCGCTGTCACCGCGTCCCAGCTGGTCGGCCAGCGCCTCGACGACCAGCGGTGAGCCGGTCTGTCCCGCCGCCCACCAGGCCCGGGAGGCCACCGCGTCCACCGGGTCGGCGATCACCGGCAGCAGGACGGCGGCGTCGCCGGCGTCGCCGGCGTCGCCCAGCTTGCTGAGCACGTGGCAGGCCTGCATCCGGGTCAACCAGTTGGGGTCGCCGAGCGCGTCCAGCAACAGCGGACGGGCGTCGGCGACGCGCAGCAATGCCCAGGTCAGGGTCTCCCGGATGGCGTGACTCGGTTCGACGCCCAGCCGGGCGACCAGCGCGGGCGCCGCCTCCGCGGCCCGCCAGGTGCCCAGATCGACGGCGGCGCGGAGCCGCGACTCGGCATCGGCGTCGCCCAGCAGGACGGTCGCGGTGATCAGATCGGGTCGGTTGATCGTGTCGGTCATGCCGGGAACTCCACCACCTGACGCCGGGTCAGGTTCAACTCGCGCCAGGAGGACGAACCCCTCACCACCCTTCGTCCCCGTCATCCCGGGATCTCCCACTGCGACGAATCGCTATGGCCAGCCGGGAAACCGCTCGGGTCAGTGCGCGGTCTCGGTGGCCCGGGATTCGCGGACGACGGTGACCTTGATGCTGCCGGGATAGGTGAGCTCGGCCTCGACCTGCTTGGCGATCTCTTTGGCCATCACGTGAGTGGCGGCATCGTCGACGCAGTCGGGCTGCACCATCACCCGGATCTCCCGGCCGGCCTGCATCGCGAACACCTTGTCAACGCCCTTGTGGCCGCGGGCGATCTCCTCCAGCCGCTGCAGCCGCTTCACGTACACCTCGAGGCTTTCCCGGCGAGCGCCGGGACGTCCGCCGCTGATCGCGTCGGCGGCCTGGGTGAGCACCGCGATCACGGTCTTCGGCTCGACCTCGTTGTGGTGCGCCTCGATGGCGTTGACGATGTCGGGATGCTCGCCGAACCGGCGGGCCAGGTCGGCACCCACCTTGGCGTGCGACCCCTCCACCTCGTGGGTGAGCGCCTTGCCGATGTCGTGCAGAAAGGCGGCCCGCTTCGCCGGCGCCGGATCGAGCTGCAGTTCGGACGCCATCAGCCCGGCCAGGTGGGCGCACTCGACCAGGTGCTTGAGCACGTTCTGGCCGTAGGAGGTGCGGTACTGCAGGGCACCGATGGTCGGCAGCAGCCCGGGGTCGATGTCGGTCAGCCCCACCTCGGTGACGGCGTCCTCGGCGGCCCGCAGGCAGATCTCGTCGATCCGGCGCTTGCTGCGCTCGTAGACCTCCTCGATCCGGGCCGGGTGGATGCGGCCGTCGGCGACCAGCTCGGTGAGGGTCAGCCGGGCCACCTCCCGCCGCACCGGGTCGAACGACGACAGCAGCACGCTCTCGGGGGTGTCGTCGATCATCACGTTCACGCCGGTGGTCTGCTCGAAGGCGCGGATGTTGCGGCCCTCGCGGCCGATGATCCGGCCCTTCATCTCGTCGCCGGGCAGCGGGACGGTGGTGACCACCGACTCGGTGGTCTGCTCGGTGGCCAGCCGCTGGATCGCTCCGACGATGATCTGCCGGGCCCGTTGCTCGCCGTCGCGCCGGCCCTCGGCCTCGATCTCGCGGCTCAACTGCACTGCCTGCAGCCGGGCCTGATGCTCGACCTGGGCGAGCAATTCGGCGCGCGCCTCCTCGGAGGTCATCCCCGCGATCCGGGCGATCTCCTTGTGCTGCTGGGCCTCCGCCTCGTCCAGCGTGGCCCGCCGCAGATCCAGCTCGGCCAGGGTGAGTTCCAGGTCGCCCAGGCGCTCGTCGAGCTTGCGTTGCAGGCCGGCGTTCTGATCCTCCCGCTCACCGACCCGGCGCTCCCGACGCTCCACCTCCTGCAGCAGCTTCTCCACCCGGTCACGCTCCAGCCGGCTGGCCTTCTCGCTCTCGCCGCGAGCCCGCTCGGCTTCGGCCCGGACCCGCTCGGCCTCGGCGCGGGCTGCCGCGATGATCTCGTCGGCCTCGGCCTTGCGGGCCAGCGGGTCGACCTTGGCGACCAAGGCCTGCAGCCGGGTCCGTTCCTGCTTCTCCGCCTCGACCACCCGGCGCGCAGCCTGCTTCTGTGCCTGCTGCTGATTGCGCACCATCGAGACCACGACCAGGGTCAACCCGACCAGGACGATCGCCAGGACGACGGCGACGATCGCGAGCAACTGCATCGGATCCATTGGATACCTCCCGTCGTCTACAACACGGGGTACGTCCAACGGCCTGATCAAACATGTCAATCAGGCGATGCCGGACCGGTCGTCCGTCCACCGCCGTCCGCTCCGCCTCAGGGGGTGGACGGAACTCCAATCACAAGTCGGTTACTCAACCGTTGAAGAAGTCGATCGCATGGGTTGATGAGTCGTTGACACACCTGATGTGAGGTTAGGCGTACACAGCCCCTCGATCAAGCGGCACTCCTTGTCGCGATGCGATTAGCCGCCCTAAACAAGCTCATCGGGCAGCCCGGCCGAGCCGTCGCGGGGCAGCTCGCGCAGCACGGTGCCGATCACCCCGGGCGAGAAGCCCCGGCGAGCCAGTTGACCGGCCAGCCGCCGGTAGCGCACCTCGTGTGACAGCCGCTGCAGACTGGGCAGTCGTTTGGCCACCAGTGCCTGCGCCACCTCCAGATCGGTCTCGGCATCGACGGACTCGGACGCCTCCGCGATCACCTCCGGATCGACCCCCTTGGTGCGCAGTTCCTGGCGCAGGGCGCGGGTCGATCGGAGCCGGCGCTGCTGGCCGTCGAAGATCGCCTCGGCGAACCGCCGGTCGTCGATCAGGCCCACCTCGGTCAACCGATCGAGTACCTGGCGAGCCGCCTCGTCGGGGACCCGGCGCTTGGCCAGGGCCTGCTCGAGTTCCCGCCGGGTCCGGTCCCGGACGCCGAGCAGCCGCAGGGCGATCTCACGCGCCACCGCGACCGGATCGGCGTCCGGACCCTCAGGATGCTCGACCTGCTCGCTCAGAACGCCACCTCACCGGTCACCGGGTCGACGCCGGGCGGCACCTCGCCGGGCTGACCGATGCCCAGATGCTTCAGGATGCGGCTCTCCAGCTCGTCGGCAACCTCGGGGTTCTTCTTGAGGTACTTGCGCGCGTTCTCCTTGCCCTGGCCCAGCTGATCGGACTCGTAGGTGAACCAGGCGCCGGCCTTGCGCACCAGGCCGGTCTCGACACCCAGGTCGATCAGGCTGCCCTCGCGGCTGATGCCCTTGCCGTAGATGATGTCGAACTCGGCCTGCTTGAACGGCGGGGCCATCTTGTTCTTCACCACCTTGACCCGGGTGCGGTTGCCGACCATGTCGGAGCCGTCCTTCAAGGTCTCGATCCGCCGCACGTCGAGCCGCACCGAAGAGTAGAACTTCAGCGCCTTGCCGCCGGTGGTGGTCTCGGGCGAACCGAACATCACACCGATCTTCTCGCGCAGCTGGTTGATGAAGATCGCGGTGGTGCCGGCACCGGCCAGCGCACCCGTCATCTTGCGCAGCGCCTGGCTCATCAACCGGGCCTGCAGGCCCACGTGGCTGTCGCCCATCTCGCCCTCGATCTCGGCCCGCGGGGTGAGCGCGGCCACCGAGTCGATCACGATCAGCGCCAGCGCACCCGAGCGGACCAGCATGTCGGCGATCTCCAGCGCCTGCTCACCGTTGTCGGGCTGGCTGACCAGCAGCGCATCGGTGTCGACCCCGAGCTTCTCGGCATAGGCCGGGTCGAGCGCGTGCTCGGCGTCGATGAACGCGCAGATGCCGCCGGCGGCCTGGGCACTGGCGATGGCGTGCAGCGCCACCGTGGTCTTGCCGCTGGACTCGGGGCCGTAGATCTCGATCACCCGGCCGCGCGGCAGGCCGCCGATGCCGAGCGCCACGTCGAGCGCGATCGACCCGGTCGGGATCACCTCGATCGGCTGCCGGGTGTCCTCACCCAGCCGCATCACCGAACCCTTGCCGTGCTGCTTCTCGATCTGGGCGAGCGCCGCCTCGAGCGCCTTCTCGCGATCTGCAATCGCCATGTCGTGTCCTTCCTCGTCCGGCCGTCCGCCGTCTCACGCTGCTTCTGAAATCACCATACGAACGAGCACCGACAAAAACGTCAAACCTGCTCGGCCCTGTGGATAACCGCCCGGCATCCGGGTGTCGCCTGACCAGAACAGTACCGAACAGATGTTCGAAAGACGACCGACACGCCGTCAGAAGTCGGACGCCGGAAGCTCCAGGTTCCGCCACACCGCGCGCCAGATCTCCTTGCACGGCACTCCGGCGGCCAGCGCCTCACGCACCGTGCGGCTGCCGAGTTCGGAGATCACCTGGCTCTCCGCCCAGACCAGGGCGTGCACGCGTCCGAGATGCTGGGTGAGCCGCGCCCAGAGTTCTGCCTCACGCACCTCAGGCGGCAACCCGCGGGCGCACCGACAGGTGTGCCACCACGTCACGGTCGTCGTATTTGTCGCTCACCCGGCGCAGCACCGACGACAACGGCACACCCAACGCGCCGCAGATGGCGTTCAGCAACTCGCTCGAAGGCTCCTTCTGGCCACGCTCGATCTCGGAGAGATAGCCCAGGCTGACCCGTGCCGCCGACGACACCTCGCGCAGCGTGCGCCGGTCGGCGTTGCGCAATTCACGCAACGACTCACCCAGCAACTCACGCATCAACTGCGGCCGGTCGGCCTCGGCGGCGATCATGCCCACGACTCTACCCATCCATAACTCTCGACGACGTCTTGGCTCAACACGCGTCGCGCAGGATATGTTCCCCGCAGCACCGGCACCGCCGCCGTCCAGATCGAGAGGCGTCCCACCCGGTCAGTCGTCTTCGGGATCGAGCAGATCCCGCAACATCTCCAAAGCGGCGGCCACCGTCTGCTCGCGCACCGGCCCCCGGTCGCCTTCGAACTCGAACCGCAAGGCCACCGGTGTGGACCGGATAGTGCCCACGGTCGGACCCACCACCGCGACCCAGACCACGCCGGGAGGCTGCCCCTCCTGCGGCGCCGGACCGGCCACCCCGGAGGCGGCCAGGGCATAATCGGCGCCGGTCAGCCGCTGCACGCCCATCACCATCTCGACCGCGGTCTGCTCCGAGATCACCCCGTAGGACTTCAGCACCGACGGGTCCACTCCCCCGATCCGGGCCTTCTGCTCGGTCGCGTAGACCACCACCCCGCCCAGGTAGTAACGGGAGGCCCCGGGCACCGCGGTGATCGTCGCCCCCAGCAATCCACCGGTCAGCGACTCGGAGGTGGCCAGGGTGAGATCCCGTTCGGCCAGCGTGTGGCCGACGATCTCGGCGAGCGAGCGCTGGGTCATCTATTTCTCCTGTCCGGCCAGTCCGCCGCGGCGCAGCGCAATAGCCTCCCGGATGTAGTCGAGAACCGTGACCAGGGTGACCAGGACGGCAGCCGCCATCACGATCCACGCCGTCCACTGCAGCCACACCGGCATCAACGGCAGGCCAGGCAGGAACAGCAGCAGCGCGACGCTCTGCAGCACCGTCTTCAGCTTGCCGCCGGCATTGGCCGCCATCACCCCGTACTTCAGCATCGCCACCCGCATCCAGGTGATGCCCCACTCCCGGATCAGCACCAGCGCGGTGATCCACCAGGGCAGCTCGCCGACGATGCTCAACCCGACGAACGCCATGCCGGTGAGCGCCTTGTCGGCGATCGAATCCCAAAGCTTGCCGAAGTCGGTGATCAGGTTGTAGCGGCGGGCGATCCGGCCGTCGATGGCGTCGGTGGCGATGGCCACGGCGAAGACGGCGGTGGAGCCGAGCCGCCAGCCCAGGTCCTCCGGATGGCTGAGCAGCAGCCAGGCGAACACCGGCACCAACACCAGACGCAGAACGGTGAGCGCATTGGCGGCGTTCAGCCGGCTCGGTTGGCTGCTCATGATGCCTCGGGTGCGATCGGGTGGACGCCATCGGCGGCGGTGGCGGTGTCTCCCAGGCTACCCATCGAGAACCCGGTGCGGCCCGGTTTCGACGCAGTCGATCGCGCTCCGCAAGTCAGGTCCTCGCGTGCCCGACCCAGCCTCGATAGATGCACGCGCGCGGTCACGCGCAGCAATCTATCTCAGCTGGCTGTGCGCCGGACGAGCCGGGCCGGCCGCTGTCGCGCCGAGGACGATCCGGGAGCGCCGCGGCGTCCCGTCCCACCGATGGAGTGGTCCGAACGGAACCCGTCCCCGACGACCGCGGGCGGGGCTGTCCTGATGGACCCGGGGCTCGAGCTGTCCGAACGGAATCCGTCCCCGGGGACCGCGGACCGGGCCCAACCCTCGCGGTGGGTCGGCGAGAACCGTCCCCAACGGTCGAAAATCAACCGTCCAGAACCGTCCCCGACCAGCGAGAACCGTCCCCAACCGTCGAAAATCAACCGTCCAGAACCGTCCCCGACCAGCGAGAACCGTCCCCGGTGACCGACGAACCCTCAGGGGCTCAGCCCTCGCGGAGGTTGACCAGCACCTCGTCCAGGTCGTCGGGCTTGACCAACACTTCGCGGGGCTTGGAGCCCTCGGAAGGACCGACCACGCCGCGGGTCTCCAGGATGTCCATCAGGCGTCCGGCCTTGGCGAAGCCGACCCGCAGCTTGCGCTGCAGCATCGAGGTGGAACCGAGCTGCAGGTTGACCACCAGGGTGGCTGCTTCGAGCACCAGTTCCAGGTCGTCGCCGATGTCCTCGGCGACCTTGGTGGCCGACTCGGCGGGCGCCGACACGTCGTCACGGTACTGCGGCTGCAGCTGCTGGGTGACGTGCTTGGCGACCTGCCGGATCTCGGCCTCGGTGACCCAGGCGCCCTGCACCCGGATCGCCTTGGACGCCCCCATCGGCAGGAACAGCCCGTCGCCCTGGCCGACCAGCTTCTCCGCACCCGGCGAGTCCAGGATGACCCGGGAGTCGGTCATGGACGCCGTCGCGAACGCCAGCCGGGAGGGCACGTTGGCCTTGATCAGGCCGGTGACCACGTCGGTGGAGGGACGCTGGGTGGCCAGCACCAGGTGGATGCCGGCGGCCCGGGCCAGCTGGGTGATCCGGACGATGGAGTCCTCGACGTCGCGGGGGGCCACCATCATCAGGTCGGCCAGCTCGTCGACGATCACCAGCAGGTACGGGTAGGGCGCCAGCACCCGCTCGGAGCCCGGCGGCAGCTTCACCGCACCGGCCCGGACCGCCTTGTTGAAGTCGTCGACGTGCCGGAAGCCGAAGGCGGCCAGGTCGTCGTAGCGGGTGTCCATCTCGCGGCACACCCACTGCAGTGCCTCGGCGGCCTTCTTCGGGCTGGTGATGATCGGCGTGACCAGGTGCGGGATGCCCTCGTAGTGGGTGAGCTCCACCCGCTTGGGGTCGACCAGCAGCAACTGCACCTCGTCCGGAGTGGCCCGCATCATGATCGAGGTGATCAGCGAGTTCACGAAGCTGGACTTGCCCGAGCCGGTGGCGCCGGCGACCAGCAGGTGCGGCATCTTGGCCATGTTGGCGACCAGGTAGCCGCCCTCGACATCCTTGCCCAGACCGACGGTCATCGGGTGATGGTCGTTGCGGGCGATCGGGCTGCGCAGCACGTCGCCCAGCGACACGATCTCCTTGTCGGCGTTGGGAATCTCGATGCCGATCGCGGACTTGCCGGGGATCGGCGACAGGATCCGGACGTCGGCCGAGGCGACCGCATAGGCGATGTTCTTGCCCAGCGCGGTGACCTTCTCGACCTTCACGCCAGGGCCGAGCTCGACCTCGTAGCGGGTCACCGTCGGGCCGCGCATGTAGCCGGTGACGGTGGCGTCGATGTCGAACTGCCGCAGCACCTCGGTGAGCCGTCCCACCACCGCGTCGGACGCCTGGGTGCGCGCCTTCGGCACCGAGCCGGCTTTCAGCACCATCGGCTCGGGCAGCACATACTGGACGTCGCCGCTGAGCTGCAGTTGCTCGGCGACCGCACTCTGGTGGCTGTGCTCCGGTGCCGGGATCTCCGCCGGCTCGGCGTGCGGTGCGGCCGGCGCCTTGCCCGCGGTGACCGGGGCCGCCGGAGCGGGTTCCGGCTCGTCGTCGGGCCACAGGTCGATCTCGGCCGGCTCGACGTCGCCGACCAGCGGGGTGTCGTAGGCCTCGTCGACGCCGTACTTGAGTTCCGGTGCGGGCGGCTCGGGCTTGCTGGGCAGCTTCGCCTTGAACTCGGCGAACCGGGTGGCCAGCTCGTGCAGCGGGATGCCGACGATCACCAGCACGCCGAACAGCAGCAGCAGGATCAGCAGCGGCACCGCGACCCAGACGGTGACCAGGTCGGCGACGATGGTGGAGGCGATGAAGCCGAGCGCGCCGCCCGCCTCGCGGACCGCTTCGGCGTTCGGGAAGCGCGGCATGCCCTTGGAGATGTGGATCAGACCGAGCAGGCCGAGCAGCGCGCTGGTCCAGCCGACCATCTGCCGGCCGGCGGGGCCGTTGTGGTCGGGGTGCCGCAGGGTGCGCCAGGCCATCGCCAGCGCGAGCAGCGGCAGCGCGACGCTGAGCGTGCCGAACACGGTGCTGACCCCGATGTGGATCCAGCGGCCGACCGTGCCGGGGATGCCGAACCAGAACTCGGCCGCCACCAGCACGGCGAGCGCGATCAGCGCCAGCCCGGCGCCGTCGCGGCGCAGGGCCGGGTCGAGGTCGCGGGCGCTGTGTCCGATGCCGCGGACCATCGCTCCCAGGCCGCGGGCCAGGGCGTTCCAGATCGCGGCGATGCCGCGACCCAACGCCGGCAGCACGCCGGAGCGCTGCTTGGCACGGCTGTTGGAGCGCCCGCGCGAGGACGAGCGGGCCGGTGGTTTCTTGCTTCCGGACGACCGCGGTGCGGAACTGCGCGTGGCGCTGTTACGCGACCGCGATGGGGAAGACGCGCGGGTCGCCATGCCGCCACCTTAGGACATCGGCCGCGTCGCGCCCAGCTTCCACGCCGCCCGCCGCCGTTCGCTGGTCGAGCTTGTCGAGACCCGAGTCAGGGGGAACTGACCAGGGTTTCGACAAGCTCAACCGACGGTGCATGCATTGATCAGCGCTGCTCACGCGGCGGCGAGCAGCGGGCGCCCGCGCAGCAGGCCGATCACCTGCTCGTGCAGCCCGCGGTCCCAGAGCGCGTCCACGTGGGTGAGCCGGTTGACGGTGTGGCTGGCCGCGAACGGCAGCCGGGCGCAGGCGTCCGCCACCACCACGTCGCCCTCGCCGTCGCGCAGCGCCGGGCTGAGCAGCGCCAGCCGGTCGAGCACCCCGAGCACCTCGGACAGCCCGCGGGTACCGGCCAGCCGAGCCGATGCCGAGGCCCGGCCACCGGGATCGGCCGGACCGAGCAGCTCGCAGATCCGGCGCAGGTCGGCGCTGACCCCGCCGAAGGTGTGCCAACAGGCGTCACCGGGGCGCGGGGCGTCCGGCCAGCGCCCGCAGGGTCGGGCTGCCGGGAGCCAGTTCCGCGACCGCGGCGGAGGCCGAGAAGGAGCAGAGCGCGGCCAACACCGCCGGACGCAGCCCCAGCGACGCCACCGCAGCTTGCAGCCGACGGGCGGTCCGGTCGACGCCGACGGCCAGGCCGGCCAGCCCGGAGCCGGCGTGCGGGGTGTGCAGGGTGACCACCTGACGTACCCGGTCGAGCATGCGGTGCAGGCCCGGCCGGGTGGCGGCCCGGTCTAGCAGCAGTCGGGCGAGCAGCCCGCCGCGGCTGTGCGCCACGATCACCAGCGGCAACCGGCGCAGCCGCGGGTCGTGGCTGAGCGGACCGGCGGCGATCGCGAGCAACTGTTCCAGGTTGGGGGCGAGCAACCCGTCCGGCGCCGTCTGCTCGTAGCTCAGCGTGCTGAAACCCGAAGCCAGCAGCGCTTCGCGCCAACTCCGGCGACCGGCCGGCGGAGTGGCCATGCTGGCCAGACCACCCCGGAAGCCGTGCAGCAGCAGCACCAGCGGGACGTCCGGCTGCAGCGGGCCGTCCAGATGCGCCCAGCTGCCGTCGGGCAGCCGCAGCCGCCGGGCCTGGTGGCTCCCGGTGCGGTGCATCAGCGTCGCGGTCATCGCGGATTCTCCTTCGTTGCCGAAAGGAGACCGGGCCGGGGCGGGTGATACGGCGCAGGGGCTCGACCAGCTCCAGCAGTGGGACGAAAGGAACCGTCCCCAGCGTCCCACAGGTAGTACCAGTGGGACGGCGGGGACGGTTCCTTTCGTCCCACCCAAGACCGGCGAGGGTCAGAAGTGCTGCCAGCCGGTGCTGGCGCCCTCCCAAGCCGCACCGTCCACGGTGACCGCGGGATCGCCGGCGCCGACCGTGCCGATCACCCGCCAGCCGTCGGGGACGTCGCCGGGGGCGAAGGTGGCCAGCAGGGCGTGGTCGTCGCCGCCGGTCAGGATGAAGGTCAGCGGGTCGCCTCCCCCGACGGCGGCCGCCACCACGCTCTGTGGTTCGGCGACGTCCAGCTGGGCGGTGTCCACGTCGATCGCCACCCCGGACGCCTCGGCGATGTGGCCGAGGTCGGCGAGCAGCCCGTCCGAGCAGTCGATCATCGCGGACGCCCCGGCCCGCTGGGCGACAAGGCCCTGGCCGTAGGGCGGTTCGGGCACCCGGTGGGCCACCACCACGGCGCGCGGGGAGCGGAAGCCGCGGTTCAGCACGGTCAGCCCGGCGGCCGCCCAGCCGAGGCGTCCGCACATCGCCACCACGTCGCCGGGACGAGCGCCCGACCGGGTCACCGGCGGACGTCCCTGCAGGTCGCCGAACACGGTGGCGGTGATGGTGATGTCGCGGCCCCGGGTGATGTCGCCGCCGAGCAGCAGCGCCCCGGACAGTGCGCACTCCTCGCGGACGCCGGCGTTGAACTCCGCCACCCAGGCGGTCTCGAGTTCGGCCGGGATGGTCAGCGCCAGCACCACCCCGACCGGTCGGGCCGCCATCGCCTCCAGGTCGGCGACCGCCGCCGCGACGGCCTTGCGTCCGACATCGTGCGCCGCCGACCAGGAGCGCCGGAAGTGGACGTTCTCGACCATGGTGTCGGTGGAGACCGCGACGTCGCCGTCCACCCCGAACACCGCGCAGTCGTCACCGGGGCCCACCCGCACCGCGGGGCCGGTGGGCAGTCCCGCGGTGATCGAGTCGATCAGGTCGAATTCGGAAGTGTCCCCCACCGTGCGTCCAGCCATGGAAGTTGAGCTTAGGACCTCGGCGGTGAAAGCATCCTCAGCGATGTCTCCGATCACTCGCGGCCAGGCCCTCGGCGCCGCCGCCTCGGCCTACGTACTGTGGGGATTCCTGCCGCCCTTCCTGGCCTCGCTGAAACCGGCCGGGCCGCTGGAGATCCTGTCCCACCGGATCGTCTGGTCGTTCGCGCTGGTGCTGCTGATCCTGCTCGGCCTGCGCAGCGGCTGGGGCTGGCTGCGCAGCTCGGTGTTCACCCGGCGGGCGTTCCCCGTCCTGCTCGCCGCGGCCGCACTGATCGGCACCAACTGGCTGGTCTACATCTGGGCGGTGGCCAACGACCACGTCGTCGAGGCGTCCCTGGGCTACTTCATCAATCCCCTGGTGAACGTGCTGTTCGGGGTGCTGATGTTCGGCGAGCGACCCTCCCGCGGCGCCCGGGTCGGCGGCGCCATCGTGCTGCTCGGCGTGGTGGTGATCTCGGCGGGCAGCTGGCAGGGGTTGTGGGTGTCGCTGACCCTGGCCTGCAGCTTCGGCCTCTACGGCGTGGTGAAGAAGCGCTCCCAGCTCACCGCGCTGCAGGGGTTGCTGGTGGAATCCGGGCTGTTGCTGCCGCTGGCCGTGCCCTACCTGCTCTGGCTGGGCGGCGACGGGCAGTTCGGACGGGCCTGGGCCGGCAGCGCGATGCTGGTGCTGGCCGGCGGGATCACCGCGCTGCCGCTGTGGTTCTTCGCGGTGGCCGCACCCCGGCTGCAGTTCGGGGTGCTCGGCGTGTTGCAGTACGTGTCGCCGACCATTCAGTTCCTGCTCGGCATCACCGTCTTCGGCGAGCACGTCACCCCGGTCTACTGGATGGGCCTGGTCGGAGTCTGGGTCGGTTCGGTGATCTACCTGACCATGACCATCCGCGCCCATCAGCCGCCGGAAGCACTCGAACCGACGTAGGCCCTAGTCACGCGGCGGCCGGCCCACGATCTGCCGCCCGCGGTCTCGACAAGCTCGACCAGCGAAACGTCCGGCTCAGAGCCAGCCGTTCTCCCGGGCCAGCCGGGCCGCCTCCACCTTGTTCCGGGTGCCGGTCTTGCCGATCGCGCTGGACAGGTAGTTCCGCACCGTGGCCGCCGACAGGTAGAGCCGGGCGGCGATGTCGGCGATCGTGGAGCCGTCCTCGGCGGCGACCAGCACGTCACGCTCCCGGTCGGTCAGCGGACTGGACGCCTCCCGCAGCGCGTGCCGGGCCAGGTCGGGGTCGACCACCGTGCCGCCGGCCACCACCTGCCGGATCGCGTCGGCCAGCGACTCCACCGGCCCGTCCTTGGCCAGGAAGCCGCGGGCACCCGCCGCCATGGCGCGTTGCACGTAGCCGGGCCGGGCGAAGGTGGTGAGGATCAGCACCCGGCAGTCGGGCAGTTCGCGGGCCAGGTCGGCCGCGGCGTCCAACCCGCTGCGGCCGGGCAGTTCGATGTCGAGCAGCGCCACGTCCGGACGCACCCGCAGCGCCTCGGGCAGGATCTCGGTGCCGTCGGCCACCTCGGCGACCACGGTCAGGTCGTCCTCCAGCTCCAGCAGCACGGCCAGCGCGCCGCGCATCATCGCCTGGTCCTCGGCGAGCAGGATGGTGATCGTCTCAGCCGGCATCGGGCACCCACGCGATCAGGGTGAATCCCTCGTCACCCGGCCGGACGTCGAGTCCGCCGCCGGCCGCCTGCAACCGGCGGCGCAGCCCGGCCAACCCGCCGAGTCCGTCCGCGCGCTCGCCGAGGTGGCCGACCCCGTCGTCGGCGATGGTCAGCCGGGCGGCTCCGTCGGAGCGGACCAGGGCGATCCGGCACCGACTGGCTCCGGAATGGCGCAACACGTTGGTCACTCCTTCGCGTAGTGCCCAGGCCAGCGGCTCGCCGAGCTGGGCTCCAATGCCGCTCTGCGGAGCTTCGGTGACGGCGATGCCCGCCGCGGTCAGGGCTTCCCGGGCGGCGGCCAGCTCGTCGGCCAGGTTCGGGGCGGCGGCGTCGTGGACGACCTCGCGGACCCGGGTCAGCGCGCTGCGTCCGACGGATTCGATGTCGGCGGCGTGCCCGGCGGCGGCGTCCGGGTCGGCGGCGATCAGCCGACGCACCGCGGCAGCCTTGACCACGATCACCGACAGGGTGTGGCCGAGCAGGTCGTGCAGGTCGCGGGCCACCCGTTCGCGCTCCTGGGCGACGGCGGCGGCGGCCAGCTGCTCACGGGTGCGGCGCAGCTCGCGGTTGGCGATCAGCAGCCGGTTCAGCACCGCCGCGGTGGTCCCGCTCAACGCCACCACGAACACCCTGGTCAGCGCCTGTTCCAGGACCGGGTCGAAGCGGTACTGCAGGGCGGCGGCGACCAGCGCGGTGACCGGGATCGCGACCCAGGCCGCCCGCACTCCGAGCGCCAGCCCGGCCACCATGGCGACCAGCAGCCAGGCGGGCGCCCAGCCGTTCCAGAGCAGCGAACCGGCGGTAACGCTGAGCCCGAGCAGCGTCCAGGACGCCACCGAGGCTCCGCTGGGTTCGGGCCAGCTGGTCAGCGCTCCGGCCACCGCGCCCGCCGCGGCCAGCAGCACCAGGGCGACGCCGCCCAGCCAGACCGGTGCCGAGCGCAGGTTGAGCAGTGGCGCCAGCAGCAGCACCGGCACCCAGATCAGCACTGCCGCGTTGCGCGGCAGTGCCGGATCCGTAGTCCTCATGGGTTCACGGTACGAGGTCGATCTGCCTGCGCCGCCGACCGCCGTCACCGCCGGGACCGGACGCCGACCGCGATGATCACCACACCGACCAGGGTGTGCAGGCTGACCAGCGCCCACATCGCCGCGGTGCTGGTGGCCATCGCCGCGCCGACGTAGGAGGCGGCCAGGACGACGCCGGCGGCGACGGTCCAGATGGTCACCGCCTTGGCGGTGAAGCGCTCCAGCAGGCGCAGCGCGAGCAGCCCGACCAGGCCGGCCCCGAAGGCGGCGAGTCCGACGTCCAGGGCGCCGATCTGCTTGATCGTGCCGCCGCCCAGGTCGGCGGCCAGGTCGAGCCCGCCGAGCGGGACCAGGGTGGTCCACAGCACCAGCGCACAGATCGCGGCGGCGCAGGCTCCGACCAGCTCGGTGGTCCAGGCGGCCCGGTTCGAGCGGGTCCTGGTGGTGCCGCGGGTAGCGGTGTCGGTGGCGTTCATCGGAATCTCCTTCGTGGTGGAAGCCGGGGTTTCCGACCTGGTTCCACGCTAGGGAGCGCACCTCTGCGGTTTCAGGGTGGGGTGTCACCGATCGAATAGGACAGATGTCACATCAGCCGGACATTCCCGCCGTCGGCGACCAGCACCTGTCGAGCACGTATCAGCGTCCAACTCCGCTCGTACTGCCCGCCGCAGGGTTGGCACGTTCCCTTGTGGCAAGTAACCTTGCGAAATGGAGTCGGAACCGCTCTGAGGTGAACCACATGACTCGACGCTCCATTGAAGACATCAAGGCTCGTGCCGACGAGTTCGCCGACGCCTTCGAGAACTACGACCCGAAGCCCGGCGACCAGGACGCGCTCCTCCCTCCGGCGATGGCGGTCAAGCTCGCCGCCTGGCGACGCGACGCCGCCGAGAAGGAACTGGCCGAAGCGGTGCGCGCGGCGCGTGAGCAGCGGCTGTCCTGGCGCGAGGTCGGCGAGGCGATCGGCACCAGCGGCGAAGCCGCCCGCCAGCGTTACAGCGCCTCAGCCTGACCAGAGGTTCGATGCAGGTCAGCGCAGCCCGACCGGGCGCTCCAGGGCCTGCTCGATCAGGTCGGTGATCAGGGCGGTGTAGTCCATCCCGGAGGCGGCCCAGAGCGCCGGGAACATCGAGATGTGGGTGAAGCCGGGCATGGTGTTGATCTCGTTGACCAGCACATGGCCGTCCGCGGCCAGGAACAGGTCCACCCGGGCCAGCCCCTCGGCGCCCATCGCCTCGAAGGTGCGGGCGGCCACGTCCGCGGCCCGCTCGCGCAGTTCGTCGTCCATCGCCGTCGGCACCATCAGGATGGCGTCGTCGTCGGAGACGTACTTGGCCTCGAAGTCGTAGAAGGCGCCGTCGGTGCGCATCACGATCTCGCCGGGCAACGACACCCGGGGCGCTCCCCCACGTCCGCCGAGGACGGCGAACTCGACCTCGCGGGCACCCAGCACGCCCTCTTCGACCACCAGCTTCGGGTCGAACTTCTGCGCGAACAGCACGGCCTGCTCGAGCTCGTCGACGGCGTCCACCTTGGTGATCCCGACGCTGGACCCGCCCCGGGCCGGCTTCACGAAGACCGGGAAGCCGAGCTTGGCGATCCGGGCCAGCGACTCCTCGCGCTGCTGGCTCCACTGCCGCGCGGTGACGGTGACGAACCGGCAACCCGGCAGCCCGGACGCCGCCAGCGTCCGCTTCATCAGGTCCTTGTCCATGCCGTTGGCGCTGGCCGCGACCCCCGAGCCGACGTACTTCACGCCGAGCATCTCGAACATGCCCTGGATGGTGCCGTCCTCGCCGAACGGGCCGTGCAGCAGGGTGAACGCCACGTCGAACGGCCGGACGTCGGCGAGCCGGTCGCCGTCGATGGTGGCGATCCGGGCCGAGCCGTCGCCGGCGCCGGGCAGCAACACCGCGGTGGGCCGGGACTCGTCCAGCCGGGGCAGCTCGTCGCCCTGCTTGCGCAACGCCCGCAGTTCGTCGGCGGGCACCTGCACCCAGCGTCCGGACGGGGTGATCCCGATCCCGACCACCTCGAACCGGTCGGCGTCGATGGCCCGGCTGACCCCGCCGGCGGTCAGGCAGGACACGTCGTGCTCGGAGCTGGCGCCGCCGAAGACGATTCCCACCCGGATGCGCTGAGCCATGCTTCCTCCTGCGTTCGCGGTCACCGGAAAACCCTAATGGACCGCCGCCCTGCAGCCCCGCCGGACGCTCGGGCCGGGCGGCCCTATCACCGACCGCCGGGCGGGGAGACGGGACGCCCCCGGCGTCCCAGTGCCGTGGCCAGCAACGTTCGGCCGGGCGAGCGGCGTCCGGTCGGATGCCTGGCGAGGCCGACGAGGGAGTCATACCGGGTCGTCTGGTGCCCGAGGAGAACGCAGCGAGGCGCCGATCCCGGGCGCCGCACAGCGGGTGAAGGTTGGTGGCCGGGGCGCTAAACCACCTCGCCGGCCCAGTCCCGCGGGATCCGCTTCCCGGCGCGCAGGTCGTAGCGCTGGTCGGGCGGGACCTCGCCGCGCAGCTCGCCGACCAGGCCGCTGACCGCGTCCATGATCCGCAGGCTGCCCTCGGCGGCCGCCGTCGGCGATTCGCTGGCCTCGGCCAGGTCGGAAAGGTCCACCGGGTCGCCGACCAGCACCTGCATGGTGGCCCGGGGCAGCAGCCGCGGCACCGACGCCCGGCGTCCGGGCATCACGGTGTGCGCGCCCCACTGGCCGATCGGCACCACCGAGACGCCGGTCTGCAGCGCCAGCCGGGCCGCGCCGGGATGCCCGGTCATCGGCCAGCCGTCCGGGTCGGCGGTGATGGTGCCCTCCGGGTAGATCACCACGCATTCGCCCCTGGCCAGGGCGTCGGCCGCGGCGGCCAGCGATTCCCGGGCGCGGACCGTCCGCCGCTCCACCGGGATTTGGCCCAGCGAGCGGGCCAGCCAGCCGATCACCGGCAGGTGCCACAGTTCGCTCTTGGCCAGGGTGCGCGGCCAGCGTCCGTGCCAGATCAGGAAGTGACCCAGCGCGACCGGGTCGAAGTTCGAGATGTGGTTGGCCACCACGATCACCGGACCGGTCCGGGGCAGCTTCTCCCCGCCTCGCCAATCCTGCTTGGTGACCACCCGGAGCACCGGGCCGACCAGCTGTGCCAACTGGCGGAACAACGGCTCGACGGGGGCACGATTCACCGCCGAAAGCGACAGTGCTGCGCGGGACATCGGACTCCTAGCGGGGGCTGGGACGCCTCACGTTACTGGGCGTCCCGCGACGGTCGCCTCGGTCGCAAGCCCTCCGTGTCCAAACTGCAACAATGCGGCGTCCACGGTTCGGACAGGGCTCGACAGGACTCGATCGGGACGCCGGACGCCCGGCGTGGTCGGCGCAGTTCGGCGGGCCGCGCCCTGGGACACCGGCAGGACGGGGTCGGCGACGGCTCGCGGCTCGGGTGGACGCACGAACCGGCCGCCGGAAGCTCCGGCGGCCGGTGGTGGCAGGTGGTTCAGCCGGCGGTGCGGGCCGGCTGGGTCCGCGGCAGGAACGACGGTCGGCGCGCCTCGAAGGCGCTGATCAGGTCCTCGTGCCGCAGGGTGAGGCCGATGTCGTCCAGGCCCTCCAGCAGCCGGTGCCGGGTGTAGTCGTCGATGTCGAAGGCGTAGCTCGCCTCGGCGGTGGTGATGGTCTTGTCGACCAGGCTCACCTCGACCTGAGCGCCCGGGTTCGCCTCGACGAAGGCCCACAGTGCCTCGACGGTCTCTTGCGGGACGGTGGCGATCAGCAGCCCGGCCTTGCCGGAGTTGGACCGGAAGATGTCACCGAACCGGGAGCCGACGACCACCTTGAAGCCGTAGTTCTGCAGCGCCCAGACGGCGTGCTCGCGGGACGATCCGGTGCCGAAGTCGGGGCCGGCGATCAGCACCGAGCCGTCGCTGTAGGCGGGGTTGTTGAGCACGAACTCCGGATCGTTGCGCCAGGCGGCGAACAGGCCGTCCTCGAAGCCGGTCCGGGTGACCCGCTTGAGGTAGACGGCCGGGATGATCTGGTCGGTGTCGACGTTGCTGCGGCGCAGCGGGACGGCTACCCCGGCGTGGGAGTCGAATTTGTCCATCGGGCTGCTCCTTACAGGTCTGCGGGGGACGACAGGGTGCCGCGCACGGCGGTGGCGGCGGCCACCGGCGGGGACACCAGGTGGGTCCGGCCGCCCTTGCCCTGGCGGCCCTCGAAGTTGCGGTTGGAGGTGGACGCGGACCGCTCGCCGGGCGCCAGCTGGTCGGGGTTCATGCCCAGGCACATCGAGCAGCCCGCCTCGCGCCACTCGGCACCGGCCTCCTTGAAGATCTGGTCCAGGCCCTCGTCCATGGCCTGCAGCCGGACCCGGGCCGAGCCGGGCACCACCAGCATCCGGACGCCGTCGGCGACCCGGCGTCCCTTGATCACCGAGGCGGCCAGCCGCAGGTCCTCGATCCGGCCGTTGGTGCAGGAGCCCAGGAAGACGGTGTCCACCCGGATGTCGCGCATCGGGGTGCCGGCCTGCAGCGCCATGTACTCCAGGGCGCGCTCGGCGGCGGACTTCTCCACCGGGTCGGTGAACTCGTCCGGGGACGGCACCGCGGCGCCCAGCGGGACGCCCTGGCCCGGGTTGGTGCCCCAGGTGACGAACGGGGTCAGCTTGTCGGCGTCGATGTCCACCTCGACGTCGAAGACCGCGTCGTCGTCGGTGTAGAGGGTCTTCCAGTATTCGACCGCGGCGTCCCAGTCGGCACCCTGCGGGGCGTGCGGGCGTCCCTTCAGGTAGGCGAAGGTGGTCTCGTCGGGCGCGACCATGCCGGCCTTGGCGCCCCACTCGATCGACATATTGCAGATCGTCATGCGGCCCTCCATGCTCATCTCGCGCATGACGTTGCCGCGGTACTCGACCACGTAGCCCTGGCCGCCGCCGGTGCCCACCTTGGCGATCAGCGCCAGCACCACGTCCTTGGGGGTGACGCCGTCGGCCAGCGTGCCGTTGATGTTCACCGCCATCGTCTTGGGACGGGCCTGGGGCAGGGTCTGGGTGGCCAGCACGTGCTCCACCTCGGAGGTGCCGATGCCGAAGGCCAGCGCACCGAAGGCGCCGTGGGTGGAGGTGTGCGAGTCGCCGCAGACCACGGTCAGGCCGGGCTGGGTGAGGCCCAGCTGCGGACCGATGATGTGCACCACGCCCTGGTCCTTGTCGCCCAGCGAGTGGATCCGGACGCCGAACTCCTTGGCGTTGTTGCGCAGGGTGTCGACCTGCAGCTTGCTGACCGGGTCGGCGATCGGGCTGAGGATGTTCAGCGTCGGGGTGTTGTGGTCCTCGGTGGCCATCGTGAGGTCGGTGCGACGCACGCTGCGACCGGCCAGCCGCAGCCCGTCGAAGGCCTGCGGCGAGGTTACCTCGTGAACCAGGTGGAGATCGATGTAGAGCAGATCCGGCTCCCCGGCGGCGCTACGGACGACGTGGTTCTCCCACACTTTGTCGCTGAGGGTCTTGCCCATCCTGCCTCCCTAATCCCGCGGTTCGTCGAACTGCGCAGGCAAGAATACGCCGCAGACACTTGCATACCATGATTCGAGACGGCAGTATCAGACTATGGACAACTCAAGTGGAGTCGGGGTACTGGACAAAGCCGCCCTCGTGCTCACTGCGCTGGAGCAGGGACCGACCACCTTGGCGGGACTGGTCACCGCCACCGGACTGGCCCGGCCCACCGCTCACCGGCTGGCCGTGGCTCTGGAACATCATCGTCTGGTCAGCCGAGATCTGCAAGGACGGTTCGTGCTCGGTCCGCGGCTGACCGAGCTGGCGTCCGCGGCCGGGGAGGACCGGCTGCTGGCCACCGCCGGCCCCGTCCTGGCCAGGCTGCGCGACATCACCGGGGAGTCCGCCCAACTGTTCCGCCGGCAGGGCGACATGCGCGTCTGCGCCGCCGCCGCGGAGCGTCCGGCAGGTTTGCGGGACACCGTCCCGGTGGGTTCGCAGCTGACCATGTCGGCCGGCTCCGCCGCCCAGGTGCTGCTGGCCTGGGAGGACCCCGAGCGGATCCAGCGCGGCCTGCTCAGCTCCACCTTCTCCGCGGTGGCGCTGGCCACCGTCCGGCGCCGCGGCTGGGCCCAGTCGGTCGGCGAGCGCGAGAACGGCGTGGCGTCGGTGTCCGCGCCGGTGCGCTCCCCGTCCGGCAAGGTGATCGCCGCGGTCAGCGTCTCCGGCCCGATCGAGCGGCTCTCCCGGCAGCCCGGACGCCTGCACGCCCCCGCTGTGATGGCCGCCGCCGAGCGGCTCAGCGAAGTGCTCCGCCGCTCCGGCGCCGAAGGCTGACCGGGGACGGTTCTCGCCGGTCGGGGACGGTTCTCGCCGGTCGGTTTTCGTTCATCGGGGACGGTTCTCAACGGTCGGGGACGGTTCTCGCTCGTTGAGTTTCACCCAACAGGGACGGGTTCTCCGCCGCCCGAGAACCCGTCCCTGAGCCTGGCGACGCCGATCGGCCCACCGAGAGTTATCCACAGATCACGAAGAAGTCGTCCTCATCGCGGCTCTCACTGCTTAGGCTCGTCCTCCGATCGAAACCGGAGGAGAACCATGCCTCGTCACGCCCGGCAGCTCGCCGAATCGGGCATATATCACGCGATGCTCCGCGGACTGAACCGCGACGCCATCTTCCTCGACGACGAGGACTACGCGCGGTTCCTGCACGCACTGACGCTCGCCAGGGACGCGTCGGGTTCCGCGGTGCTCGCCTACTGCTTGATGCCGAACCACGTTCACCTCGTGGTTCGCACAGCCCGTGAGCCGATCGGCACCACCATGAAACGACTGGGCGTCAGCTACGCGAGTTGGTTCAACCACAAGTACGAACGGGTTGGGCATCTGTTCCAGGACCGCTTCAGAAGCCGTCCTGTGGAAAACGATGAGTACTTCGTCACACTGCTTCGATACGTGTGGAACAACCCGGTTGCGGCCGGGCTCAGCCAACGTGCGGAAGAGTACCGGTGGAGCAGCCGCCGGCTTCTGGGGCGTCGGACGCAGCTGGTCGACGCCGAGGAACTCGCGCGACTACTGCCCGATGGAGCGACCAGCGACCTGTCGGAAAACCCTGCCACTCCCCCGTCCGATCCTTTCCAAGAGGGCCGGCAACGATGCACGCAGGACGCTGTCGACCAACTTCTTCGCAGCGTCTGCGGAGCGGAAAGCCCGGACGAGTTCCTCGATTTCGCGGCGTCAACCCGTCGCCGCGCCGTCGGCGAACTCAGGACGCGAGGCATCAGCTACGCGCAGATCGCGCGGGCCACCGGGATGAGCATCTACGGCGTCAAGCGACTGCACGCGACGTCAGCCGGCTGAGACAGCGCTGGCTTCGAAGGAACCACCTGGTGGCATCCGACCGCTCACAGCGGCCCAGAACCGTCCCCAACCGAGCGAAACTCAACCACCGAGAACCGTCCCCAACCGTTGAGAACCGTCCCCGAGGGTCAGGCGGCGGCCTTGGGCGAGAAGATGTGGACCTTGGCGCCGATCGGGGTGTTCTTGAAGATCCAGGTCGCGTCGCTGAGTTTGCCGATGTTCACGCAGCCGTGGCTGGAGGAGGCATAACCCACGCTGCGGAATCCCGAGGAATAGTGCACGTACATGTCGGGGTAGAACATCGTGCTGTAGGGCATGGCACCGGAACCGTAGTTCTCCGAGGCGGGATTGACCTGCTTGTCGTAGACCTTCCAGGTGCCGTTCGCGGTCGGGAAATTGCGCCAGATATGGGTCTTGGCGTGCTGCGCGTAACCACCGAGGCGAACCTTGAAGGTCTTCACCACTTTGCCGTTGCGCAGCCAGGTGAGCTTGCGGTGGGCCTGGTCGACGCACAGCACGACGCCCTTGGTGTAGCAGGTCTTGGGCAACTCGCTGGACACCGACGGGGCCTTGGTGGCGAGCGCCAGCCAGGTGCTCTTGCCGACCCAGCCGTCGGCGTCCAGCCCGCGGGAGCGCTGGTAATTCAGGATCGCGTTCGCCCCGGCCACGCTGACGTAGCGGGACTTGCCCCACGGGTAGAAGCCGGCCTTCTTGAGCTCGCTCTGCAGCAGCGTCACGCAGTTGCCGGACGACCCGGCGCGCAGCGTCTTGGGCAGGCAGGCCTTGTACTGCTTGCGCATCTTGGCGCTCAGGTGCGCCAGCGGATCGGGCGGCGGGGTCGGGGTCTGCGAGGCGGACGGGGTGGCCGAGGGCGCCGACGGCTGCGGCGACTCCGCGCTCGGTGCGACGGAC
>NZ_JASGDE010000199.1:0-11375 GCF_047607385.1 Micropruina sp.
CCGCGGCCCGGGAGCGCGGCCGGCGGGCCGGGCGGGCGGCGTCCGAGGCGGTGGCGGAGTTGTGGGCCGCTGGTTGAGCTTGTCGAAGCTCGGGCTGGCAAGCGGTTTCGACCGGCTCAACCAGCGGTGTCTGCCAGCCGCCGGCCGAGGGCGTGGTCGCGATGCTGGGTCACCCACAACCGGTGACAGGTGATCACCAGCGTCAGCCAGGCCAGGCCCAGGCACCAGGCGGCCAGCACGTCGGTCAGCCAGTGGTGGCCCAGGTAGACCCGGGAGAGTCCCATGGCCAGCGTGTACAGCGCCGTCAGCGTGACCGTCACCGCCCGGGCGGTGAGGGTGATCAGGTGCGAGACCAGCAGGTAGCAGAACATGCCGGCGATCACGATCGAGTTCAGCGAATGCCCGGAGGGGAAGGACGCCGAGGTCTCCGGCGGCGGAATGGACAGCTCCAGCGGGGGCCGGGCCCGTCCGACCAGCTGCTTGCCGACCACCGTCATGCCCAGCGACCCGGCCACCGCGATCGCGGTCAGCACCAGCGGCGTCCAACGCCGCCAGCCCAGGCACATCGCGGCCACCAGCACACCGGTGATCACCGACATCCACAGCGAACCGCCGCTGGCGCTGAAGGCCGCGATCACCGTGTTCAGTTCGGGCGTCCGGACGCCCAGCACCCAGTCCAGCGTCGGATGATCGAGCAGCGCGACGCTGTCCCCGGCCACCACGGCCTCGTAGATCTCGCCGGCGACCCAGGTGGTCCCGAGCGCCAGTGCGGCGGCCACCCCGAGCAGCAGCAGGGCGGCCAGGTCGGTGCTGCGCAGCCGCTCGGCGAGCGCGTCGAAGGCGGTCTGCAGCCGGCGTCCGGCAGCGCTGTGCCAGGAGGTCAGGTCGTGCTCGCCGGGGGCGTGCTCGGGGTCCAAGGACTCCGCGGGACGATGCATCGGCCAAGTCTGCCAGCCGCGACCGAGGCGTCACCCCACCCCTGGGGTAGGTGGCCCGGTTCTGCCTCTCCGGGATCAGCCGATCAGGTAGTGAGTGTCGCCGAACGATGCTTCGAGGGTGAGGGTTCCGCCGAGGGCCTCCACGTAGCGCCGAAGTGTGTCCACCTGGGCCTTGTCGACCTGGCCGTTCTCGATCTGAGAGACCCGGTTCTGGGATACGTGAAGTTGATTGGCGAGTTCCTTCTGGGTCACCTGCTGCTGATCGCGCAGTTCCCGCAGACGGGCAGCACGCACCTGCTTGCGCAGCTGGTCAGCGATCTGCTCGACTCGCTGCTCGTCAACAGGGCGACGAGCGAGCTGTTCGGCGAGGGTTCGGGTCATCGTCTCAGTCCTTTCAGATGCTCATCGAATAGTTCGTCGGCCACTGGGATGTTGCGTCGATACCACTTTTGCCAGTTGCCAGCCTTGTCGCCGGCCAGCAGGAGGATCGCACGGCGGGCCGGGTCGAACGCGAACAAGATTCGTACTTCGCTGCGTCCCGTTGATCCGGGCCGGAGTTCTTTCATGTTCCTGTGTCGGGAGGCCGTAACTGTGTCGACCAGGGGGCGCCCGAGATGCGGGCCGTCCTGTGCAAGGACACGGGTCGCGGCCACGACCTGCTCGTAGGTCCCTTGATCTGTCCCATCGAGCCAGGCGCCGACCTGGTCGCCAATCAAGATCTCCCAGGACACAGCGCCAGTCTACAACCCAGGACTTCTATCAGCCAAGGGTTGTGGTCTCGCAGTGCGGCGCGGTGCCGGATGAGGGTTGTCGAGCGACTGAGCCCGGGACGTCCGCCGCCGAACCGGTTGCGTTCCGCGCCGCGGGCGATTGTGTCAGGCTGTCCGGCAGACGGCAGCGCCGCCCGGCAGGCTCGCCGAGCGACCGCCGTCGGCGTCCGACAACGAGGTGAGGAGACGCAATGTTCCGCAAGATCCTGGTCGCCAACCGGGGCGAGATCGCCGTCCGAGGCTTCCGCGCGGCCACCGAGCTCGGTCTCGCGACGGTCGCCGTCTTCCCCTACGAGGACCGGCTCGCCGAGTACCGGCTGAAGGCCGACGAGAGCTACCAGATCGGCGAGGTGGGGCATCCGGTGCGGGCCTACCTGGACGTCGACGGGATCATCGCGGCCGCCCTGGACGCCGGCGCCGACGCGATCTACCCCGGCTACGGCTTCCTCAGCGAGAACGCTGGCTTCGCCCAGGCCTGCGCCGACAACGGCATCACCTTCATCGGGCCCGGCCGGGAAATCCTGGAACTGACCGGTGACAAGGCCAAAGCCATCGCCGCCGCACGCGAGGCCGGGCTGCCCACGCTGCGCGGCGCGGACGCTTCGGAGGACATCCCGACCCTGCTGGCGGCGGCCGACGAGATCGGCTACCCGGTCTTCGTCAAGGCCGTCTCGGGCGGCGGCGGACGCGGCATGCGCCGGGTCGACGACCGGGACGCCCTGGAGCCGGCGCTGGTCGAGGCGATGCGCGAGGCCAAGGCGGCTTTCGGCGACGCCCGGATGTATCTGGAAGAGGCGGTGATCAGCCCGCGGCACATCGAGGTGCAGATCCTGGCCGACACCCAGGGCAACGTGATCCACCTGTACGAGCGGGACTGCTCGGTGCAGCGCCGGCACCAGAAGGTGGTCGAACTGGCCCCCGCACCCAACCTCGACCCCGAGTTGCGCGCCGCGATCTGCGCCGACGCGGTGAAATTCGCCCGGCACATCGGCTACACCAACGCCGGCACCGTGGAGTTCCTGCTCGGCGCCGACGGCCGCTACGTGTTCATCGAGATGAACCCGCGCATCCAGGTCGAGCACACCGTCACCGAAGAGGTCACCGACGTCGACCTGGTCACCTCCCAGCTGCGCATCGCGGCCGGTGAATCGCTGCAGGACCTGGGCCTGCGGCAGGACCAGATCGAGGTGCGCGGCCAGGCGCTGCAGTGCCGGGTGACCACCGAGGATCCGGCCAACGGCTTCCGCCCCGACACCGGGCGGATCTCGGTATACCGCAGCCCCGGCGGCGCCGGCGTCCGGCTGGACGGCGGTGTGGTGTTCGGCGGCTCCGAGGTAGGCGCCCACTTCGATTCGATGCTGGTCAAGCTCACCTGCCGGGGACGCGACCTGGTCACCGCGGCCCGCCGTGCGTACCGGGCGCTGAACGAGTTCCGGATCCGCGGCATCTCCACCAACATCGGCTTCCTGGAAGCGGTGATCTCCGATCCCGACTTCCTCGCCGGACGCGCCACCACGTCCTTCATCGACGAACGACCGCAGCTGCTCACCCAGCGGATTCCCGCCGACCGGGGCACCAAGCTGCTGCACTACCTGGCCGGCATCGCGGTCAACAAGCCGAACGGGGAGTGCCGCACCACGCTGATCGCCCGGGACAAGCTGCCCGCGCTGACCAAGCAGGAGCTGCAGGCGCCGCCCCCGTCCGGGTCGAAGCAGCTGCTGCTGGAGGAGGGTCCGGAACGGTTCGCCCAGGCGCTCCGCGACCGGGCCGCCGTCGCGGTCACCGACACCACCTTCCGCGACGCCCACCAGAGCCTGATGGCCACCCGGGTGCGCACCCGCGACCTGCTGCACGTCGCGCCGCACATCGCCCGGATGCTGCCGCAGCTGTTCTCGATGGAGTCCTGGGGTGGCGCCACCTACGACGTCACGCTGCGCTTCCTCAAGGAGGATCCGTGGGAGCGGCTGGCGAAGTTCGCCGAGGCGATGCCGAACATCCCGCAGCAGATGCTGCTGCGCGGCAAGAACACCGTCGGCTACACCCCGTACCCGCTGAAGGTGACCAGCGCCTTCGTCGCCGAGGCGGCCCGGACGGGGTGCGACATCTTCCGCATCTTCGACGCGCTGAACAACATCGACCAGATCCGGCCGGCGATCGAGGCGGTGCGGGAGACCGACCACGGCGTCGCCGAGGCGGCGATCTGCTACACGGGCAACATGACCTCGCCCGGCGAGACCCTCTACACCCTCGACTACTACCTGCGGTTCGCCGAGCAACTGGTCGAGGCTGGGGCGCACATCCTGGCGGTCAAGGACATGGCCGGCCTGCTGCGGGCACCGGCCGCGGCGAAGCTGGTGCGGGCGCTGCGGGAGCGCTTCGACCTGCCGGTGCACCTGCACACCCACGACACCGCGGGCGGCCAGCTGGGCACGTTGCTGGCGGCGATCGACGCCGGGGTGGACGCCGTGGACGTGGCCTGCGCGGCCTGGGCGGGCACCACCTCGCAGGTGTCGATGTCGGCGCTGGTGGCGGCCACCGACGACACCGAACGGGCCACCGGGCTGTCGCTGGACGCGGTGACCGACCTGGAGCCGTACTTCGAGGCCGTCCGGCTGCTGTACGCGCCGTTCGAGTCGGGGCTGCCCGGCCCGACCGGCCGCGTCTACACCCACGAGATCCCCGGCGGCCAGTTGTCGAACCTGCGCCAGCAGGCAATCGCGCTCGGCCTGGGGCACCGGTTCGAGGCGGTCGAGAACATGTACGCGGCCGCCAACCGGATCCTCGGCAACATCGTCAAGGTGACCCCGTCGTCCAAGGTGGTCGGCGATCTGGCCCTGGCACTGGTCGGGGCCAACGCTGACCCGGACGACTTTGAGGCCAACCCGGAGAAGTACGACATCCCCGACTCGGTGATCGGCTTCCTGAACGGCGACCTGGGCGACCCGCCGGGCGGCTGGCCGGAGCCGTTCCGCAGCAAGGCACTGGCCGGACGGACCGCGAAGCCGGTCGAGACCGAGCTGTCGGCGTCCGACGCGGAGGCGTTGGAGCGCGAACCGCGGCGGACCCTGAACCGGCTGCTCTTCCCCGGCCCGACAAGGGATTACGAGGACGCCGTGGACGAGTTCTCGGAGCTGTCGGTGCTCTCCACGCGGGAGTTCCTGCACGGCCTGGCCGTCCACCAGGAGCACGAGGTCGAGCTGGAGCGCGGCAAGAAGCTGCTGCTCGGCCTGGAGGCGATCGGCGAACCGGACGCCCGCGGCTTCCGGCAGGTGGTCTGCACCATCAACGGCCAGATCCGGGTGGTGTCGGTGCGCGACCAGTCGGCGAAGTCGGAACTGGTCACCGCCGAACGCGCCGACCCGGCCAACCCCGGGCACGTCGCGGCGCCGTTCTCCGGTGTGGTCACGCTCACCATCGCCGTCGGCGACACCGTCGAGGCCGGCCAGGCCGTAGCCACGATCGAGGCGATGAAGATGGAGGCCGCGATCACCGCGTCGGTCGGCGGCACCGTCCAGCGGCTCGCCATCGGTCCCGCGCAGGCCGTCGAAGGTGGGGACCTGCTGGTGGTGATCGGCTGAGCCTCGACGCTGGGGTTCAGCAGCCGTCCTCGGACGTCGCGAGGGTCAGGCTGGACTCCGAGGTCGCCGACGAGTCTGCTCCGTCGATCGCGTAGCTCACGGTCACGCCGCTGAGCTTTCCCTCGCCCGGTCCGAGGTACTTCACCTCGAATTCCAGAAAGCTGTGACCGGGCGGCAGTTCCGCGCCCTGGGCGGGCACGGTCTTGTCCCACAAGGGCCCGCGGGATTCGTAGGGAACCCACCCGATGGACGTCGGCGGGGGATCGGCGAGCAGCCTCACCGATACCACCTCCAGGCCTTGTGCGATGGCGAACGTCACCGTCCTGATCCGGGCGGCCGTGGTTCCGTCCAGCTGGATGCCGTGCTCGTAGACGAAGTGACGATTCGCCTTCTCCGTGGAAGTGGGGCGGCTGCCACCGACGGACGCGCAGATCGCTATCTCGCGTCCGAGATCGACGAGGCTGTCCTGCGGGCTCACGGATGGTTGCGGGGCGTTGCCCGGCACGCACGAGGAGACGGCGAGGGTGGCCGAAGCTGCGACCACCGCCGCGCGCACCGCCCTACCTGGCAACGTCGTCGCCCCCGATCTCGTTCGCTGAGCCGGTCGATGCGGTGACCCTATCGGGGCGGTGTCCATAGGTCGCGTGCCGTGAACACGATGTTGCACCCCGGTAACGCGTGGCCCGGTGAACCCCGCCCGCTGTGGTGCTGGCCGCCCGTCCGCGCCGCTGATCGAATGAGAACAGTTCACCGGCCGTCGTCTCGGGGGTGAGCCGCGGACGCCAGGGGCGTCCGGCAGCCGAGCCAACGTCGTCCTCGGACGACATGGTCGACCGGGGAGAGAGGAGTCCCCGGTGCCGATTCCGGCCGATCCCGCAGGACGGGAGACCTATCTCCTGGACCGGGCGCACGTGTTCCACTCCTGGAGTGCCCAGGCGAGCCTCGACCCGCTGGTGATCAGTGGGGCGTCCGGCAGCCGGGTCACCGACGCCGACGGCAAGGACTACCTCGACTTCTCCGGGCAGCTGATCTACACCAACCTCGGGCACCAGCACCCGGCGATCGTGGCCGCCGTCCAGGAGCAGGCCGGCCGGCTGGGCACCATCGCCCCGCAGCACGCCGTGGAGGCCCGCTCCCGGGCCGCCGCGCTGATCGCCGAACGGACACCGGCCGGCCTCGACAAGGTGTTCTTCACCAACGGCGGCACCGACGCCAACGAGCACGCCATCCGGATGGCCCGGCTGCACACCGGCCGGTACAAGGTGCTGGCCCAGTTCCGCAGCTACCACGGCGGCACCCAGACCTCGCTCAACGTCTCCGGCGATCCCCGCCGCTGGGCCACCGACTACGGCAACTCGGGCGCGGTGCACTTCTTCGGGCCGTTCCTGTACCGCTCGGCGTTCGGCGCCTCGACCGAGGCCGAGGAGTGCCGGCGGGCGCTCGACCATCTGGAACAGCTGATCGCCATGGAGGGCCCGGACGCGTTCGCCGCGCTGATCCTGGAGACCATCCCCGGCACCGCCGGGGTGATGCCCCCGCCGCCCGGCTACCTGGCGGGCGTCCGCGAGCTGTGCGACAGGTACGGCATCGTGCTGATCCTGGACGAGGTGATGGTCGGCTTCGGCCGCACCGGCGCCTGGTTCGCCGCCGACCACTACGGGGTGGTGCCCGACCTGCTGACCTTCGCCAAGGGTGTGAACTCCGGCTACGTGCCGCTCGGCGGGGTGGCGATCAGCGAGGAGATCGCCGCCACCTTCGCGCACCGTCCCTACCCGGGCGGGCTCACCTACTCCGGCCACCCGCTGGCCTGTGCCGCCGCGGTGGCCGCCATCACCACGATGGCTGAGCAGAACATCGTCGAGCGGGCCGCCCAGCTGGGCCGCGACGTGCTGGGGCCGGCGCTGCGCCGGCTGCAGGCGAAGCATCCCAGCGTCGGCGACGTCCGCGGCCTGGGCTGCTTCTGGGCGCTGGAACTGGTCGTCGACCGGGAGACCCGGGAGCCGCTGACCCCCTACGGCACGGTCAACCCGGCGATGGCCGAGATCGGCGCCGCCGCCCGCGACGCCGGGCTGTTGATCTTCACCAGCATGCACCGCATCCACCTCGCCCCGCCGCTGACCTGCACGGAAGCCGAGATCGCCGAGGGCATCGACCTGCTGGACGGCGTCCTCGACCGTGCCGACCGGCACACCCGCCCGACACCCACCGCCAGGATCGCCTGACTGCGAACGGAGCACCGATGTCCGCCACCGAGACCCAGACCACCACCGTCCCCGACACCGACACCCAACCGGCCGGCACCGCGCCGTCCCCCGCCCAGGAGAACACCTGGCTGACCCCCGGCCGGCTGCGGCACTGGGGCGTCAACGCCGCCGTCTTCGCCGGCGTCCTGCTGGTGTGGTGGGCGATCACCGCCACCGGCCTGATCCAGCCGCTCTTCCTGCCCAGCCCCGCCTCGGTGCTGCAGGCCTTCGGGGACGCCTCCAGCTGCCGTCCGATCGCCGAGGGCAGTGCCCGAATCGTCTGCGGCGAGCAGGGCTACTTCCTCTGGGAGCATCTGCTGGCCAGCCTGCAGCGGATCGGCATGGGTGTCGCCGGTGGCATCCTGATCGGCGTCCTGCTCGGCTTCGCGATGGCCCTGATCCCCACCTTCGGACGGCTCTCCGAGCCCTATCTGAACTTTCTCCGCTCACTGCCGCCGCTGGGCTACATCGGCCTGCTGATCGTCTGGTTCGGCATCGGCGACACCTCCAAGGTGTGGCTGCTGTTCCTGGCCGCCTTCCCGCCGATCGCGATGGCCACCATCGACGGCGTCCGCGGCATCCGCGCCGACCGGCTGCAGGCCGCCCAGAGCCTCGGCGCCAGCCACACCCAGGTGATGCGGCACGTGGTGCTGCCGGCCAGCCTGCCGTCGATCCTCAGCGGCGTCCGGATCGCCACCGGCTTTGCCTGGACGACGGTGGTGGCGGCCGAACTGAACAACGGCATTCCGGGCATCGGCGGGCTGGCCTACCTCTCCGGCACCCAGCTGCAGACCCCGCTCACCATCGCCTGCATCATCATCGTCGGCCTGGCCGCCATCACCCTCGACTTCGGGATCAAGTGGATCTCGCAGCTGTTGGTGCCGTGGCAGGGCAAGGCCTGAGGAAGGACGGACCGAGATGACCCGACCGCGTACCCAACGACGTCCGGTGGCACAGCGACTGGCCGGACTCGGCGTTGCCGCGGTGCTGGCCGCCGCGGCCGCGCTGAGCGGCTGCACCACCGCCCGCGAGGCCGAGGCGAAGGCGAACGCCGGCGCCACCGCCACCTGCCCGGTGACCGGCAACCCGGAGGTGAAGGGCGCCGTCCGGATCGGCTACCAGGCCATCCCGAACGCCAACCTGGTCGTCCGCGACCGGCGCTGGCTGGAGGCCTGCCTGCCCAACGCCACCATCACCTGGATCAAATTCGACTCCGGGGCGGACGTGGTGCAGGGCTTCGGCTCCGGCTCGGTCGACCTGGCCACCCTCGGCTCCAGCCCGGCCACCAAGGCGCTGTCGGCGCCGCTCAACGTCGACATGCGGGTGGTCTGGATCGATGACGTGATTGGCAAGGCCGAGTCGCTGGTGGTCAAGGACACCTCGATCACCACCATCGCCGGGCTGAAGGGCAAGACCATCACCACCCCGTTCAGCTCCACCTCGCACTACAGCCTGCTGCAGGCGCTCGCGGACGCCGGCCTCAACCCCGGCACCGACGTCAAGCTGGTCAACCTCAGCCCGGACAAGATGCTGGGCGCTTGGCAGGGCGACCAGGTGGACGCCGCCTGGGTCTGGGACCCGGTGCTCAGCGAGCTGGCGCAGCACGGAAAGGTGATCACCGGCAGCGACGTGACCGCCGAGAAGGGACATCCGACCTTCGATCTGGAGGGTGCTACCGGCGCCTTCGTGGCCGCCAACCCGGCCTTCATGGAGACCTGGACGGCGGTGCAGAACCACGCCGTGCAGGAGCTCGCCGCCAACCCGCAGGCGGCGGCGCAGTCGATCGCGGTGCAGCTCGGCTCCACGCCGGAGGCGGTCACCGCCCAGCTCAGCGGCTACCTGTTCCCGGACGCCCGCAAGCAGCTCGAGCTCACCGCGGCGCTGCCCAAGCAGCTGGCGGCGACCGCCGAGTTCCTCAAGTCCCAGGGCGACGTCGATGCGGTCAGCCCTCTGAAGACGTACGCCGACGGGGTGTACACCGACGCGATCAAGAAGGTGGCCTGAGATGACCGCAACCATGAACTCCCCGGCCGGCGAGGCCGGCCTGACCCAGCCCAAGATCGAGTTCGACCGGGTCACCAAGGTCTACCGGACGGACTCCGGCGACCAGGTGGTGGCGCTGGCCGAAACCAGCCTGACCGTGACCGAGGGCGAGTTCATCTGCATCGTCGGCCCGTCCGGCTGCGGCAAGAGCACGCTGATGCAGATGCTGGCCGGCTTCCACCACCCGACCACCGGACGGGTGCTGGTGGACGGCGTCCCGGTGACCAAACCCGACCGCAACCGCGGCGTGGTGTTCCAGCAGGCGAACCTGTACCCGTGGCTGACCACCCGGCAGAACGTCGAGCTGGGTCCGCGGCTGAGCGGGGTCGGACGCGTGGAGCGTCGGCAGTGCGCGGAGTACTACCTGGACATGGTCGGGCTGGCGAAGTTCGCCGACCGCAAGCCCTACGAGCTGTCCGGCGGCATGCAGCAGCGGGCGCAGATCGCCCGGGTGCTGGCCAACGACCCGAAGGTGATCCTGATGGACGAGCCGTTCGGCGCGCTGGACGCCCTGACCCGGGAACGGATGCAGGTCGAGCTGCTGCAGATCTGGCGGGAGCGCCGCAAGACGGTGATGTTCATCACCCACGACGTCGAGGAGGCGATCTTCCTCGGCAGCCGGGTGCTGGTGATGACCGCCCGTCCCGGCCGGGTGCTGATGGACCTGCCGGTGCACCTGGCCGACGGCGTCCCCGGCCCCGAGCTGCGTTCCCAGGCCAACTTCATCAACCTGCGCGACCAGGTCACCGACGCCATCTACCGGGCCCAGGACGGGGCGACCAAGTGAGCGCTGCCGACCGGGTGGCGGTGGTCACCGGCGCCAGCAGTGGGATCGGCGCGGCCTGCGCGGTGGCGCTCGCCGAGGCCGGCTTCCGGGTGGTGCTCGGCGCCCGCCGGCTGGACCGGCTGGCCGAGGTCGCCGAGCGCTGCGGCGGACGGGCGCTGCCGCTGGACGTCACCGACCAGGCCTCCGTGGACGCCTTCGCGGCCGCCGTGCCGCACTGTTCGGTGCTGGTCAACAACGCCGGCGGGGCGCTGGGCACCGACTCGGTGGCCGAGGCCAGCGTCGAGGACTGGCAGTGGATGTACGACGTCAACGTGCTCGGCACGCTGCGGATGACCCGGGCCCTGCTGCCCGCGCTGCTGGCCTCCGGCGACGGCCAGGTGATCAGCATCGGCTCCATCGCGGCCCGCGAGCCGTACCGCGGCGGCGCCGGCTACAACGTCGCCAAGCACGGGGTCGCGGCGCTCACCCGGGTGCTGCGGATCGAGCTGCTCGGCCAGCCGATCCGGGTCTGCGAGATCGACCCGGGCATGGTGCAGACCGAGTTCAGCCTGGTCCGGTTCCGTGGGGACGCGCAGGCCGCGGACGCCGTCTACGCCGGCGTGGAGCCGCTCACTGCCCAGGACGTCGCCGAGACCGTCGCCTTCGTCGCCACCCGTCCGAGCCGGGTGAACTTCGACCAGATCCTGATGCTGGCCCGCGACCAGAGTTCGGCCCAGGTGGTGCATCGCCGGGCCGAGACCGCTGCCCGGTGACGGTGGTGCTGCTGGCCGCCGCGGCGATCGCGGTGGCGGTGGCGATCCAGCTGGCCAGCGGGTCCGGCTTCGGGCTGCTGGCGGCGCCGCTGCTGTTGCTGGTCGAGCCGGCCGCGGTGCCGGTGCCGCTGTTGCTGGTCACCGTGCCGGTGATGGCCGTCGCGGCCTGGCAGGACCGGGCCGGGCTGGCCGGCGGCTTCGAGCTGGGCCGGGTGGCCGGCACCGCCGTCCCGGCCGCGCTGCTGGTGGCCGCGCTGGCGCCGA
>NZ_JASGDE010000200.1:0-8235 GCF_047607385.1 Micropruina sp.
GGTGGCGCAGGCCCGCAAGCTGGCGGCCGAGCGGGCGGCGGCGCTCGCCGCGGCGGCGTCCGCTCCGGGCGCCCTTCAGCCTTCGGGGTCGGGGGTGCTGTTGAACCCGGTGGGCGGACGGATCACCTCGCCGTTCGGGCGTCGCTTCCACCCGATCTTCCACGAGTGGCGGTTGCATGCCGGGGTCGATCTGCACGCGTCCTGCGGCACCCCGATCCGGGCTGCCGCGGACGGGGTGGTCCGGTCGGTGTCCTACGACTCCTCCGGCGGCCACCGACTGGTGATCGGGCATGCCGGCGGGCTGACCACCCACTACCTGCACGCCATGAAGCGCTACCAGGTGCGCGCCGGGCAGAAGGTGAAGCGCGGTCAGGTGGTCGGCCTGGTCGGCAGCACCGGCTGGTCGACGGCTTGCCACCTGCATTTCGGCACCAAGGTCAACGGACGCCTGGTCGACCCGGCGCGGTACCTGTGACCGGCCCATCGACCCGCCGCGGTTCGCTCCGACCAGGGGTCAGCTCGACCCATCCAATTACGACATCGCCTGCGGTAACGCACATCGCCTGCGTTCCTCCACGGGCGATGTGCCCCAACGCAGGCGATGTCGAATGCCGGGCCAGGTCATCGACCTTCATAGGCGGCAGGTCGTTGCTGCGCTGCGCGGATCCGCTCGACGTCCAGCTTGGCCGAGCGATCGAAGCGGTAGATGCCGTTCTCCTCCTGGAAGACGTCGGTCAGCTGGGTGTAGCAGTAGCCGAACATGCCCGGGTCGGCCAGCAGCACGCCGGTCAGGCCCTCGAAGCGGGCGTAGAAACCCTCCTCGTCGCGCACCCGGTCGCCGTACCCCCACGACTCGGTACGAACCCGGCCGTCGGCGTCGAGGGCGTCCGGGTTCCACCAGATGCCACCGAACTCGGACACGAAGTACGGCTGACCGGCATACGGCAGCGAGTACTCGCCGTGCTCGCTCCGGTTGACGAAGGGTCGCCCGCCGGCCAGCCCGGCGTGGTTGGCGGCGAACCACCCCGGGTCCTGCTGATAGTCGTGGCTGTCCCAGACGTCGGTCTCGGCGACCCGGTGCGAATAGCCGCTGGCGTCCAGCACCGGCCGGGTGGGGTCGGCCAGCTTGGTCGCCCAGAACATCGCCCGGGTGACGTCGTCCAGCACGGTGATCTGGTCGCCGATCCGCTGGTGGGTCTCGTTCAAGGGGCACCAGCCGACGATGCTGGGGTGGTTGCGGTCTCGCCGCACGGCTTCCAGCCATTGGGTGACGAAGCTCGCGGTCGGCTGCTGGTTGTCGGTGTCCGGTCCGTCGCTGTTCGCGCCCCAGTCGCCGAACTCGCCCCAGACCAGGTAGCCGAGCCGGTCGGCGTGGTAGAAGGACCGTTCCTCGAACACCTTCTGGTGCAGCCGCGCCCCGTTGAAGCCGGCGGCCAGGGCCAGTTCGATGTCGCGGCGCAGCGCCGCGTCGTCCGGGGCGGTCATCAAGGTGTCCGGCCAGTAGCCCTGATCCAGGACCAGTCGCTGGAAGACCCGTTGCCCGTTGATCAGGATCGCCGTCGCGTCGATGGTGACCGACCGCATCCCGGCGTAGCTGGCCACGCGATCCACCAGGGCGCCGCGGTCGTCGCGCAGTTCGAGGGTCAGGTCGTACAGGTGCGGGTCCGCCGGCGACCAGAGCCGGAGCCGGTCGGCCGGGATCGGCAGGCTGACGGTGGGGGTCTTGTCCAGGTCGGCGCGGGCGCTCGCCGAGACCACCTCGCCGGCGGCGTCGAACAGCGTGGCGGTCACGGTCCAGCCGCGGCGGTTCTGGCTGACCGGCAGTTCGACGGTGAGCGCGGCGGCGCCGAGGTTGGCGGTGACCGCGCCTCGTCGCAACTGCACCTCGGGGACGGCTTCCAGCCAGACGGTCTGCCAGATGCCGGTGGTGCGGGTGTAGACGCACTCGTGGTTGGCGTACTCGCGGGACTGCTTGCCCGGGCCTGAACCGGGTGCCGGCTGTCGCGGGCCCGCACCACGATGATCGCCTCGCCTGCGCCGGCGAGCGCGTCGGTGATGTCGGTTTCGAAGGAGGTGAAGCCGCCGCGGTGACGGGCCACCTCGACGTCGTTCACCCAGACGGTGGCGTCGTGGTCGACGGCACCGAAGTGCAGGACGACCCGGCGGCCCTCCCAGCCGGCCGGCACGGTCACCGCGCGCCGGTACCAGACCGCTTCCAGGAAGTCGGTCTCCCCGATCCCGGACGCCCGGCTCTCCGGCGCGTACGGCACGACGATGCGGTCGCGCAGTTCGCGGGTCCGCAGCCCGCGCTGCAGGCCACTGTCGGCGGTGTCGATCTCGAACTGCCACTCGCCGTTGAGGTTGAGCCAGTCGGGGCGGAAGAACTGCGGGCGTGGGTGCTCCGGCTTGGGGATGTCGGACGTCGTCATCGGTGTTCTCCTTCGTTGCCCGGCGGCCGCATTGCCAGCAGGGTCGTCGATTCGGGCAGCCGGTCAGGCCCGCGGGTGGGCCTGGGCGTAGGCGGCCCGGAGCCGTTCGTTGGTCACGTGGGTGTAGATCTGGGTGGTGGCCAGCGAGGCGTGGCCGAGCATCTCCTGCACGCTGCGCAGGTCGGCGCCACCCTCCAGCAGGTGGGTCGCCATCGCGTGCCGCAGCCCGTGCGGGCCGAGATCGGGGGCGTCCGGAACCTGGGTCAGTGCCCGGTGCACCAAGCGGCGAACCACCCGGGGGTCGATCCGGGCACCCCGGTCGCCGACGAACAGCGCCGGCCCGGCCTGCGGTCCGGCGATCAGTTCGCGCGTCCGGCGCCAGGCGTCCAGGGCCCGCAGCGCGGGCGTGCCGATCGGCACGGTGCGGTCCTTGTCGCCCTTGCCGTGCACCCGCAGCACCTCACGGCCGGCGTCCAGGGACGAATCGTCCAGGCCGCACAACTCCCCTACCCGGATGCCGCTGGAGTACAGCACCTCGATGATCGCCACGTCGCGCAGCGCCCGGGCTCGCAGCACCGGGTCGTCCTCGGCCGCGGCACGGCCGGCCAACGCCTCCAGCACCTGCCGGGCCTGGCCGGCGTCCAGGGTGGCGGGCAGCTTGCGGTCGACCCGCGGCGACCGCAGCCCGGTGGCCGGATCCGACGCGATCCGTCCGGTCCCGTGAGCCCAGGCGAAGAACACCCGGGCCGCGGCCGCGCGGCGCTGCATGGTGGCCCGTTCGGCCCCGCCGGCGTGCATGCCGGCCAGCCAGCGGCGCAGCGTCCGCAGGTCCACCTCGGCCAGCGAACCCGAACCGGTCCGCTCCAGGTAGTCGACCAACTGCAGCAGGTCACCGGTGTAGGCCCGCACCGTGTTCGGCGACGCGTTGCGGCCGGCGCGCAGGTGCTGCGCCCACGCCTCGACCAGGTCCGCATCCATGCCGCCGAGCCTACGGCGGCGTCCGCTCCCCGCCGTGACCTAGTAGCGTGTCGGCCGAGAGAAGGGCGGCTATGAGCGACGATCTGACCACCGGTGGCACCGTGCTGCCGATCACCCGCTGGGGCACCCCGGTGATGCACGAGAAGACCCGCGAGATCACCGCATTCGACGACGAGTTGCGCACCCTGGTGCGGGACATGTTCGCCACCATGCGGGCAGCGCACGGAGTCGGGCTGGCCGCCACCCAGGTGGGACGCGACATCGCGGTCTTCGTCTTCGAATGCCCGGACGCCGACGACGTGCTGCACCACGGGGTGGTGTGCAACCCGGTGGTGACGCTGCCGGAGGCCCGTTCCCGCAACCTCGAGGCCGCCGAGGAGGGCTGCCTGTCGTTTCCCGGCGGCTACCAGATGCTGGCCCGTCCGGACACTGCGGTCTGCACCGGTCAGGACGCCGACGGCAACCCGATCCGGATCGAAGGCACCGGGCTGCTGGCCCGCTGCCTGCAGCACGAGACCGATCACCTCAACGGCACCGTGTTCGGCGACCGGCTCTCCACCCGGGCCCGCCGGCTGCTCAGCAAGCAGCACGAGCAACTGGCCCATCTCTACCCCGACGACTGGCCGGTCACGCCGCGCCGCACCTCGGCGTCCGACGACTAAAGGCTGAGTGCTCAGCCTGCGCCGATCGAGCCGCCCACCGTGGCAGGCTGAGGCCGTGCACCGCCTGCTCCGCCCGTTCCCGTGGCGCCTGCTGGGCCATCTGTCGCTGGGGATCGTGCTGGCCCCGGTGCTGGTGCTGGTGCTCGCGGCCGCCGCCGCGGCGATTCCGTTCACGGTGTTCGCGGCCGCACCGTTCCTGCTGCTGGCCCGGTTGTTCGCCGCTCTGATCGGCTTCGAGCGGGAGCGTTTCGCGGTGCTGCACGACCGCGTCCCCACGCTCACCGTGAACTGGCCATCCCCGGGACGTCCCGCCATCGAGCGGGCCCGGCAGGTGCTGCGCGACCCGGGCTTTCGCCGGGCGGCCGGTTACGCGGTGGTCCGGCTCGCCCTCGCCGGGCTCGAACTGGCCGCGCTCAGCCTGGTGGTCACCCTGCCGGCGGTGCTGCTGGCTGCGCTGCTCGCAGCCGTGGTCATCCCGTATCAGCCGATGGCGGCGCTCTACCTGAGCGGTTGGTGGGCGCTGCTGGCCAATCCGGTGACGGCGGTGATCGTGCTCACCCTGATCGCGCCCGCAGTGGTGCGTGGGCTGGGCTGGCTGGACGGCTGGGTCACCCAGGCGCTGCTGGGCAGCCCGGAGTCGGCGGCGCTGGCCCGCCGGGTGGGGGAACTGGTCGAGGCCCGGGCCCGCACCGTCACCGCCGCGGACGCCGAACGGACCCGGCTGGAGCGGAACCTGCACGACGGCGCGCAGCAGCGGCTGATCGCCCTGTCGATCCTGCTCGGCCAGGCGGAGTCGCGGCTGACCGACGCGGACGCCGGCACCCTGGCCCTGGTGCGCCGGGCTCGGACCGAGACCACCGGCACCATCGACGAGTTGCGCACCCTGACCCGAGGGCTGCGGCCGCCGATCCTGGAATCCCGTGGCCTGGACGCCGCACTGTCCGCGGTCGCCGCCCGGCTGCCGATGCCGGTGAGCATCGAGACCCGGATCGAGCGGCGTCCCGACCCGGCTGTCGAGGCCGTGCTCTACTTCGCGGCGGCGGAACTGCTCACCAACGTCGCCAAACATGCCGGCGGTGCGCCGGCGTCGGTCGAACTGATCCGCGATCACGCCCTGGTCCGGGCCACCGTCACCGACACCGGCCCCGGTGGCGCGGACGTCGCCGGCGGCTCGGGGCTGAGCGGCATCGCCGACCGGCTCAGCGGCGTCGACGGAAGGTTGTTCCTGTCCAGCCCACCCGGTGGTCCCACCGTCGTCACCGTGGAGGTGCCATGCGGGTAGTGCTCGCCGAAGACTCGGGGTTGCTGCGGGAGGTGCTCACCGGCGCGCTGACCGAACGCGGCATCGAGGTGGTCAGCGCGGTCGGGGACGCCGAGCAACTGCTGCGGGCCGTGGACGCCACCCCCGACCTGGACGCCGCCATCGTCGACGTCCGGATGCCGCCGACGTTCCCCGACGAGGGGCTCCGCGCCGCCCTCGTGCTGCGCCGGCGGCGTCCGGAACTGGGCGTGCTGATCCTCAGCCAGTACGTGGAAGAGCGGTACGCCTCCGAGGTGCTCGCCGCCGGTGCCCGCGGGCTCGGATACCTGCTGAAGGACAAGGTGGCCGACCTGGCCGAGTTCGCCGACGCGCTTGCCCGGGTGGCCTCCGGCGGCACCGCCCTGGACCCGGAGGTGGTCGACCAGTTGGTCGCTCGCAGCAGGCATGCCGGGCCGCTGTCCCGGCTCACCCCGAGGGAGCGGGAGGTGCTGGCGGGCATGGCGCAGGGCCGCTCCAACGCCGGCATCGCGGCCCAGCTGGTGGTCGGTGAGGGCGCGGTGGAGAAGCATGTGACAAGCATCTTCGCCAAGCTCGATCTCGGCGCCGCCGACGGTGGGCACCGGCGGGTGCAGGCCGTGCTCGCCTACCTGCGCGGGGACGCCCGATGAGGCGCCTCGCGGTCCGGGCGGCCGCCGCGCTCGCCACCGTGGCGGTGCTGGCCGCGGGTGCCTTCTGGTTCCGTGAGGTGTTCACCGAGTACCGCTCCGACAGCGCGAACTGGTCCGCGTCGGTGACCACGATCGAGGTGGACGCCGCGGCCGGCGTCCAAGTGGCTGTCGAGCGGATCGACGGCGGCGGCGACCAATCCGCGTCCGACGTGCAGTGGCAGACCCACTCGATACTGGGCCGGGCCGAGGTCACCGACACCGAGTCGGGCCGGCTGAGTGCCCGCTGCCACACCCCGACCCCGCTCAGCCGCTGCGCGATCTGGCTGACCGTGCGCACCACCACCCCCCGCACCCGGGTGGTGATCGTCCAACACCCGGGCGCGACCATCGCCGACACCGACCGGCGCGTTCCGGTGGAGATTCGCCAGGCGCCCTGACCGGGGGTTAGCCCCACCCCGGTTCGGTGGCTGCCCCCGACGCGCCGGCCGCCCGAGCGGCGACACGCTTCGGCTCATGTGGTCGTTGCTGCACCGTGCTCTTTCCCGGCGGGCCCTCTCCCGCCGGCCCCTCCCCCGTCACGTCGTCGGTGGCCTGATCGCCTGGTCGGTCGCCGGTTCCTGCGCCGCCGCGCTGGGCGCCGGGTCGATCGATCTGGACGTGTACCTGCGGGCGGCGTCCGAGCTGGCCGCCGGACGCGACCCGAACCTGACCCCGCCCGGTCACCTGCCCTGGCTGTATCCGCCGTTCGCCGCCGCGGTCTACCTGCCGCTGCTCACCGTGCCGTTCCCGGTGGCCGTCGTGGCGGTCGCCCTCACCTCGCTGGCCGCGCTGGCCCGCGTCCTGCAGTTGGTGCTCGACCGGCTGGCGCCGGGGCGTCCCGACCTGATCGCGGTCTGCCTGGCAGCGGCGGTGGTCACCGAGCCGGTGGCGTCCACCCTCGGCTACGGCCAGCTCAACATCGTGCTGGCCTGGCTGGTCACCGAAGGAGTTCTGGGACGCCGACGCTGGCTGATCGGGGTGGCCGCCGGGCTCAAGCTGACCCCGTTGGTGTTCCTGCTGCCGCTGCTGCTGCGCCGCGACCTGCGGGGAGCGGCCCAGCTGCTCGCCGGCTTTGCCGGAACGGTCGCCCTCGGCTGGCTGCTGGCCCCGGCCGCCTCGTCCGGCTACTGGACCGGCCTGGTGCTCACCGCACCCGAGCGGATCGGCATCGGCTACGCCACCAACCAGTCGCTGACCGGTGCGGTGGCGCGGGCGGTCGGACCGGGCGGCTCCCTGGCGCTGACCGCCGCGCTGTCGTTGGTCGTGGTGCTGGCTACGGTCGTCGTGCTGCGCCGGACGTCCGACGAGGTTCTCGCCGTGGCTGTGACCGGGCTGGCCGGCCTGCTGCTCTCACCGATCTCGTGGACGCATCACTGGATCTGGTCGCTGCCGCTGGTGCTCTGGTGCGCGGCGAACGGGCGCGCCGCCCTCGGGTCGGCCTGGGCGATCCTGCTGATCGTGCGGCCCACCTGGTGGTATCCGTCCGGCGGCATCGTCGAATACAGCCACGACCCGCTCGGCAAGCTGATCCAGGACAGTTGGACGCTGCTGGCGCTGGTCACCCTGGGGCTGCTGACGGCGCGATCCGGCAGCAGCCGGGCTCAGCTAGTAGCGTGGCGGGCGAAGCGAAAGGATCCAGCCGATGACGATGTTCAACTGGGGCCCCACCCAGCCGCCCAACCCGCCGCAGGGTCCGCAGCCGTTCAACCGTGAGCGCTGGGACGCGGTGCTGACCAGCCTGGAGATCAAATTCGGCGTGGACGACGACGGCGACCGGTTCGCCGACTGGGACACCATGCGGATGTGGTTCCTGGTCGAGGGCAACAACAACGACCTGATGGCGATCCGGTCGATGTGGGACGTCCGCCCCCCGGTCGCCGCCTACGACTTCGTGCTGGAGGCGGTGAACAGCTGGAACCGTGACCACTTCTGGCCCAAGGCCAGCGTGGTGCGCGGCGACGAGCACCTCGGCGTGTTCGGCGACCTGGTGGTCGACATCGAGACCGGCGTCGACGACGACTTCCTGCGGCAGCAGGTGCGTTGCATGGTCGGCACCTCGGGTCAGCTGTACGAGTACCTGGCCGAGCAGTTCCCGGAGTCCAAGGACTGGTTCAACGCCGGCGAGTGATCGCCGGTCGGTGCTGACCCTCAGAAGGGGAAGGCGACCGCCCCGAGTGGATCGGCACCGGTGAGCGGCA
>NZ_JASGDE010000201.1:0-6549 GCF_047607385.1 Micropruina sp.
ACCGCGGCCTGGGCGTCCGGACGGCGTCCGACCTGACGCTGGGCTGCGGTGGCGTCCACCGCGGAGCGGGCGGCGGCGGCCGCGGTGAGCTCGGCCCGGCGATCCGCGGCGGTCTTGCGTCCACCGTCCACCACCAGCCCGGAGATCAGCAGCAGCGCCATCACGGCGACCACCAGGAACGCGGACAGCGCCTGTCCCCGCTCACTGCCGACTGTGCTCCGCATGCCCCCAGTGTGCCCGCCGCGGCGGGCCGGATGGCGGTTGTCCACAGGTTTCCGGGCGATTCGCCCGATCCGGATCCGGGCCGGAGCCCGAGCCGGGGAGGCGGCGACCCACTAGGCTGACCGTGACATCTGCCCCTTGCCAAGAAAGGCCTCTTCATGGTTCACAAGGTCGCCCTGCTCACCGCCGGTGGTTTCGCCCCGTGCCTGTCGTCGGCCATCGGTGGCCTGATCCAGCGCTACACCGAGGTGGCGCCGGACGTCGAGATCATCGCCTACAAGAACGGCTACCAGGGTCTGCTCACCGGCGACTACCTGCCGGTCACCCAGGTGGTGCGTGACAACGCCGCGCTGCTGCACCGCTACGGCGGCTCCCCGATCGGCAACTCCCGGGTGAAGCTGACCAACGCGGCCGACCTGGTCAAGCGCGGCCTGGTCGCCGAGGGCGACAATCCGCTGAAGGTGGCCGCCGACCGGCTGGTCGCCGACGGCGTCGACGTGCTGCACACCATCGGCGGCGACGACACCAACACCACCGCGGCCGACCTGGCCGCCTACCTGGCCGAGCACGACTACGGCCTGACCGTGGTGGGCCTGCCGAAGACCATCGACAACGACGTCTACCCGATCAGGCAGTCCCTGGGCGCCGACACCGCTGCCGAGATGGGCGCCCGGTTCGCCAAGAACGTGCTGGCCGAGCACAACGCCGGCAGCCGCATCCTGATCGTGCACGAGGTGATGGGCCGCAACTGTGGCTGGCTGACCGCCGCCACCGCCCAGAAGTACCACGCCTGGATCAACGAGCAGCAGTGGCTGCCGGAGATCGGGCTGGACTCCAAGGCCTGGGACGTGCACGCCATCCTGGTGCCGGAGGCCGTCATCGACATCAAGGCCGAGGCCGAGCGCCTGCAGCAGGTGATGGACGAGGTCGGCTGCGTGAACATCTTCCTCTCCGAGGGCGCCGGCATCGCCGACATCGTCGCCGAGATGGAGCGCAACGGCGAAGAGGTGGCCCGCGACGCGTTCGGCCACATCCGGCTGGAGCGGATCAACCCGGGCGCCTGGTTCAGCAAGCAGTTCGCCGGCATGCTGAAGGCCGAGAAGGTGCTGGTGCAGAAGTCGGGCTACTATTCCCGTTCGGCCGCCGCCAACGAGTACGACCTGGCGCTGATCAAGTCGATGACCGACCTGGCCGTCGACTACGCCCTGGAGGGCAAGCCCGGCGTGATCGGCCACGACGAGGACAACAACGACGAGCTGACCGTGATCGCCTTCGACCGGATCGCCGGCGGCAAGCCGTTCGACATCACCCAGCAGTGGTACCTGGACCTGCTCGCCGAGATCGGCCAGCCGGCCCCGGTGGCCGCTCCGCCCGCCGAGCACTGAGTCGCCCCACCCACCGCTCGCCTAACTATTTCGGGCTCGCTGAGTTCAGCGAGCCCGAAATAGTTAGGCGAGCGTTTCGCGTCCGGTCTTGTCGTCCGAATCGATTCTGATTAGGCTGCCGCGCAGTCCGAATCGATTCGTACCCGACTGTCGCGTCGATTCGTTGTGTCCTACGAGGAGGTAGACATGACAGCCGAACAGCCGGGGACGCCGGCGCCGTCCCTGATCACCACCAGCGGGTTCGACGAGGTGGACACCCCGCAGCTGCGACGGTTCCAGCGCCGGGTGACCCTGCTGTCGGCGGGTGGCACCTTCCTGGACGGCTTCGACCTGACCGTCATCGCCGTGGCGCTGCCGATGATCAAGGAAGAGTGGCACATCACCGCGCTCGACCAGAGCCTGATCGTGTCCTCGGCCATCATCGGCTCGCTGATCGGCGCCAGCTGGCTGGGCAACCTGACCGACAAATACGGCCGCAAGGCGATGTACGTGGTCGACCTGCTGGCCTTCGTGGTGTTCGCCACCCTCACCGCCTTCGCCTGGGACATCTGGCCGCTGATCATCTTCCGGTTCCTGCTCGGTGTGGGCATCGGCGCCGACTACCCGATCTCGGCCACCCTGGTCTCCGAGTTCAGCTCCCACAAGCGCCGCGGCATGCACGGGACGTCGCTGGCCGGCATGTGGTTCGTCGGTGCCGTGGCCGCCTACATCTTCGGTCTGCTGTTCGCCCCGCTGGGTGACTTCGCCTGGCGGGCGCTGCTGCTGCTCGGCGCGGTCTTCGCCCTGGTGGTCTTCGTATTCCGGGTGAAGCTGCCGGAGTCGCCGCGCTGGCTGGTGGCACACGGCCGCGAGGACGACGCCCGCGAGGTGCTGCGCAAGGTCACCGGCGTCGAGGTGGACCCGAACGTCTCGCTGGAGAAGCCGCCGGTGATTCCGGTGCGCGACCTGTTCAAGGGCGAGTTGGGACGCCGGACCTTCTTCGTCTGCGGCTTCTGGTTCTGCTACGCGACCGCCTACTACGGCATCTCGATGTACACCCCGACCATCCTGGCCCCGTTCACCGGCAACGACCGCACCCTGACCATCGTCGGCAGCGGCCTGGTGGCGGTGCTGGGCCTGATCGGTTCGGTGATCGGCATGAACGTCGTCGACCGCTGGGGACGCCGCCCGCTGATCATCACCAGCTTCGCCGGACTCACTGCGGCCCTGGTCGTCCTGGCCCTGAACACGTCACCGAGCCTGGGCTTCCTGATCGTGATGTTCAGCGCCGCGGTGCTGTTCTCCAACGCTGGCGGCGGCATCCTGAACTTCGTCTACCCGACCGAGCTGTTCCCGACCAGCATCCGGGCCAGCGCCGCCGGACTGGCCACCTCGGTGAGCCGGATCGGTTCGATCATGGGCGTGCTGGTCTTCCCGAACTTCGTCGCCGCCTGGGGTGCCAACGCCGCGCTGTGGTTCTTCGCCGGCATCGGCCTGGCCGGCCTGATCATCTGCGTCGCCCTGGCACCGGAGACCCTGGGCCGCAGCCTGGAGGAGCTGAACCCGGAGACCGCCGAGGCCCGCCATGGCTGAGCCGCTCGGAACCACCGGCGCCACCGTCCAGCGGCAGCGCGACTACGACGGCGGCTACGTCGGCCTGCGGGTCGGCCCCGGCGAGCCGCACACCGTCCGCGCCGAACTCGGCGGCGCCGGAACCTGGACGCCGCGGGCCCGGCTGCTGAGCCTGCTGCACATCACCGACTTCCAGCTGGCCGACCTGCTCTCCCCCAGCCGCACCGAGTTCCTGCAGCGCTTCGACGGCGATCCGCGCTGGCAGCGGATGCTGCCGGCCTACCGACCGCAGGAATTCCTGCAGCTGCAGGCGCTGGTCACGGTGGCCGCCACCGCCCGGGCCGTGGCCGCGAGCCATCCGGTCGACCTGCTGGTGACCACCGGCGACAACACCGACTCGGCCCAGTTCAACGAGGTGCAGGCGTACCTGACCGCACTGGACGGCGGCCCGATCGACCCCGCCGAGCTGGGTGTCGCGCACCCGGCCAGTCCCAGCGGTGGCACCGATCCGAGCTACTGGCACCCACGTCCCGGCAGCTCGGACGCCTGGGCGGCCAAGGGCCTGCCCGAGGCCGACGGAGCGCTGGAGGCGGCCCGCCGGCGGTTCCCGAGCCCCGGCGTCGGCGTGCCGTGGCTCAGCGTCTACGGCAACCACGACTGCCTGCTGCAGGGCCGGGCGCCGTTCCCGGCCGGCTACGACGACTTCCTGACCGGTGCCGGCAAGCCGGTGCTGCCCCCGGCCGACTATCTGCCCGAGCGGGACTCGATGCTGGACTACCTGGCCGACCCGTGGGTCACCACGACCGGCGTCCGGGCGGAGATCCCGGCCGACCCGGGACGCCGCAGCCTGACCAAGGCCGAGCATGTCGCGGCGCATTTCCGTCCTGGCGCGGTGCCGGACGGCCACGGCTACACCGCCGACAACGTCGCCGCGGGCACCGCCTACTACATCTGGGACGGCGTCCCCGGGGTCCGGCTGATCAGCCTGGACACCACCAATCCGGCCGGCGACGTGAACGGCTGCGTCGACGACGCCCAGTTCCGCTGGCTGGAGCAGCGGCTGGCCGAGGTCGGCGAGGGATCGGACGACCCCCGGCTGGTGGTGCTGCTGTCGCACCACGGCCTGTCCACTCTGGACAACCCCACCGGCGGCGACCCGTCGGTGCATCTGGCCGACGACGTCCGCGCGCTGCTGCACCGGTACCCGCAGGCCGTGCTGTGGCTGTCCGGGCACATCCATGTCAACACGGTGGTGCCACGTCCCGGGCCGGATGGCGGCGGGTTCTGGGAGGTGACCACCAGCGCCGTCGCGGAGTGGCCGGTGCAGTTGCGGCACGTCGCCCTGGAGTTGGCCGCGGAGGGCGCGGTGATCACCGTCACCATGATCGACTCCGCGGCCCCGGTGGACTGGCAGCTGAACAGCGTCGAGGGCCTGGCCGGGCTGCACCGCGAGGTGGCGGCCAACGACCCGGGCAGCGTCGGCGGCATCCATGCCGAAGGCGGCGCCGAGGACCGCAACGTGGTGTTGCGGGTGCCGCTGCCGGCCGGGCTGACCGACGCCCTGCCGGTCCCCGGCCGCGACTAGGCCGGACGCCACCATGATGGGGTGGGACGCCTGGGAGACCGCGTGGCACGAGCTGCTGCTGCTGTCGATGGCGTTGGTGTTGTGCTCGCTGGTCGGCCTGGAGCGGCAGCTGCATCAAAAGAGCGCCGGCTACCGGACCCATGTCATCGTCGGCGTCGGATCGTGCGGCTTCACCCTGATCTCCTGGTGGGGGTTCGGGGCGGGGCTGGACGGCAGCGCCGGCGTCGACCCGAGCCGGATCGCCGCCCAGGTGGCCAGCGGCATCGGCTTCCTCGGCGGCGGGGTGATCTTCAAGGGACGCGACATCGTCCGGGGGCTGACCACGGCGGCCACCATCTGGATGGCGGCGGCGATCGGGATGGCCTGCGGGTCGGGCATGGTGTGGCTGGCCACCCTGCTCACCGGCGCGCATCTGCTGACCATCTTCGTGGTCGGCCCGCTGGTCCAGAAGCTGCCCAACCCGGACCGGCACCGCATCCTGCGGATCACCTACGAGGACGGGCACGGCACGCTGCGCGGAATCCTGGAGGCGGCCACCGAGCTCGGCTTCTCCAGCAGCGTGGAACGGGTGCAGAACAAGGTGGAGGACGGTCGCGCGATGGTGCACATCGACGTCCGGTTCATCGGACGCCAACCGGTGCGCGATCTGCTGCTGCCGATGTCCCAGGTGTCCGGTGTCGCTACGGTGTTCCTCAAATCCGAGGCGACGGGACACGAGGATGACGAAGCCGAGCCCTGACCGGATCACCCTGAAGATGGTGGCCCGGGCCGCGGAGGTGTCCGTCACCCAGACCAGCATGGCGTTGAACGGCAAGCCCGGGGTCGCCGCCGAGACCCGGGCCCGGGTGCTGGCTTCGGCCAGGGAACTCGGATACGTGCCCGATCCGATCGCGCAGGAGTTGCGCACGGGGCGCAGCGCCGTCTTCGCGCTGGTGGTGCGCAACGTGGCCAATCCCTACTTCAACGATGTCTTGTCGGGTATGCAGGCGGCCGCCCTCGAGCACGGCGTCGCGGTGATGATGATGGATTCCGACTACTCCGAGGACCACGAGAGGCGGCACATCCGTTACCTGCTGTCCCGGCGGGTGTCCGGCCTGGCGATCGCCCCGGTCGGCGTGGCGGCGGCCGTGGACGAGTGGCGGGCCGCCCAGCCCGACGCCCCGGTCGTGCTGCTCAACTCGAGTGTGCGACCCGGTAGCGAGATGGCCCACGTCGCCCCCGATCCGGCCGCCGTCGACCTGGCTTTCGACCACCTGTGGGAGTTGGGTCACCGCCGGATCGGTTTCCTCACCGCGCCGTACAGCCTGATGGCGGACGGTGACCGACTGGATCGCTATCTCACCCGTTGCCGCCAGCACGGAGCCACGCCGCTGACGTTGCACACCGAGTTGCGCAGCGCCGCCATCACCACGCGGATGCTCGATGCGCTGGCCGACCCAGTGGAACGGCCCAGCGCGGTGATCACCAACTCCGACTGGTCGGCGCATTCGGTGTACCGTGCCGCCCGCGACTACGGGTTGCAGATCGGCCGTGACCTGTCGGTGGTCGGGCACGACGACCTGACCAGTTCCGAGTTCCTCGCTCCCGCGTTGACCACCCTGCGGCTGGATCGGCGGGCTGTGGGGGCGGAAGCCGTCCGGCACCTGCGGGGCGAGCGTGCCGGGGACTATCTGGCACCGGTCGAGTTGGTGGTGCGGGCATCCAGCGGCCCGCCCCGCTGATCGGCGGCCGCGCCTAACCCGGCCGTCCCTTCCGCTCGCCTAACTATTTCGGGCTCGCCGAGTTCGGCGAGCCCGAAATAGTTAG
>NZ_JASGDE010000202.1:0-6767 GCF_047607385.1 Micropruina sp.
AACGACCGGGTCGGCCCGCCCGGGTGTTCGCCGAGCACGTGCCGGGCGACCGCGGCACGCCGCTGCCGGGCCGAGTCGCCGGTCAGCGCGTCGCCGAGCAGGGCGTCCAGCTCGCCCGCGTCGCTGAGCAGGTAGCTGCCGGCCTGCCCCGGGAAGCGGGCCAGGAACTCCTCCGCCGGGTAGCCGCGCGGGTTGGTGACGATGATCGGGCGTCCGGTGTAGAGGAAGTCGCTGACCACGCTGGAGACGTCCGCGATCAGCACGTCGGCGGCGTCGAAGGCGTCCAGCAGGGTGAGCCCGGGACGGTCGTCGGCGCAGACCCCGCCGGCCTGCCGCACCAGCGCGTTCACCTCGTCGCGGGCCAGCCGCATGCCCGGCCGGTGCAGACCGGTGGACGGGTGCGGCTTGAACAGCACCCGGACGCCGCCGCGGGCGATCAGGGCCCGGACCAACGCCGGCCCCATCGCCTCCAGCGAGGAGTAGTCGGTCTGCTCGTAGTAGCCCTCGAAGGTCGGCGCGTAGAGCACGGTGGGCGGACGCTGCCCGAGCGGCCCCACCCGCAGCCCCTCGATCTGCGGCCGTCCGACGATCGCGAAGCGCTCCCGGGGAATCTGCACCCCGGCGGCCCGGTAGCGGTCCACCGCCGCCTCGCCGGCCACCCAGATCTGGTCGTAGATCCGGGCGATCGGGGTGGCGCTGGTCGCCTTGTCGCTGTCGCCGTGCCCGAGGAAGACGTGCCGCAGCCGGTCGTCCCGCTGCAGGTCGATGTTCTTGCCGCTGTTGGCGAAGTAGAAGGCGACCCGGGCCGACGACGGCACCGCGCGCTCCAGGTTGCGGCCGTGCGGGGCGTACAGCACCGGCAGGTCGGTCGCCTCGATCACCGGCAGCTGGCTGGCCTCGCGGACCACCACCACCGCCCCCTCGGGCAGCGCCTCCAACGGCGCCAGCCACTGGTTGAGCAGATATCTCGCCTGCCCGGCCCCGGCCGACAGGTAGGCCACTGCGGTGGCTCCGGACGCCTCGACGGCCTGCGCCAACCGCTGCTGCGCCGCGCTGGCCAGCGCGGTCGCCCGCCGGACGCCGAGCGCCCGGGCCGCGGACACCACCAGCAGCCCGGCGATCACCGCCAGCTGTCCGGCGACCCCGGCCAGGCCGGCGCCGAGCAGGGCCAGCAGCGCGGCCGCCGCCTCGAACCAGCCGTAGGGCGCCCCGGCGGCGTAGCCGTAGACCGCGGCGTAGGCCCGGGTGGCCTCCGGCTGCTCGGTGGCGCCGGGACGGTATTCCAGCATCGGCTGCCGCAGCTGCGCGGTGGTGACCAGCGCCCCGAAGGCCAGCCAGCACAGCTGCAGCACGGCGACGGTGGCCACGAAGGCGCCGACCAGGCCGGGCGCCGCGACGGCCAGCAGCGCGACCAGCAGCAGCTCCCGCACCAGGGCCCGGACCTGCGGCGACCAGCCGCTCAGGGTGAGCACCGCGGCCAGCGGCGTCCGGACGGACGCGGCGGCCAGGTCGCCGACGACGGCGGCCAGGAAGCCGAGCACGCCCAGGCCCAGCCAACCGCCCAGCACGGCCAGCGCCAGGGCGGTCAGCCCCAGCACCGTCACCGCCGGATACCACGGGGCCACCGCAGCGGCCCAGCGCGGGGCCGTGCCGCGCACCGCGCGAATCAGCCCCTCGGGCTCCGGGACGGGCAGATTGGCGGGCACCATGCGGGTCAGGCGGGCGCTGATCGAGGGCATCGCGATCCGTTCAGCCGAAGGTGTGTGCGGCGGCCCGGGCCGATTCGATGATGCCGGCGATGGCGATCGACTCCGCCGCCCGCAACCGGAACGACTCCCGGCGTCCGGACCTGATCATGGTGCAGAACTCGGCCAGCTCGTAGCGCAGGCCGTCGCCGTCGAAGGTGGCGTAGAACTTCTTGTTGTGCCGGGGGTCTTCGAAGCGCACCTCGAAGAACTCGGTCAGCCACCAGGGCGCCGGCACGTACAGGTAGCCGCGGGTGCCGGCCACCACCAGGTCGCCCTCGGCCTTCACCCCCAGCCCGATGCGGGCCGAGCTGATCGCGTGCGGGAAGTTCAGGTCGATCCGGGAGAACAGCTCCACCGCCGAGTCCGCCGGCCGGTAGGAGTGGGTGCTGATCGTGTCGTAGCCGGTGCCGAGCAGCTTCACGATGGCCAGCAGCGGATAGGTGGCCAGTTCGGAGATGCTGCCGCCGTCCGGGGCCCGGAGCTCCCGGCCGTGCCGGACCAGCTTGGTGAAGGTGGCGTCCACCGAGCGGATCTCGCCGATCGAGCCGCTGCGGGCCACCCCGACCATCCGCTCGAAACCGGGCGCGAAGGCCGTCTTGATCGCCTCGATCAGCACCACGTCGGCGGCCGCCGCCCGCGCGAACAGCTCGTCGGCCTCGGCGCGGGTGAGCGCCAGCGGCTTCTCGCAGAGCACGTGCCGGCCCCGGTCGATGGCCCGCCGGACGTGTTCCACGTGGGCGTGGTGCGGGCTGGCCACGTAGACCGCGCTGACCCCGTCCAGCAGTTCGTCGTAGCTGCGGTGCGCGCGTCCGATCTCCAGCTCGTCGGCGAACGCCTGGGTGCGCTCGAAGGTCCGGCTGTACACCGCCTCGACGCTCACCCCGCTGACGAACCGGGCCTCGGCGACCATCCGCCGGGCGATCCGGCCGGCCCCCACGATGCCCAGCGAGATCACCCCCTCGGCGTTGCGCAGCTGGGTGCTGGAGACGCCCTTGGTGCGTTCCAGGTAGACCACCTGGCAGTAGTCGCGCAGGTAGTCGAAGTGGCCCTGCCAGTCGGAGCCGATGGCGAAGATGTCCACGTCGTACTTCTGCACGTCGCTGATCTTCTGGCCCTCGTACTCCTCGACGATGATCTGGTCGGCCAGGCCGGTGTTCTCCACGTTGCGGATCCGCTCCAGGACGTCCTGGGTCACGTTCAGCTTGCCGCGGGAGTTGTCGTAGCTGTCGGTGGTGACGCCGACGATCAGGTGGTCGCCGAGCGCCCTGGCCCGCTCCAGCAGCCGCCGGTGGCCCTCGTGGAAGAGGTCGAAGGTGCCGTAGGTGATGACGCGCACTCCGCCCCCCTGCTCGGTGGCCGCGGCTGCCGAGCGTGTCGGGCGCCGGCCGGACAAGCCCTCGGTCACCGTCCCTTGGCTCCCTGGTAGGCCTCGATCACCTCGCCGGTCGGGCCGTCCATGCGCAGTTCGCCGCGATGGATCCAGATCGTCCGCTCGCAGGTGTCGGCGATCGAGCCCATCGAATGCGAGACCAGGAAGACCGTGCCGGCGTTCTGGCGGATCTCCCGGATGCGGCCCTCGCTGCGGGCCCGGAAGCCCTTGTCGCCCACCGACAGCGCTTCGTCCACGATCAGGATCTCGTGCTGTTTCGCCGTGGCGATGGAGAATTTGAGCCGGGCCTGCATGCCGGAGGAGTAGGTGCGCATCGGCAGGTCGATGAACTCCTCCAGTTCGGCGAACTCGACGATCTCGTCGCGCAGCTGCAGCACCTCCTTCTTGGAGAAGCCCAGCGCCAGCCCGCCCAGGATGATGTTGTTCTCGCCGGACAGGTCGGGCAGCAGGGCCGCGCCGACGCCCAGCAGGTTCGGACGCGACGCGGCGTAGACCGCGCCGGACTCCGGCGGCGTCAGCCCGGTGATCGCCCGCATCAGGGTCGACTTGCCGGAACCGTTGTGGCCGATCACGCCGATCGACTCGTTCTGGTAGGCGGTGAAGGTGACGCCCTTGAGGGCGTGCACGGTCCGGACGCCGCGCGCCCGGGTGAGCAGCCCGGAACGGCCGGCGGCGCCTTCGGCGGTCCGGCCCCCGGCGAACACCCGGTACTTCACGTGGAGGTTGTCGACCACCACGACCGGCTGGCGTCCGGCGGATTCAGTCTCGGCCATAGCGCTCCTCGGCGACCCAGAAGAACAGCAGCCCGACGACGAACACCAGCACCGACCAGAGCGCGAAATAGGCCCAGTAGTGCAGCGAGTAGTGCCCCGCGTTCATCAGCAGTCCGCGGGCGATCTGCAGCACCTGATAGAGGGGATGGAAGTCGTACACCTGCACCACCCAGGGGTGGGAGCTGAAGATCCGGTCGACCGCGAACAGCACGCCGGAGGTGTAGAACAGGATCCGGTTCACGAACGGCAGGATCTGGGTGAGATCGCGGACGTGCACGGTGAGCCGGGCGGCGATCATCGCGACACCGCAGTTGAACAGCGTGTAGAGGGCCAGCAGCGGCACCATCAGCAGCCAGTCCCAGGCCGGCGGATGCCCGAGCAGCACCAGCGCCAGCGCCATCACCCCGAGCATCGGCATCAGCGCCATGAAGTTCTCCAGCACCACCGCGATCGGCAGGGTGATCCGGGGGAACGCCAGCGACTGCACCAGCGCGCGGTTGCCGGTGATCGACTTGGCGCCGTTGCTCAGCGACTTGGAGAAGAAGTCGAACAGGAAGACGCCGATGACGATGTACGCCGGATAGTCCGGGGGCCGGTTGCCGCCGGTCTGCAGCCAGTAGAAGATCACGCCGTAGACCAGCGCGTTGAGCGAGGGCTGCAGCACCAGCCACAGCATGCCCAGCCGGTTGCGCTGCTGGCTGGCCTGGATCCGGAACCGGGCCATCGCGAGCGGGAAGTCTCGTCGATCCCAGGCCTGCTTGAGATAGCTCAGCAGCCGAGGGCGCGCACCCACCCGATGCAGACCGTGCTGGGCGGCGTAGTCAGCCAGACTCATCGACGTTCGGCTTCCTCTCGCTGCGGGCCACGGTGGACAAACATCCAGATTCTAGCCACCCGAAAGACAAACCGTGGCGAGCCCGCGCCCGGCTCGGACGGACGCGGGCACGCGAACGTCAGGACCGGTGTTGCAGGTAGTAGCCGACCAGATTCTTGGTTGACGGGTCCTGCGCGGCCAGGGCGTCGGCGTCGCCGGCCACCGCCGGGGCGATCTGCAGGGCCAATTGCTTGCCCAGCTCGACCCCCCACTGGTCGAAGGAGTTGATCCCCCAGATCACGCCTTCGGTGAAGGTGATGTGCTCGTAGAGGGCGATCAGCTGGCCCACCACCGACGGGGTCAGCGCCGGCGCCATGATGGACGTGGTGGGCCGGTTGCCCGGGAACACCCGGGCCGGGACGATCGGCTCCGGCGTCCCCTCGGCCCGCACCTCGTCGGCGGTCTTGCCGAAGGCCAGCGCCTTGGTCTGGGCGAAGAAATTGGCCAGGAACAGCTCGTGCACGTCGACGCCGCCGTCCTTGATCGGATGCGCCGGGTTGGCCACCGCGATGAAATCGCAGGGGATCAACTGGGTGCCCTGGTGGATCAGCTGGTAGAAGGCGTGCTGGCCGTTGGTGCCGGGCTCGCCCCAGAACACCTCGCCGGTCTGGGTGGTCACCGGGGAGCCGTCCAGCCGCACCCCCTTGCCGTTGGACTCCATGGTCTGCTGCTGCAGGTAGGCGGCGAAGCGGTGCAGGTACTGGGCGTAGGGCAGCACCGCGTGCGAGCCGGCCTTGAAGAAGTTCACGTACCAGATGTTCAGCAGGCCCATCAGCAGCGGGACGTTCTGCTTCGGATCGGCGCTGACGAAGTGCTCGTCGATGGCGTGGAAGCCGGCCAGGAAGTCGGCGAAGTTGTCCGGGCCGAGGGTCAGGATGAGCGGCAGGCCGACCGCGGAGTCCACCGAGTAGCGGCCGCCCACCCAGTTCCAGAAGCCGAACGCGTTGGCCGGGTCGATGCCGAACTGCTCCACCTTGTCCAGCGCGGTGGAGACCGCGACGAAGTGCTTGGCGACCGCGTCCGCGCGCTGCGCGTCGGAGCCGTCGATGGCGCCGGACTCGGTGAGCGCGCCGAGCAGCCAGTCCCGGGCCATCCGGGCGTTGGTCAGCGTCTCCAGCGTGGTGAAGGTCTTCGACGCGACCACGAACAGCACCGTCTCGGGGTCGACGTCCTTGGTCTTCTCGGCCACGTCGGTGGGGTCGATGTTGGAGATGAAGCGGGCCTGCAGGCCGGGGGCCACGTACGGCTTCAGCGCCTCGTAGACCATCACCGGGCCCAGATCGGAGCCGCCGATGCCGATGTTGACGATGGTGCTGATCTTCTTGCCGGTGACACCCACCCACTCGCCGGAACGGACCCGCTCGGCGAAGGCGTACATGGCGTCCAGCACCTCGTGCACCTCGTCGACCACGTTGACGCCGTCCACCTCGAGCACGTCGCCCTTGGGACGCCGCAGCGCGGTGTGCAGCACCGACCGGTTCTCGGTGACGTTGATCCGCTCGCCGGCGAACATGGCGTCGCGGTAGGCGGCCACCCCGACCTCGTCGGCCAGCTGGACCAGGGCGTCCAGCACCGCGTCGTCGATCAGGTTCTTGGACAGGTCGACGTACAGCTCGGCCGCCGGGAACGAGTAGCGGGAGGCGCGCTCGGGGTCGGCGGCGAAGGCGCCGCGCAGGTCGGGGACGAACTCGTCGTGAAGCTTCTGAAGCTTCTGCCACGCGTCGGTCGTGGTCGGGTCAACGGGAGTCTGCATGACACGCAGCCTAACCAGGCCGGCGCCGCGGTTCACCGCAAACGCCAGGATCTCCCGCTCAAGGAAGCGCTGATCAATGCTGTTCCGAGCGAGGACGTGCCCGGCGGGATGAGCTGCGGCCCCCGGATCTTGTGGGCGTACTGGACGTACGGCGCAAGATTTGGGGGCCGCAGATCGCCCGCCGGGCACGTCCTCGCTCGGAACAGCATTGATCAGCGCTTCCTTGAGC
>NZ_JASGDE010000203.1:0-3784 GCF_047607385.1 Micropruina sp.
CCTGGCGCCGGCGGTCGCGGAGGTGCCCGACCTCGGCCCGGCGCCGGCCTGGCTGGGCTGGGACCACCCCGGCGCGGAGTTGTGGCCGGCACCCGACGACGGGCCGGAGGATCTCAATGCGACCGTCGCGCCGGGCTGGCTGACCGATGCCGCGGGGCAGGTGCGAGCGGTGCTGCGGTCCAGCACCGCACCCCTGGTGATCGGGCACGGCGACTGGGAAGCCCAGAACGTGTACTGGGACGGCGACCGGCTCGCCGTCGTCCATGACTGGGACAGCCTGGCCGCGCTTCCGGAGGCCGCCCTGGCCGGCGCGGCCGCCGGCGTGTTCGCGGTGGCCGGGAGCGAACCCGGCTGGCCGTCGCTGGCGGACTCCCGTGGTTTCCTGGCCGGCTACATCGGCGCCCGCGAGCCGGGCGCGGGGCGTCCGGAGTCGCCGAGCTGGACCGACGACGACGAGCGGACGTTCTGGGCGGCCGGCCTGTGGGTGCATCTGTTCAACGCGCAGAAGGCGATCGCCCGCGGCACCTTCGGCCGCTATGCCGAGCGGGTGCGGCAGCGGGTCCGGGAACGCTTGCCGCTGATCGTCGGCTAGGGAAGCGCTGATCTTCAACGTCACCCCGGGCTCTCGGACGGGCGGGATCCCGGATCAAGTCCGGGATGACGAGGGAGGGGTTGGATTCGCCGCACCTGGCATGCCAATCGGTCCTGTTGCTGGACACCTCCGCCCTCTCAACCCATTTTGGCATGCCAAATCGCCAGTCTTCACACGCGTGTAATGCCACGGCAACCAGCGGATCGAACCGTCTGATTAGCGTCAGGAACCAGCCGAGGCCACCCCGAGGGCAGGCCCCGCGCCGGACCCGACCACGACATCGACCTTCGTCGATCTCTTCAAAGGGAGCAAGCGGATGACCAATCAGACGAAGCAACCCGAACTGACGCTCGGCGACCAGATCGAGCGCGCCTACTCCACCATGAAACTCACTCGCGCCCACCTGGGCGTCGCGGCGATGGTCCTCCTCGGCGCGTTCTTCGACTCGATCGAACAGAACGCCGTCGGGGTCGCCGGACCGGCCCTGCGCGAGAGCTGGGGACTCGGCTCGGCCCAGGTCGGCCTGCTCAACACGGTCACCTTCACCGCGATCGCGCTGGGTCGGCTGGCGGCGGGCTTCACCTCCGACCGTTTCGGACGCCGCCGACTACTGAGCCTCAACCTGCTCGTCTTCAGCGTCGGTTCGCTGCTGTGCGCCGTCGCACCCAACTACGAGATGCTGCTGGTGGCGCGCTTCATCGTCGGAATCGGCATCGGCGGCGAGATCGCGACGGCGATCACGATGATGTCGGAGTTCTTCGCCGCCAAGCACCGCGGGGTCGCCAGCGGCCTGGTCAACGTGGCCGCCGCCGGCATCGGCAACCTGCTGGCACCGCTGTTCGGGATCATCGTGTTCGCGGTGTTCTCCGGGGACGACCAGTGGCGGTACCTGTTCGCCGTGCTGCTGCTGCCCGCACTGCTGGTGTTGTTCTACCGGCGGTCGATGCCCGAATCGCCGCGCTACCTGGCCGCCAACGGGAACGTGGCCGAAGCCAACACGGTGCTGAACCGACTGGCCCAGGGCAAGCTGGCCGGACCCCTGCCGGAACAGGTGCAGTACCTCGACGGGGAGAACGCCGCCGCGCTGGCGGAACCGCCGCGGCAGACCTGGACGCACGTGTTCCGCGGTCGCCACCTGCGCACCACACTGCCGCTGTGCATCGCGGTGACGATGTCCTACGGCGGCCAGATCTCGATGGCCACGCTGATCCCGCTGATCCTCACCGACCGCGGCTTCGCCATCACCACGGCCCTGTGGTACACACTCGTGATGCAGTCCGGAAGCCTGGTCGGATCGATCGTCGCCTCGTTCGTCTCGCTCCGGCTCCCCCGCCGCGCGGTGTTGACCGGTGCCGCCACGCTCGGCTTGGTCGCCGCTCTGGGGTTCGGCTTCGCCGCACCGACCATCCCGCTGGTGCTGCTGTTCGGCGCCCTGTTCAACTTCGCGGTGATCACCATCAACACCACGATCTTCCTGTACGCCCCGGAGTTGTACCCGACCAGGATCCGCGGGCTCGGCACGGCGGTCATCCTCGCCACCGGGTCGCTTGCCGGCGGGTTGCTGCCGCTGCTCGCCGGAGCGGTGCTGGACGCGGGCGGGGTGCCGGCGATGTTCGCGATGCTCGCGGCCTTCTTCGTGGTCGGGGCGATCGTGGTCCGGATCCCCCGGGAGACCCTCGGGCGTCCGCTCGAAGAGGCCTTCTAGCCGGTGAGCGACGGCACACCGCACCTGCTGGTCGTCAACCCGAACACCAACACCGCGACGACGAGCGTGATGACTGCCCTGGCCCAGGCCATGCTGACCGGCACCGGGCTGACCGCCCGGGGTGTCACGGTGGACGGCGGACCGTCCGTGATCACCGGTCCGGAGGCGCTCGCGGCGAGCGTTCCGCACGTGCTGCGATGCGTGCACCGCAGCCTCACCGCCGACACCGCCGGCATCGTGGTCGCCGCCATCGGAGACCCGGGGGTGCGGGAGGTGCGGCAGTGCTGGCCCGGACCGGCGATCGGTCTGGGCGAGGCCTCGATCCGGGCCGCCGGACGCGACGGCAGGAGGTTCGGGATGGTGACCTCGACGCGGCGGCTCGGGCCCGGCCTGCTCGGCCTGGTCCACCGCCACGCGGGGCCGGGCGTCTTCACCGGGCTGCGGTTCACCGACGCGTCCGCCGAGCAGCTTGCGGCCGACGACGCGCTGGAGTACCGGGAGCTGTCGGAGGCGGTCCGGCTCTGCGAGCAGGTCGACGGCGCCGAGGCGGTGATCATCGGCGGCGGCCCGCTCTCCCGGACGGCACGCCGGCTGGCGCAGCAGCACCGGTCCGTCGTCGTCCAGCCGGTGCCGAGCGCGGTCAGGCATCTGCTGGACGCGCTCGGCCTCGGCGTCCGGAGCGGCGCACAGGCCTGACTCGGCCGCGTCCCGACCGGAGGACCCGGGTCAGTCGCCGAGCAGCAGAGCGAGGGTGCGGAGCCGGCCGCGCTCGACGTGCGTGTAGGCGCAGGCGCTGGCCAGCTGCTCGTTGCCGGAGACGATCGCCTGCACCAGCGCGTCGTGCTCCTCGTGGCGCACGGCCGGCCCGGCGGCGATCGTCATCGCACTCAGCCGGTCGCTGCGGTCCTGCAGCGGCCCGAACGTCTGCTCGAACAGCGCGTGATCGGCGAGCGTGACGATCGCCCGGTGCAGGGCGGCGTTCCAGCGGTCCAGGGCCTCGTGGTCGTCGCGGGCGATTGCGTCCGTTGCGGCGGTGAGCGCCTGCTGCAGCGGCGCGGGATCGGCACCTCGGGCGACCCGTCCCGCGGCGATCCGGGCGACCAGCGGTTCCAGTGCCGAGCGGAGGTCGTAGAGCTGCTCGATGTCCGTGCGGGTGACCTCGGTGACGATCGCCGCCCGGCGCGGCGCCAGGCGGATGAAGCCGGTGAACTCCAGCCGGTTGATCGCGGCCCTGATCGGGGCACGGGAGACGCCGAACTCGGCGGCGATCTCGCGCTCGGTCAGCTTGCTCCCGGGGCCGTAGCGGCCGGTGATGATCCCCCTCCGCAGCCGCTGGTAGACGTCCGCGGAGAGGACGTCGGAGGCCGGCGCGTCCTGCCCGTCGTCCCCCTGTTCGTCCATGCCGGTCAGGCTACCGGTGCTACCGCCGCGTCTCTGCCCGCCCCCTCCCCGCGCTCGCCTAACTATTTGGGGCTCGCTGAGTTCAG
>NZ_JASGDE010000204.1:0-4133 GCF_047607385.1 Micropruina sp.
GCTCGCGCAGGTGGTGTCGGCGGCATCCGCGGCGGTGGCGGCCGGGCTGGCCTGGCGGTGGTCGCGGCGATGACCGTGCTGCTGCTCGGCGGCACCGCGGAGGCGCGCCGGCTGGCCGCGGCGTTGGTGGACAGCGGGGTGGACGTGCTGACCTCACTGGCCGGCGCGGTGACCGTCGAGCGCCCACCGGCCGGGCGCGTCCGGGTGGGCGGTTTCGGTGGTGCCGACGGCCTGGCCGGCTTCCTGACCAGGGAGAACATCGCCGCCGTGGTGGACGCCACCCATCCGTTCGCCGCCCGGATCACGGCATCGGCTGCGGAGGCGTGTGGACGCACCGGGACGCCGCTGCTGCGGCTGTCCCGCCCCGGCTGGGGTGGGCGTCCGGACGCCGCCGGCTGGCACTGGGTCGCGTCGTCGCAGCAGGCGGCCGAGGTGGCGCCGCGGCTGGGGGAGCGGGTCTTCCTCAGCGTCGGACGACAGTCGGCGCCGGAGTTCCTCGGACTCACCGGCTACGTGCTGCTGCGGGTGGTGGAGCCGCCGGCGGTGGCCGTCCCGGGGTCCTGGGAGGTGGTGCGGGCCCGCGGCCCGTTCGACCTGGACGCCGAACGCGCCCTGCTGCGCGACCGTCGCATCGACGTCCTGGTCACCAAGGATTCCGGCGGACGCGCCACCGCCGCCAAGCTGGACGCCGCCGCCGAGCTCGGCGTCCCGGTGGTGATCGTCGCCCGGCCCGCGGAACCCTCTGGCTTGATCCGCGTCGAGACCGTGGACGCCGCCGTCCGGTGGGTCGAGGAGCGTCTCCAGCCCCGCTGATCAAGCTGCAGCCGCTGGTTGAGCTTGTCCCCTTGTGAAGCCGGCACCCAGGTCTCGACAAGCTCGACCAACGGTGGATGAGCTGCTCACGATTTCCGCAATCGAGCCAGGGCGGCGACGAACCGATCCCAGGTCTCCGGCACCCGGACCCGGATCCAGGTCGGACCCAGGCCGGGGAAGCTCTCGGCGCGGCGGACGGCGAACCCGGCGTCCGCCAGGGCCGGACGCACCGACGCCGGTCCGCAGGCCGAGGTGTCGATCAGCACGAACGGGGCGACGGACGGCACGGTCGGGAAGCCGGCCGCGGCCAGGTCGGCGACGAACCGTTCCCGGCGCTGTGCCACCTGGCGATAGCGTTCCCGGGCCTCGGCCAGCGCGTCCGGGGTGCTGGTGGCGATCATCGCCGCCGCCGCGGGGGAGGACACCGACCAGGCCGGTTGCACCGCCGCGACCCGGGCGATCAGCTCCGGATCACCGACCAGATAGCCGACCCGCAGCCCGGCCAGTCCCCAGGTCTTGCTCAGCGAGCGCACCACCAGCCGGTTCGGCATCGCCGGCGCGATCAGCGTCTCGGCCTCGTCGGTGGCGTCCAGGAAGGCCTCGTCGACGACCAGCAGCCGATCGCCCCGCGCGGCCAACAGGTCGTCGCGACGATGCAGCCAGCCGGTCGGATTGGTCGGATTGCCGACGAACACCGCGTCCGCCCAGGCCGGCAGATCCGCCAGGACCGGTGCCTCGGCGGCAGCTTCCACCGGCAGCAGCCAGCGCTGCACCGCCAGCCCGGCGGCCCGCAACGCCGCCTCCGGCTCGGTGAACTGCGGATGCACCACCATCGGACGTCCCGGCGCCAACCCGCGCGCGATCAGGGCGAACGCCTCCGCGGCACCGTTGGTCGGCAGCACCATCGAGGGGTCGACACCGTGCCGGGCGGCCAGCGCGGCCCGTGCCGGGGCGACGTCCGGGTACGAACCGAGCCGCCGGGTGCCGCGCGCGATCGCGGACGCCAGCCACCCCGGCGGTTCGGGCAGCAGCACGTTCACCGCCAGGTCGACCAGCCCGGGCGCCAGCTCCCGGTCGCCGTGGTGATGCAGGTCGATGCCGTCCCCGCTCATCGCGGACGCCCGACCCGGCGAACCACCCCGGGAACCCGGATGGAAGGACGCCGCCGCCTCCGCGAACCGCTGGGCCAGCCCGGGATGCCCAGCCCAGTGCACATGCAGATACCCGCTGTGCAGGCTCGGCGTCCCCGACCCGAGGCCGAGGCTGAAGCCGTCGGTGCGGTCGTCCCAGCGCCAGGCCGGTCGTTCCGCCGCCGGCCCGGTCAGGGTGCGATGGAACTCGTGCCCGGTCACCGGCTCGTCCGCCCTGGTCAGCAGGGTGTCGGACGCCGACCGCGCGCTCCGGTAGCCGAGGGTGAGCCGCGGCGTCATCCGGGCCGACGCCGGCAGCACGCCGACCATCGGATGCCCGTCCAGGTGCTCGCACAGATACAGCTGCCCGGCGCACTCGGCGACGGTGGGCAACCCGTCGCGGATCGCCGCCGCCAACCCGGCACGCAACGCCACGTTGCCGCTCAACTCGGCGGCATGCACCTCGGGGAAGCCGCCGCCGGCGTACAGCGCGGCCAGGTCCGGCGGCAGCGCCCGGTCGGCCAGCGGGTCGATCTCCACCACTCGGCAGCCGGCCGCGCGCAGCAACTCGGTGGTCTCGGCGTAGCGGAAGGTGAACGCCCGCCCGGCCAGCACCCCGACCAGCGGCGCACCGGCCACCGCGCTCATCACCGCCGCCGGATCCCAGGCCGGCACGTCCAACTCGCCGGCCAGCCCGGCCAGCTCACGGACGGCGTCCAGGTCGACATGGTCGGCCAAGTGTGCGGCCAGCGCGTCGATGGTCGCCCGCGACTCCAGGCGCTCGCTGGCCGGCACCAGGCCGAGATGCCGCGACGGGGCGGCGATGCCGGCGTTGCGGGGCAGGACGCCGAGCACCGGCAGCCCGGCCTGCTCGAACACCCGGGCCAGCTCGGCGCCGTGCCGCGGGCTGGCCACCCGGTTGACGATCACCCCGGCAACGTCGATCCGGGGGTCGAAGGCGCGCAGCCCGAGCGCGGCCGCGGCCGCCGTCCGAGAGCTGCCGGCGGCGTCCACCACCAGCAGCACCGGGGCCCGCAGCAGCCGCGCGACGTGGGCGGTGGACGCCTCGCCGTCGGTGCCGAGCCGTCCGTCGAACAGCCCCATCACACCCTCGATCACGGCCAGGTCGGCCGGCTCGGGGGTGGCGACGCCGTGCGCGAACAAGCCGGGGATCAGCTCCTCGCCGACCAGCACCGGGTCCAGATTGCGGCCCGGGCGTCCGGTCGCCAGCGTGTGATAGCCGGGATCGATGAAATCCGGACCGATCTTGAAACCGGCGGTCCGCAGCCCGCGTCCACGCAACGCGGCGAGCAGTCCGGTCGCCACCGTGGTCTTGCCCGCCGAGGACGCCGCCGCCGCGACCACCAGCCGTGGAGTAGTCACCATTCGATGCCCGCCTGCCCCTTCTGGCCGTCGTCGAACGGATGCTTGAGCTTGGTCATCTCGGTCACCGTGGTGGCGATGTCGAGCAGCGGCTGCGGCGCGTTGCGGCCGGTGACGATGACGTGCTGCACCCCGGGCCGGGTGGCCAGCGTCGCGATCACCTCGTCCAGGTCGAGCCAGCCCCAGGTGAGCGGGTAGGTGAACTCGTCCAGCAGGTACAGGGTGTGGGCCTGCGCGGCGAGGGCGTCCCGGACCTCGGCCCAGGTGCCGGACGCCGCCTCGGCCTGCGCGGCCCGGTCGGAGCCGGCCCGGGTCCAGGTCAGCCCGGCACCGAGCGTGTGCCAGCGCACCGGACCGCCCGCGCCGGTCTCCCGGTGCACCCGGTCCAGGGCCTCGAAGGCGGCCTGTTCGCCGCTGCGCCAGCGTCCGGACTTCACGAACTGGAACACCCCGATCGACCAGCCCTGATGCCAGCCGCGCAACGCCGTGCCGAACGCGGCGGTGGATTTCCCCTTGCCAGGGCCGGTATTGACGATCAGGGCCGGCCGGTGGCGGCGTTGCGCCGTGGTCAGGCCGTCGTCCGGGACCCGGTCGGGCGTGCCTTTGCTCACCCGGCCGATTCTGCCGCAGCACACCCGGCTCTACCGGCCGAACCCAGGTTCCGCAGCTAGTGGTTGTGTGCGTTTGTTCGTTGGCGGTGGGAGCTGGGCTGGTGGGCTGATCCGTGGGTTGCCGGCGCTGGTGAGGTGCTGGAACCAGCTTGTGGTGGTTATTGGACTGGTGTCGGCTCGCTGTCTCTGCTCGAAC
>NZ_JASGDE010000205.1:0-5690 GCF_047607385.1 Micropruina sp.
AACCCGCCTGACCGGGGACGGTTCTCAACGGTTGGGGACGGTTCTCAACGGTCGGGGACGGTTCTCGACGAACGAAAACCAACCGCCGGGGACGGTTCTCGGCCAGCAGAACCGTCCCCAACCGTCGAAAGCCGACCGTCGAGAACCGTCCCCGGCGGTTGAGAACCGTCCCCAACCGTCGAAAATCAACCGCCCAGAACCGTCCCCAACCGTTGAGAACCGTCCCCGGACGCGGCACGAGGGCGGGACGACCGATGTCGTCCCGCCCTCGGGTGTGGATCAGCTCACAGCTGGGTGGCGGTGCCCCCGGCTGCCTCGATCTTGCTCTTGGCCGAGGCGGAGAACGCGTGCGCGCTCACCTGCAGGGCGACGGAGAGCTCTCCGCTGCCCAGCACCTTGACCAGGTTGCCGTCGCGGACGGCGCCCTTGGCGACCAGGTCGGCCACGCCGACCTCGCCGCCCTCGGGGAACAGCTCGCCGAGCTTGGCGACGTTCACCACCTGGTACTCGACCCGGAACGGGTTCTTGAAGCCGCGCAGCTTGGGCAGCCGCATGTGCAGCGGCATCTGCCCGCCCTCGAAGTTCTGCGGCGTGTTCTTACGCGCGCCGGTGCCCTTGGTGCCTCGGCCCGCGGTCTTGCCCTTGGAGCCCTCGCCACGGCCGACGCGAGTGCGTTCGGTCTTGGCACCGGGCGCCGGGCGCAGATGATGCAACTTCAGCGGCATGTCAGTCGACCTCCTCGACGGTGACCAGGTGCGAGACCGACTTGGCCATGCCCACGAGCTCGGGACGGGCCTCGATCACCACCGAGTCGCCGATCCGCTTGAGACCGAGCGACCGCAGGGTCTCGCGCTGGTTCTGCTTGCGACCCACGCCGGACTTGACCTGGGTCACCTTGATCTTGCTCATCAGTGATTCGCCTCCTCACGAGCGCGCAGCAGCGCGGCCGGGGTGACGTCCTCCACCGACAGGCCACGGCGCTTGGCGACCTGCTCAGGCTCCTCCAGGCTCTTCAGCGCGGCCACCGTGGCGTGCACCACGTTGATCGCGTTGTCCGAGCCCAGCGACTTGGCGAGCACGTCGTGGACGCCGGCGCACTCCAGCACGGCGCGCGCCGAACCACCGGCGATGACACCGGTACCGGGCGACGCCGGACGCAGCATGACCACACCGGCGGCCTTCTCACCCTGCACCGGGTGCGGGATGGTGCCCTGGATGCGCGGCACCCGGAAGAACGCCTTCTTGGCCTCTTCCACGCCCTTGGCGATCGCGGCCGGCACCTCGCGGGCCTTGCCGTAGCCGACGCCGACGGTGCCGTCGCCGTCACCCACCACGACGAGCGCGGTGAAGCTGAACCGGCGGCCACCCTGGACGACCTTCGCCACCCGGTTGATCGCCACTACCCGCTCGAGGTAGTTGCTCTTCTCCTTCTCGGCGTTCTGGCCCCGACGGTCCTCGCGGCCACGACGCTCGCCACCAGCGGCACCGCCTCCGCGGCGCTGGTTTCCATTCATCGTTGTTTCCTTTCGAGTTCCGTCAGAATCCCAGGCCGGCATCCCGGGCGCTGTCGGCCAGCGCCGCGATCCGTCCGTGGTACTTGTTGCCGGCCCGGTCGAAGACCACCGAGGTGACCCCGGCAGCCTTGGCCCGATCGGCGATCAGCGTGCCGACCTTCTTGGCCACCTCGGTCTTGTCGCCGCTCGCCTTGCGGATGTCGGCCTCCATCGAGGACGCCGACGCCAGCGTGGCGCCCACGGTGTCGTCGATCACCTGAACGAACAGGTGCCGCGAGGACCGGGTGACGACCAGGCGCGGACGCTCCGGGCTGCCTGCGATCTTCTTGCGACCGCGGGCCTGGCGGCGCAGCCGCGCAGCGATCCGAGCGGCCGTCGTCTTGTTGTTCGACAGCGAGATAGCCATCACTTACCAGCCTTTCCAACCTTGCGGCGAACCCGCTCGCCGGCGTAGCGCACACCCTTGCCCTTGTAGGGCTCCGGCTTGCGGATCTTGCGGATGTTGGCCGCAACCTCGCCGACGACCTGCTTGTCGATGCCGTAGACGGTGAACGCCGTCGGCTTCTCCACCGAGAAGGTGACGCCCTCGGGAGCGTTCACCACGACCGGGTGGCTGAAGCCGAGGTTGAACTCGAGCTGGGTCGGGCCCTTGGCGATCACCCGGTAGCCGACGCCGACGATCTCGAGCTTCTTCTCATAGCCCGCGGTCACGCCGGTCACCATGTTGGAGACCAGGGTGCGGGTCAGGCCGTGCAGCGAACGGCTCTGCCGCTCGTCGTCCGGACGGGTCACTTCCAGTTCGCCGGCCTCGTTGCGGCCGATCCGGATCGGCTCGGCGATGGTGTGGCTGAGGGTGCCCTTGGGCCCCTTCACCTCGACCAGCTGGCCGTCCAGCTTCACATCGACCCCGGCCGGGATGGCGATCGGGAGCCTGCCAATTCGCGACATGTCAGTACTCCTCTCTCACCACACGTAGGCGAGCACTTCGCCGCCCACGGACTTGGCGTTGGCCTCGGAGTCGGTGAGCAGGCCCTGGGAGGTCGAGATGATCGCGATCCCCAGTCCGCCCAGCACCTTCGGCAGCGCATTGGACTTGGCGTACACCCGCAGGCCGGGCTTGCTGATCCGCCGGACACCGGCGATCGAGCGCTCCCGGTTGGAGCCGTACTTCAGGGTGATGGTCAGCGTCTTGCCGACCTCGCCCTCGGCCGGCTCCTTGACCTCGAAGCCACTGATGTAGCCCTGAGCCTTGAGGATCTCGGCGATGCCCACCTTGATCTTGCTGTGCGGCATCGACGTGGAGTCGTGGTACGCCTGATTGGCGTTGCGCAGACGCGTCAGCATGTCTGCGATCGGGTCAGTCATGGTCATGACTTGATTTCTTCTTTCTCGGACGGTTTCAGGACGCCGTATCCCAGGCGCCTGACCTGTTCGGGTTAATGGTCACTGGGTCCGGACGAACCCGGTGGTCTCGACCGGCGAGCCGGTCACCAGCTGGACTTGGTCACCCCGGGCAGCTGGCCGGCGTGCGCCAGCTCCCGCAGGCAGACCCGGCACAGGCCGAACTTGCGGTAGACGGCCTTGGGCCGGCCGCACTTGCTGCACCGGGTGTAGGCGCGGACGCCGAACTTCGGCTTGCGGGCCTGCTTGACCTTCAGCGCTGTCTTGGCCATACCTTCGTCACTTCCTCTTCAGGGACTTCTTCTGGGCGCTCTTCGAAGCACCCTGCGGACGCCGCTTCTTGGCGACGGCCTTCTTCGGATCGTTCTCCGGAGCCTTGAACGGGAAGCCCAGCTGCTTGAGCAGCGCCCGGCCCTCCTCGTCGTTGGTCGCGGTGGTGACGAAAGTGATGTCCATGCCCCGGACGCGATCGATCCGGTCCTGGTCGATCTCGTGGAACATGACCTGCTCGGTCAGGCCGAAGGTGTAGTTGCCCTTGCCGTCGAACTGCCGCGCGGACAGGCCGCGGAAGTCGCGGATCCGGGGCAGCGCCAGGGTGAGCAGCCGGTCGGCGAACTCCCACATCCGGTCGCCGCGCAGCGTGACGTGGCAGCCGATCGGCATGCCCTCACGCAGCTTGAACTGCGCGATGGACTTGCGGGCCTTGGTCACCGACGGCTTCTGGCCGGTGATCTGGGTCAGATCCCGCACCGCCCCGTCGATCACCTTGGAGTCGCGAGCGGCGTCGCCGACACCCATGTTGACCACGATCTTGGTCAGGCCGGGGATCTGCATCACGTTGGCGTAGCCGAACTCGGCGTGCAGCGCCGGCGCGATCTCCTCGCGGTACTTCTGCTTCAGCCGCGGCAGAGTCTTCTCTGCGGTGCTGGCGGTCATCAGATTTCCTTCCCGGTCTTGCGGGCGATCCGGACGCTCCGGGTGGCGGAGTACTCCGAGCCGTCCGGACGCCGCTTGGTCACCTCGCGGCGCTCGTAGCCCACGCGGGTCACGACCTCCTTGCCGTCCACCTTCACGACCAACTGCACGTTGGACGCGTCGATGGGGGCCTCGGTGGTGATGATCCCGCCCTTGTCCTTGGCGCCCTGCGCGGAGCGATCCGGGGTGTGCTTCTTGACCACGTTCACACCCTCGACGATCACCCGGCCCTGCTCGGGCAGCACCTCGATGATGTCGCCGACCCGGCCCTTGTCCTTGCCGGCGATGACCTTGACCCGGTCACCCTTCTTCACATGCAACGAGTTCGCCATTGTCACAGCACCTCCGGCGCCAGCGAGATGATGCGCATGTAACGCTTCTCGCGCAGCTCACGGCCGACCGGTCCGAAGATGCGGGTGCCACGGGGCTCCCCGTCGCCCTTCAGGATCACGGCGGCATTCTCATCGAATTTGATGTAGGAACCGTCCGGACGACGGGTCTCCTTCACCGTACGGACGATGACGGCCTTGACCACCTCGCCCTTCTTCACGTTTCCGCCCGGGATGGCGTCCTTGACCGTGGCGACGATCTTGTCGCCCAGGCCCGCGTAGCGACGCTTGGAGCCACCGAGCACCCGGATGCAGAGGAGTTCCTTCGCACCGGTGTTGTCCGCGACCTTCAGCCGCGTCTCCTGCTGGATCATTCCTGCCTCACTTGGCCTTCTCGAGGATCTCGATCAGACGCCAGCGCTTGGTCGCTGAGGTCGGACGAGTCTCCATCACCCGGACACGGTCACCGACGCCGGCGTCGTTCGCCTCGTCGTGAGCCTTCAGTCGCTCGGTCTTGGTCATCACCTTGCCGTACAGCGGATGCTTGACCCGCTGCTCGATGGCGACCACGACGGTCTTGTCCATCTTGTCGGACACCACGATGCCCTCACGGACCTTGCGGGCTGCCAATCGATTTGACTCCGCGCGCTTGCTCTCACTCATTGCTCTCACTTGTCCTGATCAGGATCGGGGACGATGCCGAGGTTGCGTTCCTGCAGCACGGTGTAGACCCGCGCGATGTCCTTGCGGACCTCGCGGAGCCGTCCGTGCGACTCGAGCTGACCGGTGGCAGCGGCGAACCGGAGGTTGAACAGCTCCTCCTTGAACTCCTTGACCTTGGCGTTGAGCTCGTCGCGGCTGAGGCCGCGCAGGTCGGCTGCGGTGCTGGTCTTCGCCATCAGATCTCACCTGCTTCCCGCTTGATGAAACGTGCCTTGAACGGCAGCTTGTGGATCGCCAGGCGCATCGCCTCGCGTGCGGTCTCCTCGGCCACGCCGGAGAGCTCGAAGAGCACCCGGCCCGGCTTGATGTTGGCCACCCACCACTCGGGGGAACCCTTGCCGGAACCCATCCGGGTCTCGGCCGGCTTCTTGGTCAGCGGACGGTCGGGGTAGACGTTGATCCACACCTTGCCGCCACGCCGGATGTGCCGGGTCATGGCGATACGGGCGCTCTCGATCTGCCGGTTGGTCAGGTACGAGGACTCCAGGGCCTGGATGCCGTAATCGCCGAACGCCAGCTTGGTACCGCCCTTGGCGGCGCCGTCCCGCTTGGGATGGTGCTGCTTGCGGTGCTTGACCCTACGGGGAATCAACATGCTCAGGCTCCTGCATTCTCGGTGACGGCCTCGGCCGCGGGGGCCTCGGCAGCCTCGGCGCGGCGGCGTCCGCCACGCTCGGGACGGTTGTCACGGCCGCCCCGGTCGTCGCGCCGCGGCCCACGTCCGGGACGGCGCTGACCACCGGAAGTG
>NZ_JASGDE010000206.1:0-2903 GCF_047607385.1 Micropruina sp.
GTCGGCGCGCCGCCGGCGCTGGCTGCGGCCGGCGGCGTCCCGGCCGCCCAGGTCGAGCACCGCGTCGCCGTGATCGTCGTGCAGCAGCAGCTTGCGGCCGTCGTCGTCGCCGCCGGCCTTGTCCCACAGGTCCGGCAGCAGCACGATCGGGTACTGCAGCCCCTTCGCGCCGTGCACGGTCTTCACCTGCACCGCCTCGGCGTCGGTCTCCAGCCGGCGGGTCCGCTCGTCGTCGGCCGCCTTGCGCTGCTCGGCCTGCAGCCACTCGGCCAGCCAGGCCGCGCTCGGCCGGGTGTGGCCGGACGCCTGGTGCAGCACCTCGGCGAGGTGCCGGAAGTCGGTCATCAGGCGTTCCCCGTCCGGCCGGGCCAGCACCCGCTCGATGAAGGACGTCTCGGCACCGATGGAGGCGAACAGCGCCGCCACTCCGGCCCGGACCAGGATCCGGTCCCACTGCCGCACCGTGGCCGTCCAGTCGGCGATCTGCGCGTCGCCGGCACCCGCCAGGTCGGCCAGGGACAGGCCGAAGAAGGAACTGATCAGGGCCTGCCGCAGCTCGTTGCGGCGCTGTGAGGCCAGGGCCAGCAGCAGGGTCAGCCAGTCGGCGGCGGCCGGGGAGGCGTAGATGCTGTCGGAGCCGCTCAGCGCCACCGGCACGCCCGCCTCGCGCAGCGCCTCGGCGATCCTGGACGCGCCCTTGTTGGTGCGCACCAGCACCGCGATGTCGCCGGGCCGGACGTCACGCCAACCCCCGTCGAACAACTGCTGCCGATCGAGGATGCCGCGCACCTGGCGGACCAGGTCAGCACGGACGCGGCCGTGCGCCGGCCAGTTCCGCTGCTCGTCGTCGAGGGTGCGCAGCGTCACCGGGGTCACCGCCGCCCCGGTCGTCCGGACGCCGCAGCCGGGCCGGTGCGCGGCGACCGGGTGCACCTCGATCGCCTCACCCAGCCGCAGCCCGGCGAACAGCTCACCCAGCCCGCGCACCAGCGCGGCGTCGCTGCGATGGTTCACACTCAGCGAGAACCGGGCGCCGGCGGTGCCGACCGCGGTGGTGTAGGCGGCGATGTCGGCTCCGCGGAAGGTGTAGATGGCCTGCTTCGGGTCGCCGATCAGCACCATCCGGCGATGCCCGTCGAACAGCCGGCGCAGGATCTCCCACTGCACCGGATCGGTGTCCTGGAACTCGTCGACCAGCACCGCGTCGAACCGGTCGCGCAACCGTTCACAACTGGCCGCCCCGGTGTCCGGATCGGCGAGGGTGTCGCGCAGCCGGACCAACTGGTCGTCGAAGGTGAGCACCCCGAGCTGACGGCGCCGGTCGGCGGCCACGCTGCGCACCCGCCCGGCGAAGCCGACCCGTTCGGCGATCACCCCGTCGGCGTCGGTGGGCACGATCGGACGCAACACGTGCGCCACCGCCGCATCGGCCAGGCTGACCGCACCGGTGACTCCGTTGCGCCGGTCGTCGCCGAGCGGAAACGGCGGCTGCCGGGTGTCGAACCCGTAGCGGTTCAGGTACAGGTCGTGCGCGACCTCGCGGACCAGCGGCCGCAGGTCGGCGATCACCCGGCCGGACGGATCACCGGACGCCAGGATTCCCAGCTGCGCGTACATCGCGGCGCAGAACTCGTGGATGGTCATCACCAGGGCGCCGTCGAAGCCGGCCACCGCGGCGGCCAGGCGATCCCTGGCCGGCCCGGTGGCATCGTCGAGTGCCGCCAGCAGGTGGGTGCGGACGCGGGCGCGCAGTTCACGGGTGGCGTTGCGCCCGAAGGTGACCATCAGCAGCCGCTCGACGGTGGTGTCGCCGGCGGCGATCAGCCGGACGGCGAGCGCCGCGACGGCGTGGGTCTTGCCGGTGCCGGCGGACGCCTCCAGCACGGTGGTGCCCGCGGGCAGCGGGACGCTCGGGTCGAATTCGGGGAAGCCGTTCATCGCACCACCTCATGCGCCGTGATCGGGTGCCAGACCAGTCGGGCGGCCGCGCAGGCCAGCGCGGTCTCGCCGGGCTGGTCGAGGTCGTCGTCACCGATGCCGACGGCGAGCAGGTCGTCGGCGCTGGCGTAGAACTGCTCCCACTGCTTCGACCGGTGGTCGCTGTAGGCGTAGCGCAGGTTGCGCAGCTCGCCGAATGGATTCTTGTCGTCGCCGAGCAGCCCGGCCAGCCGGGCACCGAACTGCAGCGGCAACGGCAGCGGGGCGTCCAGCCCGATGCGGTACAGCCGCAGCCACCGGCCCAGCAGCGTCCGGGCGGTGGCCGGGTCGGGGCCACGCCACTGCCGGCGCGCGCCGCGACCGACCAGAACGGCGCGCCACGGTCCCTCCGCGGTGGCCGACAAGGCCAGCAACTGAAGCCACAGCCCGACCGAGCGGGATTCGGACGGCTTGGAGAAGCTGGCCTGCACCACCAGGTCGCGCTGGGTGGCCACCCGTCCGGTGAGCCGGACCGCGCCGCAGTCGAGGGCGATGTCGCGATGCCGCACCGGTTCGTCCGGGGGGAGCGGAAGCGCTGCCACGATGGGCCGGACCTGGGCGGCCACCCCGTCCAGTAGCCGGGTGCCGATCGCGCCCGGCGGAACCGCCCCGCGCAGCCACTCGGCACGCACCGCATCGTCGATCGAATGCCCGGTGCGCGCCAGGCCGAGCAGCCGTTCCCCGACCGCCCAGCGGTCGAGGCCGTCCGGCTCGATGGGGATCTCGTCGGGCAGCGGATCGGACTGCCAATAACTCAGCCCGCAGCGCTCGCGCAGGAAGTGCCGGACCGGGTCGCGGACGAAGCCGATCAGGTCGTCGAGCCCGATCTCGGTGAGCGGCGGAGCCGGCGGGATCGGGGCGGACGCCGCGGGCGTCGAGCGCGGACCGCTGACCGCGACGGCGCCGCGCAGCCCGGCCGGGTCGTA
>NZ_JASGDE010000207.1:0-24043 GCF_047607385.1 Micropruina sp.
GGCCCCGCGGTTACAGCCCCGGGGCCAAGACCCGGCTCGCCGATCATGGTCGGTCGATCAGGGGAACTCGACGATCTGGAGCTTGTTGGCGCCGTTGTTCGGGTTCTTCTTCACCACGGTGTACGACTTCTGCTGCTGAACGCCGTCCTTGACCACCCGGAAGGTGTACGTGCCCGGCAGCATCTGTGCGCCGTCACCCAGGGATTGCCAGGTTCCGGCGAAGAACGACGCCGAATCGGGAACCTCACCGTTGACCGTCGCCTTGACCAGCGCCGTGTCGAAGCGGACCGACTTGTCGCTGGTGCCGACCACCACCGAGTTCTGCTGATCCCGCATGCCGTTCCAGGCCACCGCGAAGCTGTAGGTTCCCGGCAGCATTTCCGCGGTCACCATCTTGCCGTTGTTGACGTTGACGCCGGTGATCGGCCTCCAGCTGCCGTCCGCGAAATAGGTTGCGGATCCGTTCCGCAGGTCGAGCGGTGCCACCGTGTCGCCGGCCAGCCAGACATTCACCCAGGTGGTCTGGAAGCTGACCGTCTGCACCGCGTTGGCCAGGTTGTTCGGATTCTTGGCCAGCACCGTGAACGTCTTCTGCTGGCGGGTGCCGTTGTAGGTGGCGGTGAACGGGTAGGTGCCCGGCTGCAGCTCGACGCCCACGTTCGGATCGAAGTTGTGCCAGCCGTTCGCGTAGTAGGAGGCGCCGTTGGCGTCCACCGACAGCGGATTGCCCTTCGAGTCGCGCAGGTCGAGCTTGACCAGCGCGGCGTGGAAGTAGACGGCCTGGCTGCTCTGGCCCACCGTCACCTGCTTCTGTGCGCGGGTGCCGTTGTAATCCACCGCGAACGAGTACGTTCCCGGCTTCACCTCGGCGCGTGCGATGCGCTGATCGTTCGGGTTGAGGCCGCTCACCTGGTGCCAGCCGCCGTTGTCGTAGTACGACACCGAGCCGGTGCGCAGGTCAAGAAGACCATTGGTGTGGCCTTGCAGCCAGACGTCGACCTTCACGGTGTCGGTCTCGTCTGCTTTCGCCGTGCCGGGCACTGCGGCGACGGTCGTGATGGCGAGTGCTGCTGCTGCGAGGGCAGCAAGAATCCGATGTTTCATTTTCCCCCCGGGAGGTTGAAGGATCTCTTCGGCTATGAAGAGGGCGGGCCCCCTTGCCCACGTGCGGAGCGTAGCGGTGAGCGTGGCTATATGTCGATGACTTGCCATGACAATTAGCTGAGAATGTGCTGATCGGCGCATCCGCACCGCTGAGGGTGGTCGAAATACCTTGTCAGGGGTCGCGCTTCATGATCTCGACAAGGTCGCTCGACAAAGATACTCGCCACCCTGCCCGGCAGGTCGCCTGCCGAAACGCACATCGCCTGTGTTCCTACGCAGGCGATGTGCGTTTGCGCAGGCGACGTGGTCTCGGCGACCGGCCGCGAGGTGCCCGTCCGGGTCCAGCGCGTGGGACGGCGCGCCGTGGGCCGGGTCGCGATGGCAAGCTCAGATCGAAAAGGATAGTCATTATCAGTTATGGGAGGCTCACGGTGCGTCTTCTCCGCACAGTCATCGTCCTGGCGCTCGGGCTCGGCCTGGGCGCCTGCAGCGCGCAACAACCAGGCCCCGGGCAGCAGGGCGACCGGTCGATCCGACTGGCCGTGGCCCGGATGGCGGCCGGGGTCGATCCGGCCGACGATCTGACCTCCAGCTACCTGCGGATGTACGGCGCCACCGAGGCGCTGCTGAAGATCCAGCCGGACGGCTCCGTCGCCCCGGAACTCGCCGAGCGCGTCGAGCAGACCGCACCCGAGGTCTGGACGGCCACGCTGCGCAGCGGTGCGGTGTTCTGGAGCGGAGCCCCGGTGAACGCCAATGCGGTGGTGGCGTCGCTGGAGCGCTCCCGCGAGCGCAGCACCAACGCCAAAGGCATGCTCAGCGGTGTCACGATCAGCGCGGACGGGGACCGCACCGTGGCTTTCCGCTCCAAGGGCCCGGCGCCGTACTTCAACTACGCGCTGGCGCATTACTCGATGGTGATCCACAACGCGGCCGCCTACCAAGGCCGAAACCCGACAGACGTCTCCAGCGCCGACCTGACCGGTCCCTACCGGCTGACCGGGTTCGAGACCGAACGCTCGGCTACCCTGCAGCGCAACGAGCGCTGGTGGGGCGGTCGCACCGGTGCGCCCGGCGTCCAGGTGACCCTGGTTCCGGACGACCAGTCGCGCGCCGAGATGGCGCTGTCCGGCCAGGCCGACATCGTGGAGAGCTTCCCGGGCGGTCGGGCCGAGGAAGCCCGCGGCGCCGGCCTGCAGATCGTCTCCCAGCCCAGTGCCAGTACGGTCGCGGTCTACCTCAATCCCGCGTCCAAGCAGGCACCGGCGCTGGCCGATCAGGACGTCCGCCAAGCGCTGGGCTGGGGCACCGACCGGAGCAAGGTCGTCGAGCTGGCGACCAAGGGACTGGCCGCCCCGCTGCCGAGCTGGCTGGCGTCCAACCCCGGCTACCCGAAGGCGGCCAAGACCGGCTTCACCTCGTTCGATCTCGACCGGGCCAAGCAGCTGCTGGACCGGGCCGGCTGGACCGCCGGCTCCGACGGGATGCGCAGCAAGGACGGCAAGCCGCTCTCCATCCGGCTGCTGACCTTCGGTACCGAGGCGGCCACCGGTGAGGTGCTGCAGGCGCAGTGGCGGGCACTCGGCGTCGACCTGAAGGTGCGCAACGTCGAGGCGAGCCTGGTCACCCAGTCGGTGAAGAACGGCGACTGGGACGCGGTCACCCAGGCCTGGACGACGCTGGGCAACGTCCCCGCCCTGATGGACAACCAGATCGGCCCACAGGGTGCCGCCAACCACGGCCGCTACCAGGTGAAGGGGGTGGCCGAGGCGATCCAGCAGGCCACCGCGGCCAAGACTGCGGCAGCGCGCGAGGGGGCCGTGTTGAAGGTCAATCAACTGATGGCCGAGTCGGTGCCGTCCATCCCGGTGCACACGCGGGTGGCGGCGGTCGCGCTGGCCAAGAACGTCAAGGGTTTCGTCGGCCATCCGCAGCAGTACGAGACGATCATCCGCGGCGAGATGACGGTCGGCTGAGTTGACGAACCGCTGGCTTCGGGCGCTGGGAGTGCTCGGCCGATTCGTCGTCGGCACGGTCACGTTACTGCTGGTGGCGTCGGTGCTGATCTTCGTCCTGGTGCGGTCCTCGCCGGGTGACCCGGTGGAGATCGAGTTCGGCCAGACCGGGGTCGACGCCTACTTGACCCCGGCGGAGCAACAGCGGATCCGTGAGGAGCGGCGCGCCCAACTCGGCCTGGACGGACCGCTGGCCGTGCAGTACCTGCGCTGGTTGGAGCGGGTCGTCCGGCTCGACCTCGGGGTGTCGTACCGCACCGGGCAGCCGGTGGTGGAGGAGCTGGTCTCCCGGCTGCCGGCCAGCGCGGTGCTCGGCGTCGCCGGGTTCGTCCTGACCCTCGGCCTCGCCGCCGGCTTCGCGCTGCTCGGGGCGCACCGTCCGGGCGGGCCGGCCGACCACGGGGTCAGGCTGCTGGTCCTGGTCGCGGCGGCCGTGCCGACCTTCCTGTCCGGTTCCATCCTGCTGCGCTGGGCGGCGCAGCAGTTCGGCTACCCGCTGGCCGGCCCGGCGTCGTTGGGCAAGGTGTGGCTGCCCGCCCTGGTGATGGGGCTGTCGGGGGCCGCGACCATGTCGCGGCTGCTCCGGGCCTCGCTGATTGCCGAGCGCGGCAAGCCGTACGCGACGGCGGCGATGGCCCGGGGAGCCAGTCCCGGACGGGTGCTGCTGCGGCACGTCGCCCGTCCGGCGGCCACCCCGATCCTGACCCTGGCCGGGCTGTCGCTGGCCAACCTGGTGGCCGGCTCGGTGATCACCGAGACCGTGTTCTCCTGGCCGGGCGTCAGCGCGTACGCGGTCGGCGCCATCGCCGACCAGGACTACGCGGTGGTCCAGGCCTACCTGCTGCTCGTGGTGGTGGTCGTGGTCGTGGTCAACCGCAGCGTGGACGCCCTGCAGCGCGGCCTCGACCCGCGGGTCCGGCAGCGGACGGAGGCGGTCGCATGACCACGGCCGTGCGGGCGCGGGTGTCCATTGCCACCCGTCGCCGGCGAGCCCGTCCGGGCGCCGGCATGATGCTGGTCGGGGCGCTGCTGCTGGGCACGATGATCCTGCTGGCGCTGACTGCGCCGCTGCTCGCCCCCTTCGACCCGGCCGCCCAGCAGATCGGGCCGGTCAACGCGGCGCCCGGCGGCGAGCACCTGCTGGGCACCGACCGGTTCGGCCGCGACCTGCTGTCCCGGCTGCTGTGGGGCGGACGCGCGACGCTGGTCTCCTGCGCGGTGGCGATCACCGGCGTGGTGATCGTCGGTGTCGCGGTCGGCGCCGTGGTCGCCGGGCTGCCGGCGAAGTTCGACCTGCTGGCCCGCAGCGTGCTCGACCTGCTGGTCGCCTTCCCGTCGATCGTGGTCGCGCTGGCCTTCGTCGGGCTGTGGGGCCCCTCGCTGAGCACCGCGCTGCTGGGCGTCGGGGTGGTGCTGTGGGCGCCGTTCGCCCGGCTCTCCCGGGCGGTGGTCCGCTCGGCGCTGGCGGAACCGTCGGCGGTGGCCGCCCGAGCCCTGGGCGCCGGACGCGGACGGCTGCTGCGTCTGGAGGCCTGGCCACGGATCCGTGGGCCGGTGGTGGTGCTTGCCGCCGTCGAGGCCGCGCACCTGATCAGCGTGGTCGCCGGGCTGAGCTTCCTCGGGCTGGGCGCGCAGCCGCCGAGCGCCGAATGGGGAGCGATGCTGCAGGAGGGCCGGGAGTCGCTGTGGGCCGCGCCGCACCTGGTGGTGGCGCCCGGGGTGGCGGTGCTGGTCACTGTGCTCGGGCTGGTGCTGCTGGCCGAGGGGCTGCGGGACCGGCTGGATCTCGACGAGGGAGTGGCGACATGAACGAGGCCCGAACCACCGACGTGCTGCGCGTCCGGGAGCTGGACGTGGCTCGCGGCGGCGTCCGGGTGCTCCGGGGCGTGGACCTCACCGCTCGCGCCGGCCGGGTGCACGTCGTGCTGGGTGCCAGCGGCAGCGGCAAGACGACGCTGCTGCGGGCCTGCATCGGGCTCGTCCCGGCGCCCTCGACGGTGCGGGCCGCGGAGCTGCTGCTGGTCGCCGACGGCAGCGAGTATGACCTGACCAGGGGTGATGCCTGGGCGGCGGTGCGCGGCGAGCACATCGGGCGGGTCGGCCAGGATCCGGCGCTCGACCTGACCCCGTTGCGCCGGGTCGGTTCGCTGGTCGCCGAAGCATCCGGCCCGCGACGCACCCCGGTGCCGGAGGTGCTGGAGCGCTGCGGCCTGCCCGGCCAGGGACTCCAGCGGCGGATGTGCTTCCAGCTCAGCGGCGGCATGGCGCAACGGCTGGCTCTCGGGCTGGCCGGCGCCCGCGACCCCGACCTGCTGCTCGCCGACGAACCCAGCACGGCGCTGGACGCGATCGCTCGGGCGACACTGGCCCGGCACCTGCGCGAGGTGGCGGACGCCGACGCCGCGGTCGTCCTGGTCACCCACGACGTCGCCCTGGCCCGCACCCTGGCCGACGACGTCACCGTGCTGGACGGCGGACGAGTGGTGGAGCAGGGCGAGGCCGGCCAGGTGCTCACCCGGCCCGCCACCGCCACCACCCGCGAACTGGTCGCGGTCGCCGTGCCGCGTCCCCGCGTCCGGGAGGCCGGGACGGACGGGGACCCGGTGCTGCGGATCGACGGCCTGGTGGCCGGCTGGGACCGGCGTCCGGTGCTGGACGGCGTGGACCTGCGGGTCGGGCCCGGTGAGGTGCTCGGCGTGGCCGGACGCAGCGGTGCCGGCAAGTCCACCCTGGTCGCCTGCCTGACCGGGCTGCTGGCCCCGTCCGCCGGCCGGATGACGCTCGCCGGCCTGGACGTCGGGACCGCACGTTGGCGGGACCTGCGCCGCCGGATCCAACTGGTCCCGCAGGACCCGCGCGGCTCGCTGAACCCGTGGCGCACGGTCGCCGACCAGATCCGCGACCCGCTGGACGTCCACCGGGTCGGCACCCGGGCCGAACGCCGGGACCGGGTCGACGAACTGCTCGACCGGGTGGGTCTGGCCGGCCTGGGGGAGCGCCGGCCCGGAGCGCTCAGCACCGGGCAGTGCCAGCGGGTCGCGATCGCGCGGGCGCTCGCCATCCGTCCCCGGCTGCTGATCGCCGACGAACCGGTCACCGCCCTGGACGCCGCGCTCCGGGCCGACGCGCTGGAGCTGTTCGCCGACGTGGTGCGCTCCGAGGGGACCGCAGCCCTGGTGATCTCGCACGACCTGCATGTGCTGGAGTACCTGAGCGACCGGATCGCGGTGCTGGACGCCGGCCGGATCGTCGAGGAACTGCCCGCCCACGACCTCCGCACCAGGGGCGAGCACCCGCTCACCCTGGCCCTGCTCGCCGCCCACCCGCCGATGCCCGAACCCGACCTGGCAGGAGTTGCCACCGATGCTTGACGAGATGCGCCGGCTCTCCCCGGCGGCCCGGCTGTTGGTGATCAACCAGGCCGGCGTGAACCTGGGGTTCTTCATGGTGGTGCCGTTCCTGGCCGCCTACCTGATCGACGACATCGGCATGACCGCGGCCGCGGTCGGGCTGGTGCTGGGCGCCCGCACGCTCGCCCAACAGGGATTGTTCCTGCCCAGCGGGGTGCTGATCGACCGGATCGGGCCGTGGCCGTCGATCGTCGCCGGCTGTGCCCTGCGAGTGGTGGCCTTCCTCGGGCTCGGTCTGGCCAAGGATCCCCTGGTGGCGCTGGCTTCGGTGCTGCTGATCGGGGCCGCCGGGGCACTGTTCCAGCCGGCCTCCCGCGCCTATCTGGCGCTGGAGGCCACCGAACGCCGGGCGCAGGCATTCGCCGTCTTCGAGGTCTGGGGCAACGCCGGGTCGCTGCTGGGCCCGGTGCTGGGCGCCGCGCTGCTCACGGTCGACTTCCAGGTCGCTTGCCTGGTGGCCGCCGGCGTGTTCGGCCTGCTCACCTTCGCCCAGGTCGTCGTCCTGCCCCGCAACCACCGCGGCGAGCGCAAGGCGTCCGCGCTGGTCGGAGTGCGGCGGGTGCTGGGGGACCGGCGGCTCGCGCTCCTGGTGGTCTCCATGTCCGCCTACCTGGCCCTGTTCAACCAGCTGTACCTGACGCTCCCGGTCGAGGCTCAGCGGGTCACCGGACGGGGTGACGCGATCGCGGCGATCTACCTGGTGTTCGGGGTGCTGGGCATCCTGCTGCAGGTGCGGGTGACCGCGTGGTGTGGCCGCCGGGGCTGGCCCGGGGTGATCGCGATCGCAGCCGGGCTGGGCCTGATGGGCGCGTCGTTCGTCCCGCTCGCGCTGTCGACCGCGTTCCAGCCCACGGCCACAGCGGCGCTCGACCTGCCGGCGGCACTGCTGCCGGTCATCCCGCTGCTGATCGCGACCGTGGCGTTCACCCTGGGCGGGCTGATGCTGTCGCCCTACGTCATCGTGGTGCTCTCCGACTACGTCGGGGACAAGCTGATCGGCACCGCCTACGGCTGGTACTACCTGGTCGCCGCGATCTCGACGATGACCGTCGCCTGGGCCGCGGGGGCGTTGCTCGACCTGGGCGGTGCCCCGGGCCGGGTGCTCTCCTTCGGGCTGCTCGCGCTGGTCGGCATCGCCGGCGCCCTCGGCGTCCGGGCTCAGCGCGGAGCGCACACCATGGCGACCAACCGTGGCTGACCAACAGTGGTCCACTGCTTACGCTCGGACCATGGACGTGGTGAAGGTGCAGTACGCGAAGACGCATCTGTCCGCCTTGCTGAACGCGGTGGAGCGTGGTGAGGAGATCGTCGTCTCCCGTGGTGATCGACCCGTCGCGAAGCTGGTCCCGCTGAAGGAAACCGAGGAGCGAGAGTTTGGCTTCGTCGCCTATCAGGTGCCCGATTCGTTCGTCGAGCCGTTGCCCGAGGAGGAGCTGGCGGCCTGGGAGGGCTCGGCGTGACCTACCTGCTCGACACTCACGCGCTGTTCCGGGCGCTGACCGCGCGGTCGCGCCTCGGGGCACCGAAGCCGCCTGCGGTGATCGGCGGCTACGCACGCCACCTGGATCGCCTCGGGGTCGCCCGGCTGCCGTTGACCGAGGAGCACTGTCTGCTCAGCGGAACCTGGATTGGGAGCACCGTGATCCGTTCGACCGGATGCTGGCCGCGCAGGCGATGATCGAGTCGATGACCTTGATCACCGACGATGCGGCGTTCCGGGGGCTGTCCGGCCTCCGCACGCTTGGTGAGCCGGGGTGTCGCCGACCAGCGCGGCGAAGGGGAGTCGCTGGCCTCGCCCGCGTGCTGTGCAGCCTATTTGGAGGTGTTTTCCGTTGATGAACCTATGTCGAGTGCCGCGTAGCGGTAGGGATCGGCAGTTGTCCAAGCGGATGCGCATGATTGCAGCCAGGTGGTTCGGTCGCCTCAGGGGCGCCCTGGTGATCCTGGTACTGGCTGGGTTCGGCGGGTGCACCGCTGCTCCGGGGCCCAGCGGTGATGCTTCACAGCGATCGATAGAGGTGCCGGTGGCGCCAGGAGGTGGATTTTCCACACCCATCGAGGGGACATTCCGCGGAGTTTTGGACTGGGGCAACGCCACGATTGAATTGCCGCTGGATCGCTACGGAATGAGTCCCAGGGAAGAGCAACTGGTCGTTGTCGCTCGGAGCATCGTGTACGCACGGTGCGTGCATGCCAAAGGGGAGATCGGTCCGGAGGAACTCCGGGAAGCGCGTCGATACCTGGCGATGCCGCCGGACGCGAACCACTGGCTGTTCGGCTATTGGAACGCCTCCTACCTGGCCAAGCACGGGCTCGGCGCGAGTGCCGTCCATACTCCTCGCGCCGCGGACGCGGATCAGGCGACCGCCGCACGTTGTGAGGCTGAACCCGACCACCGCGAATTGGAGCCCATTGGCGCGAGCTACCAGCCCGACGACGAGCAAATGGCGGGAGTCATGCGATGGTCGGGCGAGGCATTCGACGCAACCCTTGCCGATCGACGGTTCGCGGCCCTGATCGAACAGATGAGAGCGTGTCTTCAAAAGTCGCGCCTCGCCGTCGATGGTGAAACCGGGCTGGGTGGTGCAGAGGTGGACAGTACCTGGACCGACGCACGAGTCAAGCAGGCGCTGCTGGCGGAAGCGTCCTGCCGGGATGCCCATGACATCACTCGGCAGACCGCTGACATCGCAGCTGAGATACAGGGTCCGTACGTTCGGGACAACCTCGCAGCGCTGACAAACATCAGGATGGTTGCCACCCAGCGGGTGGCCAAGGCGACCATGATTCTGCGGCAGGTAGGCCTGCTGAAGCCAGCCTGAGCGATGCCGGATCAGCAGGTCCTGCCCTGACTCTTTGCGTCCCGGCACGTCGCCTGCCGAAACGCACATCGCCTGTGTTCCTCCGCAGGCGATGTGCGTTTACGCAGGCGATGTCGTGGCCCGGTGGTGCCGTCAGTCCGGGGTCTTCACCAGGCGGACGGTATGCGGGACGTGGGGCAGCGAGTCGTCCTCGTCCGGCAGCACGCGGTAGCCGGCACGGGCGTAGAACCTGAGGTTCGATTCGCTGCGCTTGCCGGTGATCAGCCAGAGCCGACGAGCGGACGCCGGCGCTTGGCGTTCGATGTGAAGCAGCAGCATCCGCCCCAGTCCGTGGCCTTGCAGATCGGGGGCGACCATCAGCCGTCCGATCTCCCAGTCGGTGCCGTGCAGGTGGCCGCGCACTGCGCCGATCAGCCGTGACCCTCGACGAAGCACCCAGGTTTCCCAGCGGTCCAGCGATGCGCGGACCACGTCCAACCCCTCGTACAACGCCGGGATCTCGAAGGTGTCGTTGAGGATGGCGTCCGAGGTCCAGCAGGCCCGCTGCAGCACCAGCAGTTCCGCGGCGTCCTCGAATCGGGCCGGACGCAACTCGTCGGTGACCGCCTGCCCGGTTCCGGACGGACGTGCCCCGGCCGGACGGGCCGCCGACGTGGGTGCGCTCACCGGCAGTTCCTGGGCGGCCACCTGGCCGATCACCGCGATGGCGGGGGCGTGCATCCCGGCCTGCTTGGCGCGGTCGGCGATCCCTTCGACGGGTGCCCGGACGGTCCGCATGGTCGGCAGCCAGGCGTCCGCGATCACCGCCGCCGGTGTGTCGGACGGGAGCCCCTGCGCCACCAGTTCGGCACAGATCGCGGCCAGGTTCGCCACCCCCATCAGCACCACGATGGTGTGACCGGCGCGGGCCAGCGCCGCCCAGTCGGTGGTGGACGCGGGATGGCCGGGCGGGACATGCCCGGAGACCACGGTGAACGCCTGCACCACGCCGCGGTGGGTGACCGGAATGCCGGCCAGCGCAGGTCCGGCGACGGCTGATGTGACACCGGGGATCACCGCCACCGGCAGGCCGGCCTCGGCGCAGGCCTGCACCTCCTCGCCGCCGCGTCCGAAGACGAACGGGTCGCCGCCCTTGAACCGGACGACGTGCCGTCCGGCGCGGGCGTGCTCGATCAGCAGTTCGTTGATCCGCTGCTGCGAGGTGGCGCGTCCGCCCGGGATCTTGCCGACATCGATCAGCAGCGCACCCGGCGGGCACTCCGCCAAGCAGGACAGCGGCGCCAGGTGGTCGTAGAGCACCACGTCCGCGGCGCGCAGTACGTCCAGCCCGGCCAGGGTGAGCAGTCCCGGATCGCCCGGACCCCCGCCGACCAGCGTGACCCGTCCGCTCACCGCGCACCTCGTGGGTTGAACTCGTGATCCCTGGCTCCGGGGGTGGCCGAGACGGCGAGTCCGTCATCCCGGGCTTCGACCCGGGATCTCGGGTGGGCGTGGGCGGACGGTGAGATTCCGGCGTTCGCCGGGATGACGGTGGCCCGTGTGGTCACGATCGGCCCGCAGCCTGGGCGGCAGCTGGGAGCGCGTCCACCACTCGGTTCAGGACGGCGTCGTCGTGCGCCGCCGACAGGAACCAGGCCTCGTAGCCGGACGGCGGCAGTGCGACCCCGGCGTCCAGCATGGCGTGGAAGAACCGGGCGAAGGCGGCCGAATCCTGCTGCTGAGCCGCCGGATAGTTGTCGATCGAGCCGTCGAAGTCCCCGAAGAAGACGGTGAACAGCGACCCGGCCGCCTGTACTCGGTGCGGAACCCCGGCCGCGTCCATGGCCGCTCCGATCGCGGTCTGCAGGGCTGCCGACACCTCGTCCACCCGGGCGTAGACGGCATCGTCGGCCAACGCCAGCGTGGTGATGCCGGCCGCGGTCGCCAGCGGATTCCCGGACAGGGTGCCGGCCTGGTACACCGGTCCGACCGGGGCCAGCAGGTCCATCAGCTCGGCGCGTCCGCCGATCGCGGCCAGCGGCATGCCGCCGCCGACCACCTTGCCGAAGGTGAACAGGTCGGGCGCCTCGGGCAGCGGGGTGGTCCCGACAAGCTCGACCGACGACTGCTCCAACCCCCACCAGCCCCGGTAGCCGACCCGGAACCCGGTCAGCACCTCGTCGAAGATCAGCAGCGCACCGTGCCGCCGAGTCACCTCGCGCAGGAACGAGTTGAACCCCGGACGCGGCGGAACCACACCCATGTTCGCCGGCGCCGGCTCGGTGATCACCGCGGCGATCCGGTCGGGATGCGCGGCGAACGCGGCCTCCAGGGCGTCCGGATCGTTGTACGGCACCACGATCGTCTGCGCCGCGGTCGCGGCGGTAACGCCGGCCGAACCGGGCAGGCCCTGGGTCGCGACCCCCGAGCCGGCGGCGGCCAGCAGGCCGTCGGAATGTCCGTGGTAGCAGCCGGCGAACTTCACCACCAGGTCGCGTCCGGTGGCGCCGCGGGCCAGTCGGATCGCGGTCATGCAGGCCTCGGTGCCGGTGGAGACGAAGCGCACCTTTTCGGCCTCCGGCACCCGGGTCCGGACGGCTTCGGCCAGCTCGACCTCGGCCTGGGTGGGTGCCCCGAACGAGAGCCCGCGGGCCGCCGCGGCCTGCACCGCCGCCACCACCTCAGGGTGGGCATGGCCGAGCAACGCCGGCCCCCACGAGCCGACAGCGTCCACGTACTCGCGGCCGTTCGTGTCGTAGAGATAGGGCCCGGACGCCCGCGCGATGAACACCGGATCGCCGCCCACCGAGCCGAACGCCCGGACGGGCGAGGAGACGCCGCCGGGGATCACCCGGCAGGCACGCTGGAAGAGACTCATCGTTTGTTCCCGTTCGCAGTTTCGGCCAGTTCGGACGCGGCATAGGTCAGCACGATGTCCGCACCGGCCCGCACGATGGTGGTAACCGCCTCGGCGAGCGCGGCGTCCCGGTTCAGCCAACCCCGCTCGGCGGCGGCGCAGACCATCGCGTACTCGCCCGAGACGTGATACGCCGCGACCGGAACCTGAGATCGGGCGGCGATGTCGGCGAGCACGTCGAGGTAGTAGCCGGCCGGCTTCACCATCAACAGATCAGCACCCTCGGCCTCGTCCAGATCGGCCTCCCGGACGCCCTCGCGGCGGTTCGCCGGATCCTGCTGGTAGCTGCGGCGATCCCCGGACAATGCCGAGTTCACCGCCTCCCGGAACGGTCCGTAGAAGGCGGAGGCGTACTTGGCGGCATAGGCGAGGATCGCGGTGTCGGCGAAGCCGGCTGCGTCCAGGCCGGCGCGAATCGCGGCCACCTGGCCGTCCATCATTCCGGACGGCCCGACCACGTGCGCGCCGGCCCGGGCCTGGCTGATCGCCAACTCGACGTAGCGGTCGTTGGTGGCGTCGTTGTCGACCCGGCCGCGCTCGTCCAGCACCCCGCAGTGGCCGTGGTCGGTGAACTCGTCCAGGCAGGTGTCGGCCATGATCACGATGTCGTCGCCGACGGCGTCCCGGACGGCGCTGAGCGCCCGGTTCAGGATGCCGTCCGGGGCCGAACCGACCGAGCCGACGGCGTCCTTGTCCTCGGGACGCGGGACGCCGAACAGCATCACCCCGCCCAGCCCGAGTGCGACGGACCGGCGCACCTCGTCGACCAGCGAGTCGACGGTGTGCTGCACCACGCCCGGCAGCGAGCTGATCGGACGCGGCGCGTCCAGGCCCTCGGCGACGAACATCGGCAGCACCAGCTGAGCCGGATGGATCCGGGTCTCGGCCACTAGGCGGCGCATTGCCGGCGTGGTCCGCAGCCGGCGCGGACGGACGATCATCGAGCTTCCTTTCGCAGGGTGGCCAGGGCGTTCACCAGCCCGGCCGGGGTCGCCTCGGCGGCGGTGGCGGCCACGGTGAATCCGGCGTCCCGGGCGGCGGCGGCGCTGGTCTCACCCAGCGCGACCACCGTCGGACCGGGCGAGCCGAGCAGTTCGGCGGCAGCCCGGACGACGGACGGCGCGGTCACCACGAACGCGTCGAAGCCATCCGGCCAGCCTAGGCGGATCGCGTCGTCGATGCTGTCGGCGGCATCGGTCCGGTAGACGGCGACCCGGTCGACCTGCAACCCACGCGCGGCGAGCCCGGCGTCCAGGCCCGGGGCGGGATCGGCGGCGCCCGGGACGAGTACCCGTCCGGGTTCGTCGGGGAAGGACGCGGCCAGGTCAGCGCCGCCGGAGCCCGAGGTGGGCACCAGGTCGACCCGCAGCCCGGCGTCGCGGGCAGCGGTCGCGGTGGCCGGACCGACGGCCGCGACCTTGGTGCCTTCGGGCAGGACGGCGGCGAGGTCGATGCCGAGCTCCCGCAGCGCGACCAGGGTCCGGGCCGAGGTCAGCACCAGCCAGTCGTAGCGTCCGGCGGCGAGCTGGTCCGTCCGCTCGCCGAGTCGGGGGTCGGTCACGGTCGTCTGTCGAGTGAAGGACGCCGTCGTCACCCGGGCGCCGCGCAGCGCGACCGCTTCGGCCAGCCGGGACGGCGGCATCAGCACCCGCAGCCCCACCAGCGGCGCCAGGTGCTGCGCCATGGACGTCACCATCGCACCGACAGCGGTACGCGGGGACAGACCCCTCGGTCCATCCGGGGCCTGGGTGGCACGCGGGGGCAGGCCACTCGGTCCACTTTCGAGCCTGACGGAGTTGGCGACCGTGGTCATCCCGTCCGGGGTGGCAAGCCGGGACCGCAGCCGCAGCACCGTTGGTTGAGCTTGCGTTGGTTGAGCTTGTCGGAACTCCTCGTCCCCGGCGGCCTCGCCGACGGCCCAGCCCTGAGCGGGGCCGTCCGTGACCTCTTCCATGGCATGGAAGAGGTCGGCGGGCGTGTCGGGGATGCGGTCGAGAGAACTTGGCGGACCAACCTCGGCCAAGGCGCCGAACGGAGCCGCGCAGCCCGCCTCGACCAGCCGCATCAACTCCCGCTCGGCCTCCACCGCGACCCGGGTGGGGGAGTGGTCCAGGTGTGCCAGCAGGGCCAGCAGCTCGGTGTCGTCGCTGCGGCACTCCAGCGCCAACGCTCCCTGCGCAGGCGCCGGCATCAACACGTCCGGTTCGAAGAACTCGGTGATCGCATCGGCACGCCCCAGCCGGTTCAGGCCGGCGGCGGCCAGCACCACCGCGTCCAGGTCGGCGCCGACCCGGCCCAGTCGGGTGTCGACGTTGCCGCGGATGTCCACGATCTCCAGATCCCCACGCGCCGCCCGAAGCTGCGCGGCTCGCCGGGGCGATCCGGTACCGACCTTCGCACCCCGCGGCAGACCCCAGAGCCCCAGACCGTCGCGGGCGCACAGCGCGTCCCGGGGATCCTCGCGCTCCGGGATCGCGCCCAGGGTCAGCCCCGAAGCGGGCGTGGTCGGTAGATCCTTCAACGAGTGCACCGCGAGATCGCAGACCCCGTCCAGCACCGCCTCGCGAACGGCCGCCACGAACACGCCCACCCCGCCCATGCTCGACAGCGGGGCCGCGGAGACGTCGCCCAGAGTCTTCACCGGCACCAGCTCGACCTCGGCGCCGAGCCCGCGCAGGGCGTCCGCGATCATCCCCGACTGCGCCAACGCCAGCCGGGATCCACGGGTTGCCAGCCTGATCCGCACCGTCCGATCTTGCCCTACCGCGCGCTTCGGGGAGCGCCACATCCGGGGGCTGGTCGGTGCTGTCCAGCGTCCGGACGTGGCCCTGACTGCGCCCGACAGGCATTTATAGTCATTTCAACTAATAACAGGTACGATGGGTGTCATGCGTAAGGTTCGCGACATCGAATGCTGGCTCACCGACATGGACGGCGTCCTCGTGCACGAGGATCAGCCGCTGCCGGGCGCCGCCGCACTGATCGAGCGCTGGGTGGACACCTCCAAGCGCTTCCTGGTGCTGACCAACAACTCGCGTTTCACTCCTCGTGACCTCGCCGCGCGCCTGGAGCGCTCCGGCCTGCGGATCCCCGAGGAGAACATCTGGACCTCCGCCATGGCCACCGGCGCCTTCCTCGCCGACCAGCCGGGCGACAAGACCGCCTTCGTGATCGGCGAGGCCGGTCTGACCACCGCTGTGCACGACGCCGGATTCATCATCACCGAGACCGACCCCGCCTTCGTGGTGCTCGGCGAGACCCGCAATTTCTCCTTCGAAGCGATCACCAAGGCGGTCCGGTTCATCGCCGACGGTGCTCGGTTCATCGTCACCAACCCGGACACCACGGGCCCCTCCAAGGAGGGTCTGCTGCCGGCCGCCGGCGCCGTGGCGGCGATGATCACCGCGGCGACCAACCGCCAGCCCTACGTGGTCGGCAAGCCGAACCCGATGATGTTCCGCTCCGCGATGCGCCGGATCGAGGCGCACTCGGAATCCACCGCGATGATCGGCGACCGGATGGACACCGACATCGTCGCGGGCATGGAGGCCGGCCTGCACACCGTCCTGGTGCTCACCGGGCTGACCACCACCGAGGACGTCGGGAAGTACCCGTTCCGGCCCAACCAGATCCTCGGCGGCGTGGACGAGCTGATCGACCAGCTCTGACCCGCTCGGTCGTGCCCCGGTCCGACCTGTAAACCCCTGCCTAACTATCTGCGCCCTCCCACATGCGGGAGGGCGCAGATAGTTAGGCAGGGGTTTACGCTGTCCGGACGAGGTCGGCGAGACCCGATCGTCAACGGATTGGAATATTCATTCCACGTTCGGCATAGTAATGCCCATGTCTGTTCGGATCGCTGTCGCGGGGTGCACCGGCTACGCCGGAGGTGAGCTGCTGCGTCTGCTGTTGCAGCACCCCGAGGTCACCATCGGCAACCTGACGGCGAAGTCCAGTGCGGGCTCGCGACTGGTCGAGCACCACCCGCATCTGCTGCCGTTGGCGGACGTCGAGGTGCTCGACACGACCGCGGAGAACCTCGCCGGTCATGATGTCGTCTTTCTCGCGCTGCCGCACGGGGCGTCCGCCGCCGTCGCCGAGGAACTGGGCGACGACGTCCTGGTGATCGACGCCGGCGCCGACTTCCGGCTGGTCGATCCGGCCGATTGGGAGAAGTTCTACGGAACCCCGCACGCCGGCACCTGGCCCTACGGCCTCCCCGAACTCCCCGGCCAGCGGACCGCCCTGGCCGGGGCCCACCGCATCGCCGTGCCGGGCTGTTTCCCGACCACGGTCACCCTGGCACTGCTGCCCGCCCTCACCGCCGGCCTGACCGACGGCCGGGACGTGGTCGTGGTCGCCCCGACCGGCGCGTCCGGTGCCGGCAAGAGCCTCCGGGTCAATCTGCTGGCCTCCGAGCTGCTCGGCAGCGCCAGCGCGTACGGCGTCGGCGGCGTGCACCGGCACGTCCCCGAGATGCTGCAGAACTTCCGCCGGCTCGGCGCCGAAGCGCCCACCCTGTCGTTCACCCCGGTGCTGGTGCCGATGGCGCGCGGCATCCTGGCCACGGTGACCGCGCCACTGAACGGCAACAACCTCGACAGCAAGGATCTCGACAAGCTCGATCAACGGGTCCGCGCCGCCTATGCGGACGCCTACGCCGACGAGCCGTTCGTCCAGCTGCTGCCGCCGGGTGTCTGGCCGCAGACCCAGGCGGTGCTCGGTTCCAACGCCGTCCAGGTCCAGGTCACCGTCGATGAAGCCGCGAACCGTCTGGTCGCTGTGGCCGCGCTGGACAATCTCACCAAGGGCACCGCCGGCGGCGCCGTCCAATCCATGAACCTGGCTCTCGGGCTGCCCGAGACCACCGGCCTGTCCACGATCGGAGTCGCGCCATGAGCGTCACCACCCCCAGGGGCTTCACCGCCACCGGTGTCACCGCCGGCATCAAGGCATCCGGACGCCCCGACCTGGCCCTGGTCGTCAACAACGGTCCGGACGCCCACGCCGCCGCCGTGTTCACCTCGAACGCCTTCAAGGCGGCCCCGGTGCTCTGGTCGGCCGACGCCGTCGCGAACGGACGGCTGGCCGCGGTCGTGCTCAACTCCGGCGGCGCCAACGCCTGCACCGGACGCGCCGGCCTGGACGACGCCCGCCAGATGGCCGAGTGGACGGCGGCCTCGGTGGGCTGCGAGATCGCCGACGTGGCGGTCTGCTCCACCGGCCTGATCGGTGAGCGGCTGCCGATGACCAAGGTGCTGGCCGGCATCGAGCTCGCCGCCCAGGACCTCTCCGACGAGGGTGGACCGGCGGCCGCCGAGGCGATCATGACCACCGACACCGTCGCCAAGGAGGCCGACTACTCCTCGCCTCACCACTGGGCGATCGGCGGCATGGCCAAGGGCGCCGGCATGCTCGCGCCGGCGTTGGCCACCATGCTCGTCGTGCTCACCACCGACGCGGTCATCGCTCCCGACCAGCTGGACGCCGCCCTGCGCACCGCGACCGGGTTCACCTTCGACCGCACCGATTCCGACGGCTGCATGTCCACCAACGACACCGTGATCCTGCTGGCCAGCGGCGCGTCCGGCGTCCAGGCCGATCCGGAGGAGTTCACCGAGGCGCTCACCGGGGTCTGCCATTCGCTGGCCCGGCAGCTGCTCGCCGACGCCGAGGGCTCGTCCCACGACATCGAGGTGACCGTCTCCGGCGCGGCAACGGAGGACGACGCGCTCGCCGTGGCCCGCGCCATCGCCCGCAGCAACCTGTTCAAATGCGCCGTCTTCGGCAACGACCCCAACTGGGGCCGGGTGCTGGCTTCGGCAGGCACCGTGGCGGCCCGGTTCGACCCCGACCACGTCGATGTCTCGTTCAACGGCATCGGGGTCTTCGTCGACGGCCAACTGGGCGCCGACCGGTCCGAGGTCGACCTCACCGGACGTGAGGTGACCGTCGACCTCAACCTGCACGCCGGCGACGCGACAGCCACCATCTGGACCAACGATCTGACCTACGACTACGTCAAAGAGAACGCGGAGTACTCCACATGAGCCCCACCACGCGGACCCGGGCGACCCTCGCCGGGGTGATCGACAAGGCCGAGACGCTGATCGAGGCGCTGCCCTGGCTGGAGCGCTACGCCGGCAAGATCGTGGTGATCAAGTACGGCGGCAACGCCATGGTCAACGACGAGTTGAAGCGCGCCTTCGCCGACGACATCGTCTTCCTGCGCCGCTGCGGGCTGAAGCCGGTGGTGGTGCACGGCGGCGGTCCGCAGATCTCCTCGATGCTCGGACGCCTCGGCATCCCGTCGGAGTTCCGCGGCGGCCTGCGGGTCACCTCGCCCGAGGCGATGGACGTGGTCCGGATGGTGCTGGTGGGACAGGTGGGACGCGAACTGGTCGGCCTGCTCAACGCCCACGGCCCGCTCGCGGTGGGGCTCTCCGGTGAGGACGCCGGCCTGTTCACCGCCACCCGGCGCGGCGTCACCATCGACGGCGAGCACGTCGACATCGGCCTGGTCGGCGAGGTCACCACGGTCCGGCCGGAGACCGTGCTCGACCTGATCGCCGGCGGCCGCATCCCGGTGATCGCCACCGTGGCTCCCGACGAGGACGGCAACGTGCACAACGTGAACGCCGACACCGCCGCCGCGGCGCTGGCCGTCGCGCTGGGTGCCGAACGGTTCGTCGTGCTCACCGACGTCGAGGGCCTGTACGCGGACTGGCCGACCTGCGAAGAGGTGATCGCCCAGATCACCCCGTCCGAATTGGAGGCGATGCTGCCGTCCCTGGAGGCCGGGATGATCCCCAAGATGGAGGCCTGTCTGCAGGCCATCCGCGAGGGCGTGGGCCGGGCCACCATCATCGACGGACGGGTGGCGCACAGTCTGCTGCTGGAGATCTTCACCACCGAGGGCATCGGCACCATGGTGGTGCGCGAGAACGAATCCCAGGAAGAGGTACCGGCATGACGGTGGTGGCGGACGGCGGCGCGCAGGCCGAGTTGACCACGCGCTACAGCCACGCGCTGATGAACACCTTCGGCGCTCCCAAGCGGGTGTTCGTGCGTGGCGAGGGCGTCCACCTCTGGGACGCCGACGGCAACTGCTACCTCGACCTGCTGGCCGGACTGGCGGTGAACGCGCTGGGCCACGCCCACCCGCAGGTGATCGGCGCCATCTCGGCGCAGCTGTCCACCCTGGGCCACGTCTCGAACTTCTTCGCCACCCCGACCCAGATCGCGCTGGCCGAGAAGCTGGCCGGCTTCGCCACCGCCAACGCCCCCGGCCTGCCCGCCCGGGTGTTCTTCACCAACTCCGGCACCGAGGCCAACGAGGCCGGCTTCAAAATCACCCGGCGCACCGGCCGCACCCGGCTGATCGCCATGGAGGGCTCCTTCCACGGCCGCAGCCTCGGCGCGCTCGCGCTGACCAGCAACCCCGCCTACCGGGAGCCGTTCGAGCCGCTGCCCGGCGAGGTGATCTTCGTGCCCTACGGCGACGCCGACGCACTCGCCGCCGTCCTCGACGACCGGGTCGCCGCGGTGATCGTGGAGCCCATCCAGGGCGAGAACGGCGTGGTGGAGCCGCCGTCCGGCTATCTCGCGCAGGTTCGCGAGCTGACCGCCGCAGCCGGTGCGCTGCTCTGGATCGACGAGGTGCAGACCGGCATCGGCCGTTGCGGCGACTGGTTGGCCAGCACCGCGTCCGGGGTGACCGGCGACATCGTCACCTTCGCCAAGGGCCTCGGCAACGGCTTCCCGGTCGGCGCCTGCGTGGCCACCGGCGCCGCGGCGTCCCTGCTCGGACCGGGTTCGCACGGCACCACCTTCGGCGGCAACCCGGTCGCCGCGGCCGCCGGGCTGGCGGTGTTGAGCATCGTCGAACGGGACGGCCTGCTGGCCCGGGTCCGGACGGCGGGGGAGCGGCTGGCGAGCGGCATCATCGCCCTGCAGCATCCGAAAGTGGCCGCCGTCCGGGGTCAGGGGCTGCTGCGCGGCGTGGTGCTCACCGAGCCGATCGCCCCGGCGGTCGCGGACGCCGCGCTGGCGTCCGGCTTCGTGATCAACGCGCCCCGGCCCACCGTGCTGCGGCTGGCCCCGCCGCTGATCATCTCCGACGCCGACCTGGACGCCTTCGTCGCCGCCCTGCCCTCGTTGCTGGAGGCCGGGTGAACGAAACGCGGCTGCCGCAGACCAAGACCGCCCGGCAGGCTCGCATCGTCGAACTGATCGGACGCCAACCGGTGCGTTCCCAGACCGAACTGGCCGCGCTGCTGGCCGCCGAGGGCGTCCCGGTCACCCAGGGCACGCTCAGCAAGGACCTGGTGGACGTCGGCGCTATCCGGGTCCGGCAGGGTGACGGCGAGTTCAGCTACGCCCTGCTGGCCGGAGAGACCCCCGGCGACTCCCCAGCGGCAGCCATCCGGCTGTCCCGGTTGTGCGCCGAACTGCTGGTGTCGGCCGAAGGTTCGGCGAATCTGGCCGTGCTGCGCACTCCGCCGGGCGCCGCGCAATACTTCGCCTCGGCGATCGATCGGGTGGCGCTGCCCGAGGTGCTGGGCACCATCGCCGGCGACGACACCATCGCGGTGATCACCCGCGACCCCACCGGCGGGGCAGCGCTGGCCGAGACCATGCTGGCGATGAGCCACAACCCACGAACGGAGTGAGATGAGTCACACCCCAGCCGAGCCGAGCAACGACGGTGCGGAGGCTGCCGGACGCCTGTGGGGCGGCCGGTTCGCCGGAGGTCCGGCCGACGCGATGTTCGCGCTGTCGGTGTCCACCCACTTCGACTGGCGGCTGGCCCGGCACGATCTGGCCGGCTCCCGGGCGCATGCCCGGGCGCTGCACGCCGCGGGCCTGCTCACCGACGACGAATTGGCCGGGATGATCGCCGGCCTGGACGCGCTCGAGGCAGACGTGGTCTCCGGAGCCTACGTCGCCGCGCCCACCGACGAGGACGTGCACGGCTCGCTGGAGCGCGGCCTGATCGAGCGGGTCGGCCCTGAACTGGGCGGACGGCTGCGCGCCGGTCGGTCCCGCAACGACCAGATCGCCACCCTGATCCGGCTCTACCTGCGCGACGAACTGGCCGTGCTGGGCGAGTCGCTGGGCACCGTGATCGAGGCGCTGGCCGGCCAGGCCGAACGGCACCTCGGCGCGGTGATGCCGGGCCGCACCCACCTGCAGCACGCCCAGCCGGTGCTGCTCTCGCACCACCTGCTGGCGCACGCCTGGCCGCTGGTCCGCGACCTGCAGCGACTGGCCGACCTCGACGTCCGGCTCGCCCAGAGCCCGTACGGTTCGGCGGCGCTGGCCGGCACCTCGCTCGGCCTCGATCCCGAGGCGGTGGCGGCCGACCTGGGCTTCGCCGGCTCGGTGGCCAACTCGATCGACGGGACGTCCGCCCGCGACCTGGTCGCCGAAGCCGCCTACGTACTGGCCCAGATCGCGGTCGACCTGTCCCGGCTGGCCGAGGAGGTCATCCTCTGGTGCACCGTCGAGTTCGGCTTCGCCAGCCTCGACGACGCCTGGTCGACGGGGTCGTCGATCATGCCGCAGAAGAAGAACCCGGACGTCGCCGAACTGGCTCGTGGCAAGGCCGGACGCCTGATCGGCAATCTCGCCGGCTTGCTGGCGACCTTGAAGGGCCTGCCGCTGGCCTACAACCGTGACCTGCAGGAGGACAAGGAGCCGGTCTTCGACGGTCTCGACCAGTTGCGGGTGCTGGTGCCCGCGGTCGCCGGCATGGTGGCGACCCTCACCTTCCACACCGACCGGATGGCCGAACTCGCCCCGCGCGGCTTCTCGCTGGCCACCGACATGGCCGACTGGCTGGTCCGGCAGCGGGTGCCGTTCGCCCAGGCCCACGAGATCACCGGCGCCGCGGTGAAGTACTGCGAGACCCGCGGCATCGACCTGCCCGACCTCACCGCTGAGCAACTCGCGGACATCCACCCCGCGCTCACCCCCGCGGTGCTCGAGGTGCTCACCGTCGCCGGCTCGGTCGCCGCCCGGGACGGACGCGGCGGCACCGCCCCGGTCCGGGTCGCCGAACAACTCGCGGAACTCCGCGCCACCGTGCAGGCACTCGTCCAGACCTGACCCTCCGCTGGTGAGACGGTGGGGACGGTTCCTTTCGTCCCACTGGTAGTACCTGTGGGACGGTGGGGACGGTTCTTCTCGGTTGATTTTCCGTCCTCGGGGGACGGTTCTAGCCGATCCATTGCCGGATCGAGGCGACGGGTTCTGGTCCGAGAAGACACTCGCGGAAGCGGATCCCACAGCTTCATGGGACGGACGCGCCGAGAACGGCCACGGCCTGCTTCCGGGTGATCGCCCATTGAGCGGACGCCTCCATACCCTCCCTACCGCAGACCGCGACCCAGGACGGGCTGCCGGCGCACCGGTCCGACGCGATGCTCCCACTAGGCTTAGCCAGCGTGACCGACGTATTCGAAGAACTGTCCTGGCGAGGGCTGATCGCCCACTCCACCGATCCCGATGCGCTCCGGGCGCACCTGGACGCCGGACCGATCACCTTCTATGTCGGTTTCGATCCCACCGCACCCAGCATCCACATGGGCAACCTGGTGCAGATCATGGTGGCCCGGGCACTCCAGCGCGCCGGGCATCGTCCGATCCTGCTGGTCGGCGGCTCCACCGGGCTGATCGGCGACCCCAAGCAGGCAGGGGAGCGGTCGATGAACCCCAAGGAACTGGTCAGCGAGTGGGTGGCCCGGATCCGCGACCAAGTCAGTCGGCTGATCTCCTTCGATGGTGACAACGGCGCGGTGCTGGTGAACAACTACGACTGGACGGCGGAACTCTCCACCCTCGACTTCCTCCGCGACGTGGGCAAGCACTTCCCGGTCAATCGGATGCTCGACCGCGAGGTGGTGAAGGCTCGGCTGGAGTCCGGCATCTCCTACACGGAGTTCTCCTACGTGCTGCTGCAGTCGCTCGACTACCGCGAGCTGTTCCGCCGGCACAGCTGCACACTGCAGACCGGTGGTTCCGATCAGTGGGGCAACATCACAGCGGGCGTCGAGCTGATCCGGCGTTCGGAGGGTGCCCGGGTCCACGCCCTGGCCACCCCGCTGCTGACCAAGGCCGACGGCACGAAGTTCGGCAAGACCGAGTCGGGCACCGTCTGGCTCGATCCGGCGATGACCTCGCCGTACGCGTTCCACCAGTTCTTCCTCAACGCCGAGGACGCCAAGGTGCTCGACTACCTGAAGGTGTTCAGCGAGCGCTCCCGGGAGGAGATCGAGGACATCGCCGCTCGGAGCGCAGAAGCCCCCCACCTCCGCATCGCTCAGCGGGCACTGGCCGACGACATCACCGACCTGGTGCATTCGCCGGCCGAGCGCGAGGCCGCGACCGCCGCCGCCCAGGCGATCTTCGGACGCGGCGATCTGGCCCAGCTGCCTGCGGACACGCTGCGCGCTGTCGGTGACGAGCTTGGTGCCCGCGTCTTGCCGGCCGACGGGGAGCTGCCCACTCTGGTGGACGCCCTGGAGGCCTCGGGGGTGGTGGCCAGCAAGTCCGCCGCTCGCCGGGCGATCGCCGAGGGCGGCGCGTACCTGAACAACGCGAAGGTGACCGACCCGGCCGCGCGGCTGACCCCCGGCGACGTGCTGCCCGGTGGCTTGGTCGTGCTGCGTCGTGGTCGTCGTACGGTGGGCGCCGTCCGGATCGGTTGATGAGGGTGTTTTCCCTAGTCAACTAGGGGACACGCCCGGGCGTCCCGGCCGATTTGACCCGGCGCCGCCAGCTCCGTAATGTTTA
>NZ_JASGDE010000208.1:0-50328 GCF_047607385.1 Micropruina sp.
CACGGGTTGCGCAACGCATCCTCGCCCTGACCACCGCCATCTGGCACAACCACCACACAAACTCCCTAGCCAGAAGAACACTGACCGCCTACGACCACTAACACCCCCAGGAATTGATCATCTAGTGCCCCGGCCACCAACCTTCGCCCGCTGCGCGACGCCCGGATCGGCGCCTCGCTGCGTTCTCCTCGGTCACCAGACGACCCGCCCGGATGCTTCGATTCGAGCGACGGTTCGGGAGCCAGCGGGTCGACCAAACGGGAGTTGGATGCGCGACCATTCGGGACTTCCGATCGCGACGGAACGGGAATGGCGATACGGTGGGCTATGACTTCAGTCGATGGTCTGGTCGAGCGCAACATTCTCTCCGTCACGCTTTCGCGATGCGCCGAGAGTCCCGTCGTGCTGCTTGAGGGGCCGCGCACGGTGGGCAAGTCGACCCTGCTGCGCGCGCTCGCCGCGCAGTTGGGAGGCGAGGTTCTCGATCTCGACGACATCGCGGTGCGCGACGCCGTCGCCGCCGATCCGGCAACCATGATCGGTGGTCCAGGCCCGGTTCTGCTCGACGAGTACCAACATGCGCCCATCGTCCTGGACGCCATCAAGGCCCGGCTCAACAGATCCAGCGAACCAGGGCAGTTTGTGCTGACCGGCTCGGCGCGGCACGAATCCCTTCCGCGGGCAGCGCAGGCGCTCACCGGGAGGCTGCAACGCCTTCCCGTCCTTCCGCTCACTCAGGCGGAGCAGCACGGTTGCGGACGTGGTCTGCTTGCGCGACTACTCCGTGAACCGGCCGAGGTGGTCGCGGGGCCGCCGTCTTCGACCACAAGGGACGACTACGTCGAGCGCATCCTGCGCGGTGGCCTTCCCCTGGCGCTGGCCGCGCCCACCCCCGCGGCCCGGGGACGTTGGATCGACAGCTATCTCCGGCTGAGTCTCGAACGCGATGTCCAGGAACTCAGTCGGATACGTCAAGCGCACGCGCTGCCGGCCGTGCTGGAACGCCTCGCAGGGCAAACCGCGCAGGTGCTCAACGGCACCGCTGTTGCAGCCGACTTGGGTGTCGATGCGAAGACGGGTCGCGACTACGTGCGGTTGCTCGAGTCGGTATTCCTCGTCCGGCTCCTGCCGGCGTGGGACCGGACTCTTACCAAGCGGACGACAGCCAAGCCGAAGGTCCATCTGGTCGACTCCGCCATCGCCGCCAGGCTGCTTCGGATCACCGCTGCCCAATTGACCCGGCGTGACCCGGTGGCGCTCACGGAGTTCGGTCACCTGCTGGAGAGCTTCGTGATCGGCGAGCTACTCGGCCACGTCGCGTGGACGGACGGGATCGTCGGGGTCGGGCATTGGCGAACGAAGGATCGCCACGAGGTCGACCTGGTCATCGAGTCCGAGGGCGGCCGGGTGCTGGCCTTCGAGATCAAGGCCTCCACTCGGGCAGCTGGTGAGGACTTCAGGGGGCTTCGTGCGCTCCGCGAACGCCTGGGTCATGAGTTCCTCGCAGGATTCGTGTTGTACACGGGCGGGCGGAGCTTCTCCATCGACGACCGGCTGCACGCGCTACCCATCGACACGTTGTGGTCCCGCTGAGTCGCGTCTTGCGCCTCATCAAACTGAACCGTACAGTTTGATGCGTGGAGGAGTTGAGCCCTCGGGCGCGTGCCAAGCGGCGGCAGATCACCGACGCCGCTCGTGCGCTCTTCCTCAGCCAGGGCTTCGCCCGCACCTCGATGGACGCCATCACCGCCGAGGCCGGGGTGAGCAAGCAGACCCTGTACGCCTATTTCCCGAGCAAGGCGGAGTTGCTGCTGGCGATCCTGGACGAGGCGCAGCAGTCGCTCGCCACGCCGGCCGACGGACGGGCCCCGACCTCGCGCGCAGAGCTGCGTCAGGCCCTGCTGAGCTTCTCGCACCGGCTGATCGACACCATGCTGCGTGACGAGGTGCTGGCCGTGCTGCGGCTGGCGCTGGGCGAGGCGGTGCACGTGCCCGAGGTGCGTCCCACCTTCCTGCAGGCGCTGCCGCTGGCGCTGCTCGGCCGGGCCCGGGCGATCCTCGAGGCGGCCGCCGGGAACGGGGTCGTCGTGCTGGATCATCCGGACGTCAGCGTGCGGATGCTGGTCGGCCCGTTGATGAGCTACGTGGTCTTCGGCGGTCTGATGGCCACCGGCGTCGCCGAGCGGCCGGCCGACGAGGCCGTCGAATGGCTGGTGGACGCCTATCTGCGCACCCTCGACTTCACGGACGCCGACTTCGGAGACGCGTCATGACCGGGGCCCGGGCGGCCGTCGCCGGCGTCGCGTTGGGGCTGGTGCTCACCGGCTGCGCCCAGCCGTCCGCCACCATCGAGGCCACCGGACGGGTAGGCGCGGACGTCCTCACCGTCCAGGCGCCGGCGCTGACGGTGCCCCGGGTCGACCTGGACGCCGGCTTCGAGCGGGCGCCCGGGGACGCCGCCAACCTGTCCAGCGTCCCGGCGCTGCTGTCCCTGGGCACCGCGCAGCGGATCGCCGCCGTCCAGGTCCGGCTCGGCGACCAGGTGCGGGCCGGGGACGTGCTGGTCCGCTTCGACGACGCCGCGCTGGCCGCCCAGCAACGTGCCGCCAAGGCCGATCGGACGGCGGCCAAGGCCCAGGTCGGAGTGATCGACGCCGGCATCGACACCACCCACGACCGCGAGGCCGAGATCGCCGACAAGCGCGCCGAGGTGACCGACGGCATCGCCAAGGCGACCAAGGCCCGCCGCACGCTGATCAAGAACCTCGTCGAGGCCCGCGCGGCCAGCAAGAAGCTGCCGAAACAACTCGCCACCGTGCAACGCACCCTCGCCGACCTGAAGCCGAAGCTGGCGCAGGTGCGCGACCGGCTCGCCCAGGTCGAGGCAGCCCTGGCCGCGCTGCCGCCCGAAGCTCCGGACGAGGTGCGTGCCCCGCTGCTCGCCGCCCGCACCCAACTCCGGGCCGCCGAGAAGCAGCTCAGCACGGCCATCGCGAAACTGACCACCGCCCGCGGCAAGCTGACCGCCGGCATCGCCCAGGTCACCAAGGGCATCGGCGCGCTGAACCGGGCCGTCGCCACCATCGACACCAACCTGGCCAAGGCTCGCGACGGGCTGCGGCAGCTCGACAAGGCCCGGCAACGCGTCCGGGACGCCCGCGCCGGGCTGAAGCGGGCGCGGAAGCTGGCCGTCATCGCGGCCCGCAACAACACCGCCGTGGACGCCGCCGGCACCGCCCGCGGCCAGGCCGTGGTCAGCGCGCCCAGCGACGGCGTGGTGACGTCCGTCGCGGCGCTCGGCGATGTCATCGCACCCGGCGCCACCGTGGCCACGATCGCCCGTCCGGCGCTCATCGTGACCACCTGGCTGGCGCCCGAGCAGGTCGCCCGGGTCTGCACCGGCGACCCGGCCACGATCAGCCTCGACACCGCGCCGGCACCCGCGGCGGGACGGGTCAGCCGCATCCTGCCCGAGGCGACCTACCCGCCCAGCTACCAGACCACCGACCAGACCCACCTGACCCGTGCGGTGCCGGTCGAGATCACCGTCAGCGACCCGCTGCCGCCCGGCGTCCCCGCCGACATCCGACTCACGCCCTGCCGAACCACGAGGTGAACCCATGAAGCACAAGCGCCCACCGATCCCGGTGATCATCGTCGTCGTGCTGCTGCTGGCCGGCCTGGGTGGCTGGTGGTGGTGGAGTGCGACCCGTCCCGCCGCCGAGACCGGGCTGGCCCTGACCGGGCAGGTGGAGAGCGGCGAGGTCGCCGTGGCGCCGGCGATGGCCGGCCGGATCACCGCCGTCAAGGTGGCCGAGGGCGACCGGGTGACCAAGGGCCAGGTGCTGGTCCAGCTCGACACCGCCGCGCTGAAGCTGCAACTCAGCCAGGCCAAGCAGGGCGTCACGGCGGCCAAGGCGGCGGTGACCAACGCCCGCGACGACAAGGACGCCACCAAGGCCGACCTGCGGGCCGCGAAGGCCCGGCAGGCCCAGGCCGAGGCGGCGGTCAAGCTGGCCGAGGTGCAGCTCGGCTACGCCACGGTGAAGGCGCCCGGCGCCGGCACCGTGGTGAACGTGGTCGGCAACGCCGGCGCCAACGCCGCCCCCGGACGCACCCTGCTCACCATGACCGACCCGGGTGACCTGTTCGTCCGGGTCTTCGTGCCGGAGACTCAGGTCGGCCAGGTCAGCGTCGGCGGCACGGTGAAGGTGACCACCGATTCCAGCGCCGAGACCTTCACCGGAACCGTGGCGTTCGTCTCCGACACCGCCGAGTTCACCCCGAACAACATCGACACCGCCGAGCAGCGCACCAAGCTGGTGTTCGCGGTCCGGGTCCGGATCGAGGACCCGTCCGGCACCCTGAAGTCCGGCATGCCGGTGGACGTGCGGCTGCCATGACCGTCACCCCGGCCATCGAGGCGTCCGGGCTGACCAGGCGCTTCGGTGACATCGTCGCCGTGGACGGCGTCGATCTGAGCGTCCCGACCGGGGCGGTGCTGGGCCTGCTCGGCCCGGACGGTGCCGGCAAGTCGACGCTGATCCGGATGCTGGCCACCGTGCTGGCGCCGGACGCCGGCGACGCCCGCATCCAGGGTCTGTCGGTGACCCGGCAGGCCGGCAAGGTCACCCCGCTGATCGGCTACATGTCGCAGAAATTCGCGATGTACCCCGACCTGACCGTCGCCGAGAACATCGAATTCTTCGCCCGGCTGCGCGGCGTGGCGCCGAAGCGGCGCCGGGAACGGTCGCTGGAACTGCTGGATGGCATGGGGCTGGCCGACTTCCTCGACCGCCAGGCCGGACGGCTCTCCGGCGGCATGAAGCAGAAGCTGTTCCTGGCGGTCACCCTGATGCACGCCCCGGGCGTGCTGCTGCTGGACGAGCCGACCACCGGCGTCGACCCGGTCTCGCGGCGCGAGTTCTGGCGGATCCTGGCCGATCTGCATCGGGCCGGCACCACGGTGCTGGTCGCCACCCCGTACATGGACGAGGCGGAACGCTGCACCGAGGTGATCTTCCTGGACGGCGGACGGGTCCGGCACCAGGGCAGCCCGGCCGCGATCAAGGCGCTGGTTCCCGGACGGCTCTTCGAGCTCCGCGCCGCGGTCCCGCGGGCCGCGCTGGCGGCGTCCGAGACGGTGCCGGGGGTGCTGGCCGCGCACCTGTACGGCGACGTCGTCCGGCTGCTGTTCGAGGTCGACGACCCGGCGCAGGTGCAGGCCCGGCTGGCCGCGGCCGGGATCGACGGCGCGGTGCGTCCGGCCGCGGTGGACATGGAGACCGCGTTCGCCTTCCTGGCCGAACTGGGCCGTGAGCGGGCGTCGCGATGAACGCGCTGAACCGGATCGCCGCGCTGATCGCCAAGGAGTTCCGGCACCTGGGCCGGGACCGCCGCACCCTGGCCGTGGTGCTGGCCCTGCCGGTGCTGCAGATGATCCTGTTCGCCTACGCGATCAGCTTCGACGTCAAGAACGTCTCCACCGTGGTCATCGACCAGGACCGGACGCCGGCCAGCGCCGCCTACCTGCGCAGCTATTCGAGTTCGGACTTCTTCCGGGTGGTCGGCAACGCCGACAGCCTGGCCGACGTGGACCGGGTCTTCGACCACAACCTGGCCCGGATCGCGGTGGTGGTGCCGGCCGGGTTCGGCCACCATCTGGCGGCCGGCGAGCAGGCGGCCGTCGCGGTCTACCTGGACGGCAGCGAACCCACCGCGGCCCGGGTCGGGCAGGCCTTCGCCACCGCGCTCAACCAGGCCTACGGGCAGCGGGTCACCATCGACTGGGCCGACCGTCAGGGCCTGGACGTCACCTCGGCCGGGCAGCTGGAGCCGCGGGTGCGCACCTGGTACAACCCGGAGAAGCGTAGTTCCGACTTCCTCATCCCGGGGCTGATGGTGGTGATCATCATGGTGGTCGCCGTGCAGCAGACCGCGGTCAGTCTGGTCCGGGAGCGGGAGCAGGGCACCGACGAGCAGCTGGCGATCAGCCCGCTGGCCGGCTGGGAGCTGATGATCGGCAAGCTGGCGCCCTGGACGTTGCTGGCGTTCGCCGAACTGGCCGCGGTGACCGCGGTCGGGATGGGCTTCTTCGGCCTGCCGTTGCGCGGCAGTCTCGGGGTGCTGGCGCTGGGGGCGGCGCTGTTCGTGTTCTGCTCGCTGGGGCTGGGACTGGTGATCTCGGCGGTGGCGCCGACCCTGGAGAGCGCCAACATGCTGGGGCTGCTGTTGTCCATCCTGCCGGCCTTCATCCTGTCCGGTTTCGCCTTCCCGCTGGACTCCATCCCGGGTTGGCTGCAGGCCGTCAGCTGGTTGTTCCCGGCCCGGTTCATGGTCACCATCTCGCGCGGGGTGTTCCTGAAAGGTGCCGGTTTCGGCGAGTTGTGGACCGATCTGGCCGCGCTGGCCGGCTACGCGGTGATCGTGATCGTGGTGGCCGTGCTGTTGACCGCGAGGAGGCGGCGATGAGCGCCTGGGGGCAGCGACGTCGGCGGATCCGGCTGCTGATGTGGAAGGAATTCCTGCAGCTGCGGCGTGACCCGCTGCTGTTGCGGCTGCTCTTCCTGATGCCGATCCTGCAGCTGATCCTGTTCGGCTACGTGGTGGCCGCCGACGTGAAGAACCTGAGCACCGCGGTGGTCGACCTGGACCGGACGTCCACCTCGCGGGCGCTGGAGGCGCACGTGGGGGCGTCCGACTATTTCCGGATCGTGGCCCACCCGGCCGAGTCCGAGCTGCAGCAACTGATGGACACCGGCACCATCGCCATCGCGATCGTCATTCCCGAGGGCACCCAGGCAGCGCTGGATCGGGGCGAGACCGCCCCGATCGGGGTCGTGGTGGACGGCTCGGACAGCCAGGTGGCGTCCGTGGGCAGTGGTTACGCGGCGCAGATCATCGCCCGCTACAACGCCGAACGAATGGACGCCCAGGGCGCCCAGCTGGCCGCGCCCGGCATCGACGCCCGCGTCCGGGTGATGTTCAACCCGACGCTGGCTTCGGTGAACACCATGATTCCCGGGTTGGTGGCGGCGATCGTGATGCTGTCGATCATGGCGGTGATGGGTCAGGCGGTGGTCAAGGAACGCGAACGCGGCACCCTGGAGCAGATGTTCGTCACGCCGATCCGACCCACCGAGTACCTGATCGGCAAGGTCACCCCGTACGCGCTGGTGGCGACCGTGCAGCTGCTGCTGGTGGCGTTCGTCGGCATCTTCTGGTTCGGCGTGCCGTTCGCCGGGCAGATCTCGGTGGTGGCGGCCGGGCTGGCGCTGTTCATGCTCACCTCGATCGGGTTGGGACTGCTGATCTCGCTGGTCTCGCACACCCGGCAGCAGGCGCAACAGCTGATGATGCTGTTCATGCTGCCCAGCTTCGTGCTGTCCGGCTTCATCTTCCCGATCGACTCGATGCCGTCGGCGATCGTCCCGCTGACCTGGTTCGTGCCGCTCACCTGGGCGATTCAGATCCTCCGCGGCGCGTTCATCAAGGGCAGTGGCTTCGAGGCGCTGGGCGTGCAGTTCGGTGTGCTGGCGGTGTTCGCCGTGGTGATCTTCGGCGCCGCCGTCGCCGCGACCCGCAGGAGGTTGACGGAATGACCGACAGCCATCCCCGACGGGCACTGCCCGCCGAACGTCCGTTCGGCACCGAGCCGGACCCGAGCGCCGCCATCTCGGTGCGCGGGCTGACCAAGCGCTTCGGCAGTTTCACCGCCGTCGACGGCATCGACTTCGACGTCCCGCGCGGCACCATCGTCGGCTTCCTCGGCCCGAACGGCTCGGGCAAGACCACCACCATCCGGATGCTCACCGGCACCTCGGCCCCGGACGCCGGACGTGCGCTGGTGCTCGGCGAGGACGTGGTCGCGCACCCCGAGCGGGTCAAGCACCGGTTCGGCTACATGTCGCAGAAGTTCGCGCTGTTCGAGGACATGACGGTGGAGGAGAACCTGCGCTTCTACGCCGGCGTCTACGACCTCAGCCCGGAACGGTTCGCCCAGCAGCGCGCGTACGTGCTGCAGATGGCCGACCTGCGCGGACGGGAGAACGAGCTGACCGCCAACCTGTCGGTGGGCTGGCGGCAACGGCTGGCGTTGGGCACCGCCACCATCCATGACCCGGAGCTGCTGTTCCTCGACGAGCCGACCGGCGGGGTCGACCCCGTAGCCAGACGGCAGTTCTGGGACCTGCTCTACGAGCTGGCCGGACGCGGCGTCACCCTGTTCGTCACCACCCATTACATGGACGAGGCCAGCAACTGCAATCGGCTGGCCTTCATCTACCGCGGCGGCCTGATCGCCGACGGGTCGCCGGCCGACATCCGGCACGACCTGCTCACCGAGCAGGTGATCGAGGTGCGGCTGTCCGACGTGGACGGTGCGCTGGCCTGGCTGGAGCGGACCCCGGGCGTCGAAGAGGCGTACCTGTCCGGGGCGTCCCTGCACGCGGTGATCGACCCCGCGGTGATCGCCGGCGACGGCGTGCTGCCCACCTTCACCCGCGGCCTGCGCGAGGCCGGCTTCGCCGACGCCGTGGTCGGGCTGGTCGAACCCACCCTGGAGGACGTCTTCGTGAACCTGGTGGCCCGGGCGCAGCAGTCGTGACGCCATGACGTGTCGGGGAGCACCTCGGCGGGTTACCATCTAGTGGTACGATTGCGTCGTGAATCGGAGCGAGGTTCTACGTCGCGGGATGGACTCCACTGGTACCAGTCAGGTGGAACTGTCCCGACTCACTGGCCTGCCTCCGAGCAAGATCAGCCGCTACGTCTCAGGCAAGCTCGAGCCCTCCGAGCCAACGCTGAAGCTGCTGCTGTCCAGCCTTGGGCTTCAGGTCGGCTTCGACGTCTCGCTGGTTCCGATGGAGCGCACCAAGCGACGCAGTTGGCTGCTCCATCGCCAGATCTCCCGCAAGCTCGGCATGAGCGGCATCGACGACTCCGGGTGGGAGCGCATGCAGCGCAACCTGGATCGGATGCGGTCGAACGTTCAGGGGCGGGTTCATGAGCGCAACCTGGACCGCTGGCAGCACATCATCGACAGTCGAAGCGTGCGTGACCTGCAGCGTGTCCTGGTCGACACGTCCACCGACGGCATCGAGATGCGCGAGGTGTCACCCATGACCGGCTTCCTTACCGAGGATGAGCGGCTCGGCGTCCTGGCCGGGATCCAGCGGTGAACCGGGAGCAGCTGTGCCACGCGATCCGCGCCGCCTGCGCCATCGCAGAGATCGATCGCGTGATCGTGGTCGGCTCGCAGTCGATCCTCGGCTCGTTCGACACCGATGAGCTTCCGGCCGTTACCCACCTGTCGGCCGAGGTTGATGTCATGCCTGATGTCAGCGATTTCGACCTGATGGTCCGGCTTTCGGATCTGATCGAGGGTGTTGGTGGGGAGTTGTCGCCCTTCGAGGAGCTTCACGGTTTCGCCTTGGATGGTGTCGATCTCACCACGTCGGTGTTGCCGCTCGGCTGGCGGGATCGTCTGGTGGTTGTTCGCAACGAGTTCACCAAGGATCCGGTGACCGGCAAGCAGTACTCCGGCCTGTGTCTCGACCCGGCTGATCTGTGCGTCGCGAAACTGTGCGCGGGTCGCGAAAAAGACCGCGCTTTCGTCGCTGCCCTGTTTGATGCCGACCTCGTCGACCGCGACCTGGTACGAACCCGCCTCGTACAGATGCCTGCTGAACACTCCGATGTCGCAGCGATCGTACTTGCTGAGTTGGACACGTAGAGGCGCGGGGAAGGGTCAACCCTCTGCGCACCGTGGTCGAAGGAGTCTGAGAGATGTCGGGCGAGTTGGTTCCGGCGCAGAGCCGGAAACCGGGTGACGCGGCTCAGGCTCGGTTCCTGGGCCGCAGTGCGGGCGGCACCTGCAGCTTCAGGGCCTGAGCACGTGCGGCCTGCACGACCAGCTCCGGCTTCTTGCCGATGATCTCGTTTCTGCGCGCACGCCACTCTGCCTGTGTGTACTGCTGGTCTCTGGCTGCTCGCAACAACTCCACCATGGCATCGTCCAACTGCCTTGCGGCCTCGACCAGCTCGTCAGGATCATTGAGCTTGATTGCGACCAGCGCGGTGTTCACGCGATCAACGGTCGGCCACACCTTCTCCCGGTCGGCCTCATCCTTCGACTCCATGTCGGCCATAGCCACATCGCGCAGCTGCAGCACCGCGTGCTGGGTGGCGGCAAGGTATGTGCTGCATCGGTCCGTGAGCGCCTGCCGCTTCTGCTCAGCCTGCGTGACCTGGAGCAACTCACGCTGGTTTCGGACTTGTCGCCAACTCGTCCACAGGGCCGCAAATGCGGCGATCACCGCGGTCAGCACGGCAGCGGCAAGGGCTGCATCAATCGGCACGCGAACAGCGTAGGGGCATCCAGGACGAGGGTGCGCGCCGCCAAGCGGGATCGGCTCGCGCAGACCGCGACGAGGCCTGATTCGCTGAGGGCATGATGACGGAGTAGGAGGCCGCTTTGACTGACAACTGGAGGCAGCGTCGGCTGTGGATCGGGTGCTGTGCTGGGCTGCTGGTGGGGGTGCTGCTCCGGTTCGGGGCACAGGCGCTCCCCGGTGACGCACTCGGTCGCGGGCTTTGGGTCGTTTTCGATGTGGGTTTCTGGTTCCTCATGGCCACCGCAGCAGTCTTCGCAGCGGGAGCCCTGGGAATCCTCCCGATGATCCGCGGCGACCGGGTCGGGGTGGCACGACCTGCGAAGATTCGCCTGCTAATCACCGGTGTGCCTCGGGCTGGTGGTCGCGATCGCTACGGCGGGTCATCAATGGCTGATCTTCGTCAACCTCATCGGTACGGTCGCGGACAGCATAACGGCCGCGAGTTTCGGCTCGCTGGTGCTTGACTCTTTTCTGGGTGTGCTTCGCGTGCTGGCGGGGCTCATGATGGCGCTCGGCTTCGTGGCGTTGATGAGTGAGAATCGTGGCGCACCTCGGGCAAGTGATGAGACTCAGAGCAATCATGAAGGAGTCACGCGGTCCTGAATTGTTGTTGAGCCCGCGCTATTCGTTCACGAACACCAAGACGTAGTCGCCTTCGGCTGACCTCCAGAGTTGAGCCTGGTACTGCTGTATGCCGCCTGCGCCGCGGGGTGGCTGCCAACCCTCAATGTCCTGCAGGTGAGGTTCGACGCCGAGCCAGAGGCGACGTGCTTCGGACGGGCCTACCCACTCGGCTATGCCGCCGCCGCAGTCGACCTGCACCGCGTCCAGATCGCCGAGAGTGAGGAGGCGTTCGACCTCGACACGTTCCAGGACGCTCGCCCGGTGGTATTCAGCGCCACTCGTGTCGAACAGTCGCGGGCCGCCGGAGGTCCACAGCCATCGCGGACTCTTCGTGCTCTCAGATCTGGTCACGAGACCAGTATTCGCGCAATCTCCATTTGGTGGACATCCAGGCCTCACGGCTGAGGTGTCCGCTGAGTCACTGTGCAGTGTCGAGCCGCTCGATTGCTTGGCCGGTCAGTCGTGCGATGAGCTCGAAGTCCTTATCGACGTGTAGCACTCGGCGGCCGGTGAGTTCGGCGGTTGCGGCGATGAGCAAGTCCGGAATCGAGGGTGCGCGGTGCTGCCCACGCTCAGCCAGGAGCCGCTGCACTTCCACCGCGCGGTCTTCGATCGCCGGCGTCAAGTACTCGACGGGCATGGCTGCCAGCGGTGGAGTTCTGAAACTACGGACGAGGTCGGTTGCCGAGCGAGCTGAGTAGCCCACTTCGAGGCGAGTGAGGGTCGAGATCGCCACCAGGCCCCGTTGGATGCGTTCCGCCCACTCGGCTGCATCCGCGCTGGCTCCGAGCCGGGTCAACGCAGACTTGTCGACGAGCCAGGTCGTGGTCACGACCAGGCCCGACTCATCAGGGCTTCGTCGTCGAGGTCGCTGAGCGTCTCGGCAAGCTGAATGAGGTGAGCTGTGGTCACTTCGGCGTCGAGTCGCCGTGCCGTCGCATGCAGTTGTCGCCGCAGATACTCGGCTCGGGACAGTCCAAGGCGCTTCGCCTGCTCGTCGAGCAGGTCGAGATCCTCGGCCGGGAAGTCTCGGATCAGAAGATCGGGCATCGCATCTACCTCCTAGATATCTGATGATATCAGCGCTATCGGTGGCGCCTCCCACAGCAAGCTCACAGAAGGTGCACAGCCGGCGTCCGGCTGGGGACACGACGATGATCGGGACAGTTGTTCCTCGTCCAGATCGGAGCTCGTGATGACCAGCAACCGCATCGGCCCGCCCAGCTACCAGGGGCGTCCGCTTGCCCGTCCTGGGGGAGGAGCTGGTCGATCAGGGCCTCCAGTTCGACATCGGCACGTTGCTCAGCCGGCGTGGAATGTTCGTCCTGGCCGGCGCCGGCGCGCTCGGGCTGACCCTTGCCGCCTGCAGTTCGGAGACGTCCACCACCTCGAGCGCGGCGGCGACCAGTTCGACCGGGCTGACCGAGATTCCGGACGAGACCAACGGTCCCTACCCGGCCGACGGCACCAACGGCCCGGACATCCTGGAACAGAGTGGGGTGGTCCGCTCCGACATCACCAGCAGCTTCGGCACCAGCACGACGAAAGCCGAGGGCGTGCCGATGACGATGACCTTGACCATTCTCGACATGGCGGGCGGTGGCGGGGCGTTCGCCGGCGTGGCCGTCTACGCCTGGCACTGCGACGCGGCCGGCAACTACTCGATGTACTCCGAGGGCGTGGAGAACGAGAACTACCTGCGGGGCGTGCAGATCGCCGACTCCGCCGGCAAAGTCACTTTCACCAGCATCTTCCCGGCCTGCTATTCCGGACGCTGGCCGCACGTCCACTTCGAGGTCTACCCGGACGAGGCGAGCATCGTCGACGCCGACAAGGGGATCTGCACCTCACAGCTGGCGTTTCCGAAGGACGTCTGCGACGTCGTCTACGCCACCGACCGCTACGCGGCCTCGGTGGCCAACTTCGCCGCGGTCAGCCTGACCACCGACAACGTCTTCGGCGAGGACGGCGCCGCACACCAGATGGCCACCGTCACCGGCAGCGTCGACGACGGCTATCAGGTGGCGCTCACGGTTCCGATCGACACCACGACGACACCGACGGCGGGGAGTGCACCGGGGCGCTGATCGGGAAGTGGCCCGCACAACCGTTCAGTCGGTGCGCTGCCCGTCTTCGAGGTGTCGGCTGAGTTCCATCGAGTCGTGGAGCACACGCACCACTTCAACGACTGACTCCACGTGCCGATAGACGAGGAGGTGTCGCGGCCGTTGCACGGTGCCGACGGTACTCGGCACATGGTTGCGGCTCAGACGGAGATGCCACGTGACGAAGTCGTCCCCGAGTTCGGGGCGTCGGATAGCGCCGATGCCTTCGGGCTGAGCGGCCACGTCGCGGAGTGCGGCCGACAGCAACGCTTGATAGCGCTTCCGGGCTGACTCGCCGAACTGTTCCTGTGACCAAGCCAAGATGCCGGCCACATCGGATTGCGCTGCCGCTGAGAGGCGATAGCGCCCCATCACGCGGGTCGGCGGGAGGCCGCGCGCGCGCCAAGTTCCGCGAAGTAGTCGTCCAGTGCCGCATCGTCGACTTCGACGTATCGGCCAGCGGCGAGATCGGCCCGACCTTCGCCGACGGCTGAACGCAGCGCAGCGAGCTTTGCTGCGTCTCGGCGTTCTCGCTGCTCGACCAGACGCAGGCCTTCTCGGAGCACCTCGCTTGCGTTCTGGTAGCGGCCGGTGCTCACGAGTTCCTCGACCAGGCTCGACTGGTGTGCGGTCAGGACCACGTTCCGTGTTGGCATGGCGCCTCCATTCGTGTCGAACCGATCGTAGCCGCGATGGCATAATCTGCCAGTGAGCGGCTCGGCGCCTGGTGTCGGATTGAAGGGTGGGGCGGAGCTGCCTAGATCTGTTCGATCGGTTCAGCTTGACGGCTGTTCCTTCACTGGCGCCGGCGCAGTAGCTCCGACGTCGCCCAGTTCGACCCGTTCCCGCTTGTGGGGTAGCGGACGGGTGGCGTCCAGCAGCCGCAGCAGGGCGCCGAGGCCGCCGCAGCAGGTGCCGGCCAGGGCGGCGATGCCGCCGGCGTAGGCGATCAGCGCCGTGGTCCGGTCGCCGGCGTCGGGGGAGCCGTCCCAGGCGAGGAAACCGGCGGCCACGGTCAGCGCCACCCCGCAGATGCCGAGCGCGACCAGGATCACCGACATCGCGCCGGGGGAGTGCGCGGCGTCGCGGCGCCGTCCGGTCCGCTCGGCGAGCCGGATCACCGCCACCGCCAGGTAGCCCCAGGCGCAGGACACCAGGATCGCCGCCGCCACGTCCGAGGGGCGATGCCACTGGTTGACCAGGGTGGCCAGGCCGTAGGCGGAGACCGCCAGGGTGCCCACCGCCGCGGTCAGCGAGCGCAGTGTCGGCGGCACCACCAGGATCAGCCCGACCAGGGCGGCGGCCGCCACCGTGGTGTGTCCCGACGGCAGCGTGTTGGTGCCGTTCCAGGCGCCGTAGTCGAGCAGGTCGTCGCGCTGGAAGATCCGGTACTTGAGCAGTTGGGTGGTGAGGTTGGCCCCGGCCACGGCCGTCGCGGCGGCCAGGGCCGCCACCCAGCGTCCCCGGACCATGCCGATCGCGAGCACCGCCACGATGATCGCCGCCACCGTGGGCACCGACACTGTGGACAGCAACTGGTCGGCCTGGGCGTCCACCCGCCAGGCGCCGATGTGTGAGCCCTCCAAAGCCAGCGCGTCCAGCCGTTGACCGCGCCGGGTGCCGACCATCGCCCACCAGATCAGCCCGACCAGCCCGCCGGCGAACAGCGCCGCGGCGAGTGGTGAGCCGACACCGGGGAGTGGACGGGGGGAGGAGGCGGGTGGGGTCACCACCCCATGGTGTCAGGCCCTGACGTATGGTCGAGAAGATGTTCGACCACTCAACGGTGATCAAGGCCGAGACCAAGCGCTTCGTCGAGGCGGTGACGGCCGCCGATCCGGCCGCAGCCGTGCCGACGTGCCCGGAATGGACGGCCGCCGACCTGCTCTGGCATCTCACCGAGGTGCACGGCTTCTGGGCGCGGATCCTGGCTTCCGGGGTGCTCGCCGACGCTGACGCCGAGGCGATCCAGGGGGAGAAGCCGGCCCGTCCCGGCGACCTCGCCGGCACCGTCGCGCTGCTGGACGCCGAAACCGACGCCCTGATCGAGCAACTCGACAAGCGGGTCGACGAGCAGCCGGCCTGGTCATGGTTCGACACCGACCAGACGGTCGGGTTCACCCGCCGGATGCAGCTGCACGAGGCGGTCATGCACCGCCTGGACGCCGAACTGGTGGCCGGCCGGACGCCCACCCCGATCGACCCCGAGGTGGCCGTCGACGGCGTCCGGCACGCCATCGACGTGATGTTCGCCTGGTGGGGCACCCTGCCGGGTTTCGAGTTCGCCCCCTCCGACGCGGTGGTCGCCCTCACCCTGACCGACGTGGAGCGGACGGTGCTGGTCCGGCCCGGACGCTGGCGCGGCGTCGGCCAATCCGGGAAGAGCTACGACCAGCCCGGCATCGTCCGGGTCACCGACCTGCCGCCGGACGCCGGGTTCGCCGGCACCGCCGAGGCGGTCGATCGCTGGCTGTGGGGCCGCGGGCCGGAACCCGAGGCGGACGGCGACCCGGCCGCCCTGGACGCCGTCCGGGCCGTGCAGGCCGGCGGCATCCAGTAGCGGCCGCCGTCAGTCCCGCGGGACCTGACGCAGCTCGGCCGGCGGCCACGGTGCACCGTCCCGCAGCACGGCGGCGTCCACGGTGCTGCGCCGGGCCGGGTCCAGCATCGAGGCCAGCTCGGCGAAGAATGCCGCCGACTCCGGCCGGTACCAGTCCACCGGAAGCTCCGGTGAGTCCGGGGTGGCCTGGGGCGGATTCGGGTCGGCCTGGTCGGTCAGCCGGACGCCCAGGGCGTCCAGTTCGTCCAGCGGCCGGCGTCCCGGATCGTCCGGAACCAGGGCCGTGTAGGTCTGCTCGCGCAGCGACACCCGCAGCCGGTCGGTGAGCTTGACCAGGCTGTCCCCGGCCACCCGCAGCCGCAGCCACTGCTGACGCTGCCACTGGGCGTCGCTGGCGAACCGGCGGCGCAGCCGCATGCCGGCGACCACGCCGCGCAACGCCAGCGACGCGATGTCGTCGCGGGTCATCAGCAGGTTGTTGCCGCCCTCGTAGCTGCGCTGCCGGACCACCGCGATCCGGGCCTGGAACGCCGGCATGGAGAGCTGCGCGGTGTCCCGCCACTGCAGCCCGGTGCCCAGGATCGCGCTGATGAAGCTGCTCATCGACCCACCCAGCGGCGTGCCCAGCTCCTTCATCGCGCCGGCGTCCCCGTACAGGTAGACGTCCTGGTGATCGGCGCCGGCCGGATGCGAACCGAGGTCGATCCCGACCGTGGGCCACAACGGCAGCGGCGAGTCGAACAGGTGGATCGGGAAGTTCGACGTCACCCCGCCGTCGGTCAGCCACAGTTCCTGCGCCACCGGAGCGGTCCCGGCGGCACCCGGCCAGCGCAGTTCCGCACCGCCGGGCCGGGCCAGCCGGGCCCCGAACTCGGTGCGCACCGGGGCAGCGCCCTCGCGCAGCTCGTACAGCCGGACGGCCTGGAGCAGGGCCGGCAACGCCACCGAGGCGCGGGTGGCGAACACCACGGGCAGGTCCCAGGGCTGCGGGAACGGGTACAGGGCGACCTCGGTTCCGGTGGCCAGTGAGCGCACCGGACGCGGTGCGGCGCCGGCGGTCATCGCGTCGATCACTCGCTGCGGCACCAGGCCGGCCAGATCGGCCGGGTCGAACCAGAGTTGCTCGGACGCCGACTCCGCCGCCGGCAGCGGGAACCGGTAGGGCGCCCGGCGGATCAGCTCGGTGCTCATCAGTTCCAGGTTGATCGACCGCAGCCGCGGGTTGTGGGCGGCGCGGCGCCCGATCCCGGTCGGGTCACCGGGGACGTAGTCGCCGCCCGACCACAGGTGCCCGAACCGCAGCACCTGGTCCGAACCGAGCCCGGCCAGGTCGGCCAGGGCGTCGCTCAGCCAGTCGGTCAGGTTGCCCTGCACGGTGCTGGGCGGCAGGATGCCGGTCGCGCTGTCCAGCAGCGCGGCGAGCCGCCCCCGCCAGGTGTGGGAGTCGACGGCGGCGCCGGAACCACCGATCAGCCCGAAGCGGTGCTTCTTCGCCGTGGTGGAGAACAGCAGGATGCCGATCCCGAAACCGATCACCACGAAGGTCACCTCGGCCACCAGGAACACGATGCTCAGCAGCAGCCCGGTCCCGCCCATCGCGTAGAGGGCGGCCAGCACCCAGCCCACCGCGGCCAGCACCGTCAGCGCCAGAGTGGTCAGCCAGGGACGCGGCTCGACCGGTGGCGGCTGGACGGCGACCGGCGGCTCGAAACCGGTCCGGGTCCGCGGCGGCTTGCGGCGGGGACGGGTCAGCCACAGCGCCAGCAGCGGGATCACCCAGCCGAACGCCAGCCAGAGCAGCAGCACCGACCAGGCGTAATTGCCGGGGCTGGACCAGCTGCCGCCCCAGCGCCACGGCGCCGACGCCGACAGGCCGAGCGGCGCCAGCACGAACGGCACCAGGGTGAGCGCCAGCACCTTGGCGTCCAGGCTGACCAACAACAGCAGCGCACCCCGCACGTACTGCTTCCGCATCGCGGCCGCCAGCACCCGGAACAGTGGCAGTCCGGCCAGGGTGGGCTTGAACAGCTGCACCAGCCGGTACTCGTCCGCCGCCTGGGGCCGGTCCTGCTGGGTCACCCAGGCGATCACGTCGGCCAGGCCGGCGAAGCCCTGCCGGAGGCGTCCCTGGGCGACCTGCTCGGCGTCGCGGGCGTCGTCCGTGCTCGCCCCGGACGCCCGGCGGGTGCGGCCCAGTTCGGCCGCCGCCGCCAGGGACGCCGCGATGGCGCCGGCGGAGGCCCCGCCGAGATTGCGGAACCGGAAGTGCCGGGCCAGTTCGCACAGCGCCAGCGGATAGATCACGGCGCTGGTGGTGCCGCCCTTCATGGTGACGTCCAGGCTGCGCCGGCAGTACTCCTGCTGCTCGGCGGTGAACGGGGCCGAACCGCCGCTGCTGTCCAGCACTGGGCCGGGTGCTTCGTGCAGCCGGGCGCCGGGCAGCGCGTCGGCTAGGTCGTAGGCGTCCGGCTGTTGCAGCGGGGGCTGGTCCTGCGGCTCGTGCCACAGCCAGCCCTCCGGCTCGTGCACGTCGTAGCCGTGGTAGTCGACCAGTTCGTCCGGCCGGTCGTGATGGCCCTGGCCGAGCACGGTGGTCAGGCGGTCGATGGCGGCGTCGTCGCGCGGTACGGGCATGTTTCCTCCTGCGTCCCTCGGGCGGAACTACCGATAGGTGCTCCGCGGTCGCTGGGGAAATACTCCCGTGGCTGTCCGGACTTGCCCGCGGCTGGTCACGTCCTCGCGGGGCGAGCCACTCATGTAGCCAATTCCAGCGCGTACACCTCGTTGGAGAGCGTGCAAGTGTCGAAGTAGCTTGCGGGCACCGTGCCTACCAACTCAGACTTCTCGAACGCGGCGAGTTGACCCAACAGGTATTTGAGGTCGCCGCGCTGCACGGAATGTTCATTCACGGTCGATGTGGCGCCGATTGCGGCAAGATACAGTCTGCCGTCTTCGTCCGATTGATCCTGGATTCGAACGTAAAGGCAGCGATCGCTGAGAACTTCGAAGACTCCGTTATGTCGAATCGCGTCCCCGAACTTTCCGGGATTGCTGAGATAGTTGATACCGCCGTCCGTGACTTTTACCGACAACTCCGTCGGTATCGATGACTGGGATCGGAATGCAAACCAGATCGTCGCCGCCACCAAAGCGCCGAGACCGACGCAGAGAATCCAGGCGGACGGACGTTTGCGGTGAATCATCTCAGTGAGTAGCTTAGGATGTGACCACTACAACGCCGAGCAGGTTCAATGAGCCTACGCCACTGAATAAATCATTGGTCGTGAATGATGGATTGCTGGGAGAGTATACGCGCCCTGATGTAACTCCGAACGCTTTGTTGGCGTAGTACCAGGGGCCTCCTGAGTCGCCGGGTTGGACGCTTCCGGAACTGGTCTTGTAGATGGACGAGTAACCATTATATGTCTGGCCTGCGGCTAGGACAGATGTGCAGAAGTACCCCGTGACCTTCCCATACTTGCAGACCAAGCTGCCTACGGTCGGATTACCTGACGATGTAACTGTCCGGTAGCCTCCTGCCGTGTACTGAAATATGTTGCTAGAGGATCCCGAAGAGAAGCGTGTCCATCTCACGTCCCGATCAGATAAAGCCGACGAGGAGCCAAGGGTGTTACCATCGTATGACGATGGCTTACTCGAGCAGTGTGCGGCCGTCGAGATGCCACGAGTCGAGCCAGCCTTCACGATAAATGCACCGGTGCAACCGGAGTAGACCATGCCCCCCTTCGCGGCCGCAAATTCTGCCGAAGTGCCGTCCACTAGCCTCAGGGAGGTGCCATGTGCGGCGAGAGACTTTATAAGGGTATCGGGGATGGACGCCTCCAGGGATGGACGCCTTTCGCTGGGTACGGCCGCATTGACGCCATTGGTCCTATGGTCGAACCAGATTTCGTGTCGCCGCACCCCGACTTTCTGAAGGAAGTCCTTGACGCCGGAAATAAGCAACTGTTGATCCTGCTCACCGGGGCTTCCGTTGGTGCGCGTTTGGAGAATGTCAGCCACACCCCGAGTCATTGCTGCAACGCCAGCTTCGACGCCATGGTGGATGTAGATGATGCCAGATCCCACACCCCATTCGGCTGCAACCAGGTCGCGCGGGTACCGTGAGCGAACTCGATCGACGAGTTCTTCGAACTGATCCACTCGATAAAACTGGGCTGCGACGTCGGAAAGGGCTCGGTTGTTTTGACGCGCGAACGTCGTCAGATCCTCGAGTTGTGCTGGGGAGAAGAGGGTCAGCGGCACCTGAGGAGTCTGCGCTTGAACAGTGCTTGGGCCGGAGGTTAAAGTGCCACCGATAAGAGCCGCGATGAATAGCGCAACGGCGAGGGCGTGCCTCATGGCAGATTGCCTCCCTTGTCTGAACGCTGAATGTAGCGTTTCAACACCTTAGCCCGCTGGGCCTGAGCCCGACCATCCCCGGAGCGAACTATTTATCGACTTCTCAGGGTGGTCAATGTTGAGTTCGGGGGGTCGTGCGTTCCATGGGTCCGGCCGGCGACGCTGATCACCAGAGCGTCGAATCCCGGCGGGAGGGCTTGGCTTGTCGGGACTTGGCGGCCCGCAATCACCGCTGCCGCAACGTCAGGCAGGTGTCCCAGGGTCGCCGGGGAATACTCAATCCCCGCCCAGCCTGCCGGCGGCCTCAGCCCCGCCGGTGGCGGCAGGTTCAGTCGGCGCGTGTGCTCCAGCCCAGGGTGGCGGCGGCGCTGCGCAGATGTTCTTCGACGGCGTCCGCGGCGCGTTGCGGGTCACCGGCGGCGATCGCGTCGTAGATCGCGCGGTGTTGGGTGTGCAGCCGGGCGGACAGCGTGGGCCAGTCGCCGTGCTCCCGGAACGAGTCGAGCACCATCGAACGCATCGAGTGCCGGATGGCGGTGGTCATCTCGGTGATCAGGGTGTTGTGGGCGGCGTCGGCGAGCGCGACGTGGAAGTCGGTGTCGAGTTCGTTGAAGGCCCGCATGTCGGCGCTCTCGGAATCCATCGCGTCGAGCAGGGTGCTCATCGTGGCGAGATCGTCGGCGGACGCCTGCCGCGCGGCCAGCCGGGCGCTCCAGCGCTCCAGCATGATCCGGGTCTCGACCACGTCGTCGATCGGGAAGTTGGCCAGCGCCATGTGCAGCCGCAGGAACTGGGTGAGCGCCTTGCTCGGCATCGAGGTGAGGAAGGTGCCGCTGTCGGGCCCGACCCCGACGCCGGAGCGGACCACGCCTTGAGCCTCCATCGCCCGCATCGCCTCGCGGACGGCGGCGCGACTGACGCCCAGCCGGGCGGCCAGGTCGCGTTCGGCGGGCAACTGGTCGCCGACGTGCAGCGCGCCGGCCAGGATCTGCTCCTCGATCTGCCGGATCACCAGTTCGTACGCGCGAGTACGCGGAATCGGCTGCCAGTCGATGCGAGCCGGCCCGGTCTTGGATGCCACCGACCCATTCTGCCAGTACCGCTTGACACCTGACCATCGGCCGTCTTACGTTTCTATGGTCAGACCATTGCAAAGGAGCAACCATGGTCGACACCGCCTTCGTGCAAGAGTTGCGCCGGGCCATCGGGGACGATGCGGTCACCGACCGCGCCATCGACCTCTCCCGCTTCGCCCACGACGCCTCGCACTACCTGCTCCGCCCGCAGGCGGTGGTGCTGGCCGCCGGCACCACCGACGTGGCCCGCGCGGTCGCGGTGGCCCGGGCGCACCGGGTCGGCGTCACCTTCCGCTCCGGCGGCACCTCGCTGTCCGGACAGGGTGGCGGCGACGGCGTCCTGATCGACACCCGGCGCGGTTTCCGCTCGGTCGAGGTGCTGGACGACGGCGCCCGGGTGCGCTGCCAGCCCGGGGCGACCGTCCGCGCGGTGAACGCCCGGCTGGCGCCCTACGGCCGCATCCTCGGCCCCGACCCGGCCAGCGAGATCGCCTGCACCATCGGCGGCGTGGTCGCCGACAACTCCTCCGGAATGGCCTGCGGCACCACCCAGAACACCTACCGGACGCTGGCCGGGCTGGAGATCGTGCTGCTCAGCGGCACCGTCGTCGACACCGCCGCCCCGGACGCCGACGCGCAGCTGCGCGCCGTCGAACCCGAGTTGTGGCAGGGGCTGGCCCGGCTCCGCGACCGGGTCCGCGGCAACCCCGACTCGGTGCGCCGGATCGCCCACCAGTTCTCGATGAAGAACACCATGGGCTACGGGCTGAACTCGTTCCTCGACTTCGACGACCCGGTGCAGATCCTGGCCCACCTGATGGTCGGCTCCGAGGGCACCCTCGGCTTCATCGCCTCGGCCACCTTCCACACCGTCCCGCTGCTGCCGAAGGCGTCCACCGCGCTGCTGGTCTTCGACACCATCGCGCAGGCCACCGACGCCCTGCCCGACCTGGTCGGGGCCGGTGCCCGCACCGCCGAACTGATGGACGCCGCCTCGCTGCGGGTGGCGCAGGCGCTGCCCAACCCGCTGGAGGCGCTGCGCGAGCTCAAGGTGCGGCAGCACACCGCGCTACTGGTCGAGGCCCAGGGCGCCGACGCCGACGAACTGGCCGGACGGGTCGCCGACCTGAGCGCCGTGGTGGCCCGGCTGGACGGCCTGACCGCACTGAGGCGTCCGGCGGCGTTCTCCGCCGACCCGCAGATCCGGGCCCGCTCGTGGCAGGTGCGCAAGGGCCTGTACACCGCGGTCGCCGGCGCCCGGCGCCCCGGTTCGACGGCCCTGCTGGAGGACATCGTGGTGCCCATGCCGGCCCTCACCGCGACCGTCGCCGGGCTCGGCGAACTGTGCGCCGGCTACGGGTATCGCGACGCGGTGATCTTCGGGCACGCCAAGGACGCCAACCTGCACTTCATGATCGACCCCGACCTGCGCGACCCCGCGCAGGTGACGACGCTGGCCGCGTTCACCGAGGAACTGGTCGACCTGGTGCTCGGCGTGGACGGCTCGCTCAAGGCCGAACATGGCACCGGACGCGCCATGGCGCCGTTCGTCGAGCGCCAGTACGGCAGCGAGCTGTACGGCGTGATGCGTGCGTTGAAGCAGCTGCTCGACCCCGATCAGGTGCTCAACCCGGGGGTGATCATCAGCACCGACCCGCAGGCCCATCTGAGCGACCTGAAGCGTCCGGAACTGGTCGATCCGCTGGTCGACCGCTGCGTGGAGTGCGGCTACTGCGAGCCCAGCTGCCCCAGCAAGGACGTCACCACAACCCCCCGGCAACGGATCGCCCTGCTGCGCGACGTCGCCGCCGGGGTTCCCGGGGTCGAACCCGACTACTCCTACGCGGCGGTGCAGACCTGCGCGGCCGACTCGTTGTGCCTGTTGGCCTGCCCGGTCAGCATCGACACCGGGGTGTTCATGAAGCAGCACCGCCGCGACGCCCAGCCGAAGGCGGCGCAGCGCATCGGCGTCGGCCTGGCCGAGCACTGGAAGCCGACGCTGACCACGCTGCGGGCCGCCCTGGCGGTCGCCGACACGCTTCCCGGCAGCGTGCTGGGCGCGGTCACCGACACCGTCCGCCGGGTGCTGCCCACCGACCTGGTGCCGCGGGCCGGCGACGACCTGCCCGGTCCCGGCGAGGCGCGGGCGAAGCTGCCGGGCGGGTCCGAGCCGGCCGAGGTGGTGTTCTTCGCGTCCTGCATGGGGGAGTTGTTCGAGCCGTCCGATGCCGGCGCGCCCGGTCCGGCCCGCGCCTTCCTGGCGCTGTGCGAACGGGCCGGCCTCGGCGTCCGGCTGCCCGAGGAGCTGCCGTCGCTGTGCTGCGGGACGGTGTGGCGCTCGAAAGGGCTGGTGGACGGGGCGGCTGCGATGGCCGTCCGGACCGCGACGTCCCTGCTCCGCGCCAGCGAGGACGGACGCCTGCCGGTGGTCTGCGAGGCCAGTTCCTGCAGCCACGGCCTGCACGAGCTGGCCCACGATCTGGAGCTGGGCGGCGAGACGGCCCTGGCCGAGCAGGTGGCCCGGCTCACGGTGATCGACTCCACCCGGTTCGTCAACGAACGGCTGCTGCCTGCGCTGAGCGTGCCGCGCCGGCTCGGACGGGTGGTGCTGCACCCGACCTGCTCCGACCGGCACGCCGGCGACGTGGAGCAGCTGCGTTCGGTGGCCGCCGCCTGCGCCGACGAGGTGGTGATCCCGTTCGACGCCGGGTGCTGCGCGTTCGCCGGCGATCGCGGCCTGCTGCACCCGGAACTGACCGCGTCCGCCACCGCCCGCGAGGCGGCCGAGGTGCGGGCCGGGCGCTTCGACGACCACCTCTCCTCCAACCGCACCTGTGAGCTCGGCATGACCCGCGCCACCGGACGCCGGTACCGGCACGCCATCGAGCTGCTGGAAGAACTCACCCGGGCCGAGCCCGGATCGTCGGGCAGGATGGGGTCATGACCTCCGTTCTGCCCGATGGCGCGCAACGCGTCTCCGCCCGACTTGCCGAACTCGGCCACCCGCACGCCCCGATGCTGCTGGCCGACTCGGCCCGCACCGCCCAGGACGCCGCCGACGCGCTCGGCGTGGAGCTCGGCCAGATCGTGAAGAGCATCATCTTCCGGCGCCGCTCCGACGACGCCGCGGTGCTGGTGATGACCTCCGGCGACCGCCGGGTGGACGAGTCGAAGGTGGCGGCGAAGGTCGGCGAACTGGCCCGCGCGGACGCCGCCTTCGTCAAGGCCGTCACCGGCTTCTCGATCGGCGGTGTCTCGCCGGTCGCGCACGCCAACCCCAGCGTCGAACTGATCGACACCGAGCTGTTCCGCTTCGACGTGATCTGGGCCGCCGCCGGCCATCCGCACGCGGTGTTCCGGCTCACCCCGGACGACCTGGTCCGGCTCACCGGCGCCCCGGTGGCCGACGTCACCGCTTGACCGGCTCCGGCAGTGCCGCGGCGACGGGAAGCTCGACGGCCGCGGTGAACCGGTCCTGATCGACGGTGACGGTGAGCCGTCCGCCCATCAGGCCGGTCAGCCGGTCGGCGATGAACAAGCCCAGTCCGCTGCCCTCGCTGCTCCGGGACGCGTCCCCGCGGACGAACTGGGCGGTCAACTCCCCAGGTCGCACGGTGAGCGGTTCGACGGTGCGGTTCGCGATCCGCAGCCGTAGCCAGTGCGGCGAACGGTCCAGTTCGGCATGCACGCAACTGCCCGGCGCGGCGTACTTGGCGGCATTGCCGACCAGGTTCTCCAGCACCCGGCACAGGTGCTCGCCGTCCGCCCAGACGAGCTCGCCGGACGGCGGGGGACCGATCCAGGTCAGCCGGCGTCCGGTCAGGGCGTCGTCGAAGTCACCGGCCACCTGACTCAGGATCTCGGTGATGCCGATCGGCTGCAGCCGCACCGGCAGGTTGCCGGCGCTGGCCCGGGAGGCGTCCAGCAGGTCGTTGATCAGGCCCTTGAGCCGGTCCGCCTTGCGGGTCAGCACCCCGGTGTACTCGGTCAGCCGCGGCTCGGGCAGGTCGAGTTTGGCGATCAGGTCGACGTAGCTGACGATCGAGGTGAGCGGGGTGCGCAGGTCGTGGGTGAGGTTGGTGATCAGCTCGGCCCGGAACCGCTCCTCCCGCAGCCGGGCCTCCACGGCCGCCTCCTTGGCGGCGGTGATCGACAGGATGCTGCGGCACAGCACCGCCACCGTGACCAGGGTGAGCCCGGCCAGGCCGACCTTGGTGCCCCACTCCGAGAACAGCCACCAGGACAGCCGCAGGTCGTAGTAGGGGTCGGCGCGGATCGCGGACTGGATCGCGGACTGGGCGCCGGCGACCAGCACCAGGGTCGCGATCACCACCACGGCCAGCACGAAGATGCCGGCGAACTGCCTCAGCGGCAGGGTGCGGAACACCTTCGGCCAGAAGATCGTCTGCGCCAGCGTGCCGGCCCGCAGCCGGATCACCGCGGTCGCCCACAGGTACCAGCCGGACGCCGCCAGCACCGCCAGGCACGCCAGATGCCAGACCCAACGGTCCCGGCCGCTCTCGAAGAAGCCGGCGACCAGGGCCCAGATCGCCAGCACGCCGACCAGGGCGAAGAACCAGTCCAGCCGGTGCATCCGGCGCTGGGCCATCCGCGGAGCGTCGAACAGGCAGATCGCGGTGGCCAGCGCCGTCCCGGCCACGAACAGCGCGATGCCGGCGGTGGCGTCCGGGAGGACACGGGTGAACCCGAAGCGGCGTCCGTAGTAGTTGAACGGCTGCACCCCTTGGTACAGCACCGTGATCAGGCCCACCGACGCCGCGGCGAAGCCGGCGACGGCGATCCAGGACAAGCCGATGGTGCGTCTCATGGCAGCGCCACCACCTTGTAGCCCAGGCCGTGCACGACCCGCAGGTAGCGCGGCCGGCCGGGATCGGCCTCGATCTTCTCGCGGATGTGCCGGACGTGGACCGCCACCGTCCGGCCCGGGTCGTAGGCGGGTTCCCGCCACACCGCCTCGTAGATCTGAGCCGAGGAGAACACCCGGTCCTGGTGGGCGATCAGGTGCCGCAGGATGCCGAACTCCAATGCGGTCAGCGTCACCGGGGCGCCGTTCACCCGAACCGTCTTGCGGTCGTCGTCCAGTTCCAGGCCGCCGGTGCGCCAGGCCCGGCCGGCGTCGTCGGCGACCAGGCCGCCCAGCCGGGTGTAGCGGCGCAACGCGGACCGGATCCGGGCGAACAGTTCGGCCGGCGAGAACGGCTTCACGATGTAGTCGTCGGCGCCGGCGTGCAGGCCGAGGATCCGGTCGGACTCCTCGCCCTTGGCCGACAGGAAGATGATCGGCACGTTCGACTCGCGGCGGATCCGGTCGGCGGCGCCGATGCCGTCCAGCCCGGGCATCATCACGTCCAGCAGCACCAGATGGACGGTGTGGGAGCGCACGGTTTCGACGGCTTCGGCACCGTCGAACGCCGACAGCACGTCGTAGCCCTCGCCGCTCAGGTAGATCCGCAACGCGCGGACGATGTCGGCGTCGTCGTCACAGACCAGGATGGTGTGCCCGGTCGTGCGAACCTCGTCGTTCATGGCTGCATCACATACTCCTCCAGCACCAGACCCCGATCGTGACACGTCCGGGCCACCGCGCGGCCGACATAGCGGTAGTGCCACGGTTCGTAGGAGATTCCGGTCAGCTTCTCCTTGCCCGGCGGGTAGCGCAGCACGAACCCGTACCGCCAGGCGTTGTCGGCCAGCCAGCGACCGGCGCGGCTGTCGCCGAACTCGCCGTCGCCGACCCGGAGATCGGCCAGGTCGACCGCCAGGCCGGTCTGATGTTCGCTGTGGCCCGGACGCTGCACGTACGACTTGTCCTCGGCCTGCTGCCACAACCTGCGCTGCTCGGCGGGGGTGCGGTAGCCGCTGGCGACGTACAGCCTGGTCAGGCCGGCCTTCTTGGCTGCTGCGACGAGGTTGCGCAACGGTTCGGCGACCTCGGACGCCACCGTCACCCCGGACCCCGAGACGGCAACGGTGCCGGCCAGTTTGACCAGCTTCGGCGGCTGATAGTCGTCCGGCAGCGGATGGTCGGCGTTGACCAGCAGCACGGTGCGAAGGCCGTTCTTGTTGTTCTTGTCCTGACCGCTGGCCTCGCCCGCGGGTGCCCACAACCCCGCCAGCCAGGTCATCGCCAGCGCAGTCACGGCGAGGATGGTCAGGCAGGCCAGTGCCCGTACCTGCCGCACCCGGCGTGCGGCGCGAACTCCGATCGTCATGGCGCCGATCGTTTCGGCCCCGGGTTAAGCCCGAGGCCGGAGTGTTCTTAAGGTTTGGCTAAGCGCCTCGGCAGCGGCGGGCCACGGCGGCGAGCATGTCGATCCGGATCAGCCCACTGAACGGCTCGATCAGCCGCCAGTAACGGGCGAACTTCCGGTGCGCAGCCTGGTCGGTCGCCTCACACAGGGTCGTGGTGGTGAGCACCGTCCGGCCGTCGGCGAGCGGCTGCAGCACGAACTCCATGCCGAACTTCAGCCAGCCCGGCTCTCCGAACGCGCGCAGTTCCTCCAGTCCGGCGGGGTCAGGAGCCAACGTCGGAACCGGTCGCCACGGCTGACCGATCCGGACGCCGACCCAGCGCACCTCGGGCTCCACCTGGACGGCGACCACCGGTCCCTCGCGCAACACCGAGCGGCGTCCGGCGCGGGGGGCGGCCAAGCCACGGACGACCAGCAGCGGTGCGGTCAGTCGCAGATCGCCCCAGCGCAAGGCCAGCAGGGCATCCCAGACCCGGGCCGGCGAAGCGTCGATCACCCGGTCGTGCCGTTCGCGGAAGGGTGCGCCGGGCAACCCGTCAGCCAGCGTCTCGAGTTTTAGAGGATGCGTTCTAGATTTCATGCTCACAAATGTGCCCTACCATCGGTGCCGTGGCAAGACCCGCGAAGTTCAGCGACGACGACGTCCTCGACGCAGCCCGTGCCGCGGTGGCCTCGCACGGCAAGGCGGCGTCGATCGCGCAGATCGCGGCGGCCCTCGGTGCGCCGGTCGGATCGATCTACCACCGGTTCCCGTCCCGGGAACACCTGATGGCCAGGCTCTGGCTGCGCTCGATCGAGGAGTTCCACGTCGGCCTGCTGGCGGCGTCCGAAGCGGAGGATGCCCGCGACGCCCTGCTGCAATCGGCGCTACACGTCTCCCGGTTCTGCCGAAAGAAGCCTGCGACCGCGCTGGCGCTGACCCTCTACCGGCAGCCGGAACTGCTGGCTGCGGCGCCGTCCGGACTGGCCGACCGCGTCCGCCAGATCAACGACGCTGCTGATGCCGCTCTGGCGGCGTGCCTGCGCCGCGGCTGGGGCCGACTGACCCCGCGCCGCTCCCGGCTGGGCATGATCGCGTCGCGGCAACTGCCGTACGGCCTGGTCCGGCCGTACGTCGGAGGCGCCGTCCCGGACTGGCTGGACGAGGTGATCGAAGCCGCGGTGCTGGGGGTGATCGGCCTACTGGACGCCGAAGCCAGCAGCCGGTGAAGCTATTTCGTTCGCCGTCGGTGGTCGAGCTTGTCGAGACCCCCGTTGGGACGAGGGGGACGGTTCTTTTCGGTCCACTCTCCCCGCCAGTCGAGCTAGTGGCACGAGTGGCACGAGGGGACGGTTCCTTTCCGGTCCACTCCGTCGCTGAAGCAGCCCGATACCATCTGCTCCCAGGTGAGTAGCGCCTTCGCGTGTCACTGCCGCTTTGCAAAGCGCCAGTCGCTCCCGTACCCGTTGGTCGGAGTACTGCAGGAACAAATGAGGCGACGGGTTCCGTCCTTTATCGCCAGAGCCTGTCATCCCGGCGAATGCCGGGATCTTCCACCAGCGCACCTGAACGGCTCGGCCTGCTGAGGTGTTGTCCCAGTGTTGTCCGAAACCAGCGAAGGTGTTGTCCGTTGAAAAACGGCATCGTCAGGGTCGCTGCTGGCGCGGAAACTGTCAGTGGCGGCGTTTAGCGTTGTTGTCATGAACCACACGGCAGGCGCGGTCACGGCAGCAGAGTTCGCCACTGCTGTGACTGGCCTGCTCGACCACATTGACCTGGACGATGTGGTGTTGTTGCCGGATCGGAAGCAACTCGATCTGGTGACGGAGCTGCTGCAGGTCCAGTCCCGGATCGCGGGTGTGATCCACACCGTGTTGGGTGCTGTTGATCGGTCCGAGGCTGCGATGACCGCCTACGGCGTACCCACGGTCAGTTGGTTGGCGGGTGAGCTTCGCTACACCCGCAAGCAAGCCTCCGCCATGCTGCACCAAGCCAAGGATCTGCACCGGTTCGGCCAGATCGGTGAGGCGCTCATCGAGGGCCGATTGAATGACCGGCAAGCTGCCGCCGTGACGCAGGTGTTGCGGAAGCTGCCCACCGACCTTGGTGTCCAGGCTGAAGCCGAGGCGCAGGCGACGATGGTGGGGTTCTGTGACGCGTTCGACAGCCAGGACCTCGCCGGCCTCTCCCGGCACCTCCTCGAAGTGGTGGCACCCGAGGTTGCGGAAGAAGCCGAAGCCGAACGCATCGCCCGCGACCTACGCGACGCCCGACGGGATCGACATCTCACCTTCACCGACAACGGTCACGGTTCCACCCTGATCAAAGGCTCTCTACCCACAGCAGATGCAGCACTACTCCAGGCGCAGATTGATGCCATCGCGCAGCACCTGCACCGGACAGCGTTGGAGTTGCGGGATCCGGGGTGGAGCAGCCGAGCTGGCCACAACGCCAAGCTGACGCCCTGGTCGAGCTCGCCTGTCGCGCCGCTGTGCAGCAGGTCGCACCCAAACACGGTGGCGACCGCCCCCATGTCGTGGTGACGATCGACTACGACGATCTGCTCAACGACTGCGCACACGCGGGCTTGGTGGACGGCACCGGCCTTACGCCCGGCCAGTTGCGGCAGTTCGCCTGCGACGCCGGCATCCTCCCCATCATCCTGGGCGGGGCATCCGAGCCGCTGGATGTCGGACGCCAAGAACGCCTCGTCACCCCAGCCATTCGGCATGCCCTGCACATCCGTGACCGGGGCTGCGTCTTCCCCGGCTGCGACCGACCAGCAGCCGACTGTGATGCCCACCACATCATCCCCTGGGTCGATGAAGGGCTGACAGCATTCCACAATCTCTGCTTGTTGTGCAAACATCACCACAATCTGCTCGAACCCGACAAGAAACGGGCTTCAGAGTTGCAATGGGAGATCAGAATCGCCGACGACGGTATCCCCGAGATCATCCCGCCACGCTTCGTCGATAAACACCGACGACCGCGACGGCACCAACGATTCCGAGAACCCGCCGGATAGCGGCGCCGCGGTCACCGGCGCAAGCTAGCCTCTGCTAACCCTCGTCATCCCGGGATCGCCCCGGGATCTCGGTGGACGGTCGGGCGCAGGGAGATTCCGGCATTCGCCGGGATGGCAAAAGGGTACCGGGATCGAGGCTAGGGGTGCCCGGATGACGAAGAGTGCCGGAAATGACGAAGAGTTTGTCATCCCGAGCGTGGGGAGATCCCGGCATTCGCCGGGATGACGAAGGGTACCGGGATCAGTCCAGGGATTGCGGCGTTGGTCGCGATGCCGGGTGCAATGACTTGATCATCACCAGGGTTGGGCCCGCCCAATCCAATCCGTCGAACTCGTGCATCGGCGCGAATCCGACCGCGCGGTAGAAGGCACGCGTCGCGGCGTAGCCGGCATGCTCGAACGACGGGCCGACCGTGTGTACCTCGAGGAAGTCGCAGCCGTCGGCGTGCAGGTGATCCTCAATCGTCGTGACGAGCGCGCGGCCGACACCGGTTGCGCGCAGCGGCGCACTCACCGCGATCAGGGCCAACTCGGCGGACTCCGGAAAATGCCGCTCGATGAGCGCTACACCGGCGACCTCGCCGTCGTCGACGGCCAGGAACGACTCCAGGATCTCCGCCTTTGCCACGTAGCCGAGGAGCGCCTCCTCGATGCCGAACCAGTCGGGCAGGGTCCGGAGCACTCGCTCGACTGCCAGCGGGTCGCGGCGGCGTTCGACAGTGACGGGCACGCGTGTTCAGCCGTCGACCCACAGGCAGAACGGGTGTCCGGCGGGATCGATGCAGACCCTGACGTTGGCCTGCGGCTGATAGCGGGCCATCCGGGCTCCGCATTGCCGGGCGTGCTGCAGTCCGGATTGCAGATCGTCCACCTCGATCTCCAGGTGGACCTGCATCTGCTGATCGCCCGGCGCACCGGGCCAGGTCGGCCGGACGTGATTCTTCTCCAGTTGGCAGGCGATGCCCACACCGCCGTCCGGGTTCCGCACCCCAACCCAGGTCGGGTCGTCGGTCGGCCCCAGGGTCCAGCCGAGCAGCCGCGCGTAGAACCGCGCCAGCGACACCGGGTCGGACGCGCCCAGCGTGACGGTGCTCAGCCGGATTCCCTGCATGGGCACAACCTCTCACACCTCGATCAGCAATTCACCGTGCAGCACACTGATCCAGCCGTCGTCATGGGACGCCCAATCGCGCCAGGCGTCGGCGATCACGGCCAACTCGTCCGCGCTCGCCAGCCCGGAGGTCACCAGTTGCGTCGCGATCGCCGAATCGACGATGCGGTCCGCCCAGCCCTCGCCCCACGCCGCCCGCGATTCCGGGTCGGCGTAGCACCAGGTGCTGGAGGCCGCGGTGACCCGCCGGCAGCCGGCGGCGTGTGCCCAGCTGAGCAGGTGGCGTCCGGCGTCCGGTTCACCACCGTTCGCCCTGGCCGCGGCGCTGTAGAGCTCCCGCCAGCGGTCCAGGCCGGGGCTGGCCGGGAACCAGGTGAAGCCGCCGTAGTCCCCGTCCCGGACGGCGACAACGCCGCCCGGACGGCAGACCCGCACCATCTCCCGCAACGCCCGCACCGGATCGGCCAGATGCTGCAGCACCTGATGGGCGTGCACGACGTCGAACGAGTCGTCCGGCAGATCGAGGGCGTGGACGTCGCCGACCAGGCACTCCACCTCCGGCCCGCCGGCGGCAACGACACCGTCCCGGGTCAGCGCCGCGATCTCCTCCGAGGTCTCCAGTGCGACGACGCGTCCGGGAGCGACCAGCCGGGCCAGGTCGGCGGTGATGGTGCCCGGCCCACTGCCGACATCGAGCAGCGACAGACCGGGACGAAGGCGTCCGATCAGGTAGGCCGCCGAATTGGCGGCGGTGCGGGTGCGATGGGAACGCAGCACGCTCTCGGCGTGTCCGTGGGTGTAGCCCGGTGCCATGAGCGGCGACGCTACACCCGGCGATTTCTGACGACCCTGCAATTCCAAGCTATAACCCATACCGGGGCTTGCCGCAAGACCCCCACCCCGGAGCAGAATCGTCGGCCATGTCCCCTGTGCGCAGTGCCTTCAACCTTCCCGAACGCCTCGCCGCCAAGGCCGACCCGCGGCTGATCGGCGCCGACGAGCGACACCTGACCGCGATCGCCGACTGCGTCGCCGACCAGCTCACCGAGCTCGCCGGACGCCTGGACGAGCTGCGCCGCTCCCGCGGGGTCCGCGGCCGCCAGGCGCTCGACCGCGACCTGGAGATCCACCGGCTGAGCGGCCGGCAGCGGCTGCTCACCCGGTTCACCCAGGACGCCTGCCTGGGCCGGATGGTGCCCGCCGACGGCGGCGAGCCGACCTACATCGGACGCGTCGGGCTGACCGACCGCTCCGGACGCCAGCTGCTGATCGACTGGCGCACCCCGGCCGCCGAACCGTTCTTCGCCGCCACCCACGCCCACCCGCTCGGACTGGCCAGCCGGCGCCGCTACCGCTGGACCGACCGCCGGGTCACCGACTACTGGGACGAGGTGTTCAGCACCGACGGCCTGCAATCCCACGCCGCCCTGGACGCCGAATCGGCCTTCCTGGCCAGCCTCGGCGAATCCCGGACGACTCGGATGCGCGACGTGCTCGGCACCCTGGCCGCCGACCAGGACGCCATCATCCGGGCCGGCTCGTCCGGTGCCCTGGTGGTCGACGGCGGTCCCGGCACCGGCAAGACGGTGGTGGCGCTGCACCGGGCCGCCTACCTCGCCTACGCCGATCCCCGGTTGAACGGACGCCGCGGCGGGCTGCTCTTCGTCGGCCCGCACGAGGCCTACCTCGCCTACGTCGCCGACGTGCTGCCTGGCCTGGGGGAGGAGGGCGTCCGGACCTGCACGCTGCGCGACCTGCTGCCCGAGGGTGCGGACGCCGTCGACGAACCCGATCCGGAGGCGGCCCGGCTGAAGTCGTCGGCACGCATGGTCGAGGCGGTCGAGCCGGCGGTCGCCCTCTACGAGGAACCACCCACCACGACCCTGGTGGTCGAGACGCCGTGGGCGGACGTCCGGCTGCGGCCGGCCGACTGGGTCGAGGCCTTCGAGTCGGTGGACACCGGCGCGCCGCACAACGAGGCCCACGACCAGGTCTGGGAGACGGTGCTGGAGATCCTGATCGACAACTTCCCCGATCCGGAGGTGCCCGCCGAGACCCTGCGCGCCGCCCTGGAACGGAACGCGGACCTGCGCCGCGCCGTCCGGCGGGCCTGGCCGCTGCTGGAGCCGACCGACCTGGTCGCCGACCTGTGGTCGGTGCCCGCCTACCTGCGCCGCTGCGCGCCCTGGCTGAGCCCGGACGAGGCCCGAGCCCTGAAACGCCCCGAGGGATCGCCGTGGACCGTCGCCGACCTGCCCCTGCTGGACGCCATGCGGCACCGGCTCGGCGACCCGGAGGCGTCCGACCGGAACCGGCGCCGGAGGGCCGCGGAGGCCGCCGACCGGGCCTACATGGACGACGTGGTCGAGGACATCCTGGCCGCCGACGACGATCCCGAGTCGGGCCTCAAGCTGCTCAACCGGGACAGCATCCGCGACGCCCTGGTACAGGCCGATGCGCTGCCGTCCGCGCACCTCGACTCGCTGGCCGGCCCGTTCGCGCACGTCATCGTGGACGAGGCCCAGGAGCTGACCGACGCCGAATGGCAGCTGCTGCTGCGCCGCTGCCCGTCCCGCAGCTTCACCGTGGTCGGCGACCGGGCGCAGGCCCGGCACGGCTTCACCGAGTCGTGGGCTGAGCGGCTACGACGCGTCGGCTTCGACGACGTCACCGTCGCCACCCTGACCATCAACTACCGGACGCCGGCCGAGGTGATGGCGGCGGCCGAACCGGTGATCACCGCCGCGCTCCCGGACGTCGTGGTGCCGACCTCGATCCGCAGCGCCGGGGTCCCGGTGCGGCATGCGGCGGCCTCCGAACGGGACGCGATCCTGCGCGCCTGGCTGGACGACCACGACAAGGGCATCGCCTGCGTCATCGGCGACCCGGAATTCGCCGGCACCGAACGGGTCATGTCGCTGAGTCCGCAGAACGCGAAAGGGCTGGAATTCGACCTGGTGCTGCTGTTCGACGACGATTCGGAATCGGGCATCACGGCTGCCGTCGACCGCTACGTGGCGATGACCCGAGCCACCCAGGAACTGGTGCTGCTCCGGAATCACCCCTAGCCAGTGCCGGAAGCGTGTGGTTCAATGGACAATCCCTGGCCGCACGAAGCAGTGCGCACACCCACCACAGGAGACCGCATGAACACCCCCTCTACAGGCTTCCGTGCCCTCGATCATTGGCTGGTCGTGATCGACCCGCAGAACATCTTCGCCGCACCCGATTCCGACTGGGCGTCGCCCTTCTTCGACGACGCGGTCGCCAATATCCGGCGGCTGGCACCGGCTTTCGGCGACCGGGTGCTGATCACCCGCTGGCTGCCCACCGCCGACCGGGACACCTCATGGGGCGAGTACTTCGCCGACTGGCCGTTCGCGGACCGTCCGCCGACCGACCCGATCTTCGACCTGGTGCCCGCCGTCCAGGACCTGACTACGCGTCCGACCCTCGACCGGCCGACCTTCGGCAAGTGGGGTCCGGAGATGGAAGCCATCGTCGGCCATGCCCCGCGCGTCGTGCTGACCGGCGTCTCGACCGACTGCTGCGTGCTCTCCACGGCCCTGGCCGCCGCGGACGCCGGCGCCTACGCGGTGATCGCCGCGGACGCCTGCGCCGGCTCGACCGCAGAGAACAACGCGGCCGCACTGCAGGTGATGGGCCTCTATCCGCCTCAGCTGACGATCTCGGACACGGCGTCCATTCTGGGCAGTTGACGAGTGGTCGCGCCGACCCCGAGCAGCGACATGCCGACGCCCTGGACGAGTTCGATGTAGCCGGGGTGCTCCCAGGGCGATCCGACCGTGCCCAACAGCACCACCAGTCCGATGGCCGGGAGGATTCCCAGCAGGATGCGGCCGCCGATGCCCAGCGGGTTGCTGCGCAGCAGCGCGAACCCGAGCAGGCAAGAGCCGAGCAGCATCACCGCGAACATGACGGTGCCGACGAGTTCCCAGCCGGCGGCCAGGCCCTGGGATTCGCCCGGGCTCGGGCGTCGCCACGTTTCGACGCCGAGCATGGCCAAACCCATGAAGCCGAACGCCGCCAGCAAGATCGGGCGAAGCGCCCGGGCGAACCGGTTCGCCGCCCGGAACGCGTCGGCCTCCCGCCACAGCACCACGACGATGCCGAGGTAGGCCAGGCCGTGCACGATCGTGCTGACCGTGATCGCGACGGCATTGCCGGAGGTGCCGGAGGCCGCCGAATACTGGCCGGTCAGGGCGTGGGTGACGGCGTCGTTGAGGGCGATCGCGGCCAGACCGAGGTTGGCGGCCAGGGCCGCCCAATGCCAGGGGCGCAGTGCAGGTTTCATGGGTTCAGCGTGCGGCGGCAATGCGTGGGCACGCGTCGCCCGGGCGGCAGTCTCCCGGGTCATCAATTCGGACGACGACGCCGACGGGGGCGGCTCCGTATCCTGATCGCATGTCGTGGTCTCGTCCGCTGTCCGCGACCCTCGTCGTCGGGGCCGCGCTGGGTGGTGCCGCGCTCGGCAGCCGGACCGGCGGGACCGCCGAGATCTTCTTCCTCACCGCGATGGGCGCCGTGCTGGGTGCGGCGGCCGTGACCGCCGGACGCTCCGTCACCCGGGCCGCGGCGGCACGGACGGTGATCCGGGCCACCGGGCAGGCGACGGCCGAGGAGTTCGTGGAGCGGCTGATCGCGTCCGAACGCGAGCGGCTCGGCGCGGACGTCGAGCGTGAGTTGCGCGTGCGACTGACCGAGATCGTCGCCCTGGCGAGCAATTCCGGAGCCGACCTCGGCGCCGCGGCCGTGCAGGTGCACACGGCGACCCGGGCCGCCACCACCGAACTTCGCCGGCAACTCGGGCTGCTCCGGCAGGCCGAGTCCGCGGCGGACGAGCCGAATCCCGAACCCGTGCCGACGCGCTCGCGAACCGACCTGCTGCTCGGTATCGGGGCGACCCTGCTGGCACTGGCCGAGACCCTGGCCTATCCCGTGCTGGGCGGTGAAGCGCCCAGCCCGGGGAGGATCCTGGCGACGCTGGTGATCGCGCCGACGGTGCTTCTCCGGCGCGTGTCGACCGGTGCCGCGGCGGTGCTGTTCGGTGGGCTGTGGCTCGGCGGTGCGCTGCTGGCCGCACCGCCCTACGGCGGCCTCTGGATGCTGCTCAGCGTCGGGCCGATCGCCTTCACGCTCGGGCGTCGTGGTGGGTGGGCCGGCTTCGCTTGCTGGGCGTTCCTGGTCGGTGCAGTCGCGGGCGGCATGCTGCTGGCCGACCCCGAGAACCTGCCGCTGAACACCGCTGCACCGGTGCTGGCCGGGCTGATCGGACTTGCCGCGAGGCACGCCGATCGGGTCGCCGCACATGCCCGGAGCGCGGAGCTGTCCCGGCGCGACGAGGTGCAGGAACCGCTGCAGCAGGGTTTCGCCGCCACCCGTGACCAACTGGCCCGTGACGTCCACGACACCGTGTCCCACGCGATCGGGGTGATCGCCGTCCATGCCGGAGCGGCCGAACTCGCCTGGCCCGAGCGTCCCGAACTGGCGCGGCATTCCCTGGACGTGATCGTCACCACCGCGCGGGCCGCGTTGGCCGAGCTGCCCCAGGCCGGTGAACGAACCGTGGCGGAGTCGCCGGCCGAGCTGTTCGCCCGGTTCCGACAGGCGGGGCTCGCGGTGGTCGTGCAGTCCGACCCGGTGCCGGCCGAACATGACGCCCTGGTCTCCCGGATGATCCAGGAGTGCCTGACCAATGTGCTGCGCCATGCCGGAGCCACGCGGGCGGAGGTCAGCATCGGCGTCACCACGGACGAGGTGACCGTCTCGGTTCGCGACGACGGCACCGGTGCCGGGCCGGCGTCGGGTGGGTTCGGGCTGGTCGGCATCCGGGAACGGGTGGCGTTCGCCGGCGGATCGGTGAGCGCCGGCCCGGCAGCCGGCGGCGGCTTCCAGGTGCTGGCCCGCGTCCCGCTGGTGAGGCAGCCATGACCATCCGGGTACTGATCGCCGACGACAATGCGTTGCTCCGGGCCGGCCTGGCCACCGTGATCGCCAGCGATCCCGGGTTCGAGGTGGTCGGTGAGGCAGCCAGCGGACCCGAGGCGGTGGCTGCTGCCGCGAGGCACCGACCCGATCTGGTGCTGATGGACGTCGAGATGCCCGGTGGCAACGGCATCGCAGCGATCGCCGAGCTCGCCGTCCGGCAGTCGCAGGTGAAGTGCCTGGTGCTGACCATGTTCGACCTGGACGAGTACGTCGCCGACGCGCTCCGGGCAGGTGCGGCCGGGTTCCTACTCAAGACCACCGAACCGCGTGCCCTGCTGCAGGCACTGAAGGACTGCGCCGAGGGACGCACGGCGCTCAGCCCGGCGGTGCTCGACCGGCTGGTGGCGAGCTTCGTCAACCGGCCCGAGCCGGTCGGGCGTCCGGCCTGGCTGACCGAACTCACCCCGCGGGAACGCGAGGTGCTGTGCTCACTGGCCGGCGGCCGCTCCAACGCCGAGATCGCGCGCCACCTGCACCTGGCCGAGACGACGGTGAAGACCCACGTCGCCCGGGTCCTCGCCAAGCTCCAGGTGCGGGACCGCGTCCAAGCCGCCGTGCTGGCGCACCGCTTTTCGCTGGTGACCGACGACCAGTGAAGGCATGAGCGACGGACTTGCGCCGGCGCGTCAGGTTGGGCGACCAGGGTTGTTGTCGACCCGCTGGTAGGTCGTTCCTCGTACTCCCTGGGCGCCGAGCATGGTCACTTCGCCGGCGTCAATGAGTTGGGTCAGCGCGTATCGGACCTGGCCCTCGGTGAGGTTGGTCGATCCGATGAGCTGTTTGACGGATCGCGGCTCATCGAGGGCGCGCAGGATCGCCGCTCGGTGGCGGGTATTGGTTGGCCGAGTCCGCTGGTCAACGGGTAGCGATGGTTGACGTTCCGGGGCCGGCTCGACGTGAGCGGAACGCTCTCGCGGCGAGGCTTGTGCGGACGCGATGGCGTATTGGGTGCCACCTCGCTTGCCACGCGCCTGGACGAGGCCGGTGTCGACCAGCCTCTGCAGCATGCGTCGGGCGGCCACCGAATCAAGTGGTGCGAACTCGCGGCGCACTTGGGTGTTGTTCCAGGTAGCGCCGTGTCGCATGGACACCAGTACGGAGCGTTCCTCGCTCGTCAGATCGAATCCGTCGGCAACGCGGGCCAACCATGCGAGGTCGTCCTCGCTCAGCAGGGTGTGCCGCGAGATGATCACGCTGAACTGAATCCCGGTATCGACAAAGCGTGGCGGCCTCAGACCGGCATCGCGGAGCGCCTGAATCGCCTCACGAATGCCGCCGCCCTCTCCTTCGATCACTCGGCTGCTGTCCGGAAGCCGAACGTACTTGCAGAGGTCGTAGAGGGTGGGATTGACGGCGCTCTTTGCTCCGGGCCGACCGAGTTGGCTCTCGGAAACGCCCCACAGGCCTCCCGGGCTCGTGATCACCAGCCGATCGTGAAGCAGCCGGATCTCTACCCGCTTGGAGTCTGTGATCGCATCCAGGTTCCGGTGAACGAGAGCATTCGCGACGACTTCGCGAACGGCGCGCATAGGGAGTTCTGCCCGGTCGACGCCGTGACCGCGTTCGTCGTAGCCCATCGCTGTTCGGGTGTTCCGCAGCACCCAACTCATGGCGTCATCGAGAAGATCGGGGATGGGTCCGACCAGGTGAACAAGGTCACGAGTCCGAGGTCCGTCAGCGTCTCTGGGCAACTGGACGGCGGCAGTGACGCCGAGGCTCGGAGTGGCAGCCTGAGGGGCAACTCCCATGGCGTATAGGCCGGCGAGGCTGAGTTCGCCCGTGCGGGAGGTGACGCCGGTGTAGGCGAGAATCTGGGCGTCCGTGGCGGCGGCGTAGCGCCGGGACGCGGTACGTGCCGCGGACAGGAATGAATCGAGCAGGACCGGATCGAGATCGCCCACCTGCGTTCCGGGAATCGCCTGGCGGTCGGGGCGGGTCGGACGCATCGCCTGCGTCTTGAGCAACTCCAACTGGGCGATCTCCTGCTCGCTCATCCGATAGTCGCCGTCGGATTGCCGCAGGTAGGCATGTCCGCCATGGCGTGCCGGCCGCTGATGGAGGGGCAGTCCTTCTACCTGTGCGACCAACACCGGGCGGCCGCTCACCTGGAAGGTCTCGAATGAGCAGCGGGTGGGCGGGGTAACGGCGGTTCTGGCTTGTGCGGCAACCGCCGCCTCGAGGCCGGCGACATCGGTGAGGCCTACCGGACTGAACCCCGTCGACTCGTCCAGGCCGAGGATGATGGTGCCACCCTCGGGCATATTGGCGAAGGCGCAGAGTGTCTCGCCGAGGGCCGGATGTCCGCCGATCGCCGACTTGACCTCGATGTCGGTGGCGTCCCCTTGGCGATCTCGCAGGTCGTCGATGACCTCGGCCAAATGTGCACTCGTCCACTCCACATATGAAATCTAGAACGCGTAGACTTGAACTTCAAGTCTGCACAGTGGGGCGGCGTCGACGCGACTCATCTCGGCTAGTCGGATAAGAGTACTAGTGAATCAGAGAACTGCTGGCGTGTGGGGTGTTCGGGTTGGCTGCCACATATGAAACTGGCGGCCCTCACATCTCGTCGAGCGGCTCGTAGGCCTGCGGGTCGGGCGGTGCCTGTGGCTCGGACTTCGCCACCTGCAGGTGCCGGCGCCACATCAGGTAGCCGATCGCGGTGAGCAGCAGCGCGGTGCCGGCCAGCATCGGCAGCGAGAACGCCACCGCCGGGGCCAGCGCGCCGGCGATGATCGCGTTCGACACCAGCGAGACGAAGCTCTGCACCGAGGACGCCGCCCCGCGGTTGGTGGGGAACAGGTCGAGCATCGCCAGGGTGAGGATCGGGAAGGCCAGCGCGATGCCGAAGGTGTAGACCGGCAGCAGCAGCACCGCCCAGGGCAGCGTCTGGGCGGCCGGCACCAGCATCAGCGCCAGATTGGCGGCGCCGGCGGCCAGGCTCACCCAGTAGCCGACGGTGGCCAGCCGGCGGCCGCTGACCCGGCCGGCCAGCCGTCCGGAGAACCAGGAGCCGATCACCATGCCGGAGATCAGTGGCACGAACAGCAGCCAGAAGTCCTGCTCGCCCTTGCCGAGCAGGTTGACCACGATCATCGGCGCCGCCGAGATGTAGACGAACATGCCGGCGAAGTTGATCATCGCGGTGAGCGCCAGCCGGCGTCCGTCCCGGTCGGTCCAGACCGCCCACAGCGAGCTGAACAGCGGGCCGACGCGCAGCGGCGACCGGTCCGATTCGGGGTGGGTCTCGGGCAGGAACAGCCAGACCAGCAGCAGCAACACCAGCCCCAGCCCGCACAGGAACCAGAAGATGCCGCGCCAGTCGCCGTGGGTCAGCAGCCAGCCGCCGACGATAGGGGCCAGCGCCGGCGCGAGGCCGAAGATCATCGCGATCTGCGACATCACCCGCTGCGCCCGGTTGCCGGAGAAGATGTCCCGCACCATGGCCCGGCTGATGATCTGGCCGGCGCCGGCACTCAGCCCCTGCAGGCCGCGGCCGACCAGTAGCAGGGCCAGGTTCGGGGCCACCGCACAGGCCAGCGACGCCACCACGAACAGGGCGCTGCCGACCAGGATCACCGGCTTGCGGCCCAGGGCGTCCGACAGCGGCCCGTGGAACAGGCTCATCACCGCGAACGACAGCAGATAGACGCTGATCAGCTGCTGTAGCGCCAGCGGCGAGGTGTCCAGGTCGATCGCCATCTGCGCGAACGCCGGGAACATGGTGTCGATGGAGAACGGGCCGACCATGCCCAGGCCGGCCAGGATGGTGAGCAGGATCCACTGCGCCGGCAGCTCGCGTCCGGACGCCTTCAGCACCGCCGCACCCCGATGCGCAACTGGATCGGTTCCCGCTGGCCGCCGCAGTGGATCACGTCGTCGCCGTCCCGGGTGAACTGGGACGCGTGCGCGTCCAGCGCCGGGATCAGCCGGGGCAACCAGTCCGCCAGTTCGAACCAGGTGGCGCCGTCGTCGTCCGGCGCCGAGCCGTCGCGGGGGATCGAGATCACCTCCGCGAAACCGACGCCGGCCAGCGCGGCGGCGGCCCTGGCGACGTCGTGGGCGTGGACGTGGTCGGGGTGGCCGTAGCCGCCGTCGGCCTGATAGCTGACCACCAGTTCGGCAGCCCACCAGGTCGCGAACGCGGCCAGGTCGGCGGACGCCTCGGCGACGCTCGCCGCGGTGAAGGCGTCCGGCCCGGCATCCTCACCCGGGCCGGCCACGGTCCGGGTCACCCAGCGCATCCCCGAATCGACGTAGCGGCGCGGCGGCAGCTCGGACGCCCGCGCCGGCGGCTCGCCCAGGAAGAACGGCCCCTCGGCGCCCAGCGCCCGCAGCGCCGCGGTCAGTTCGCCCTCGCGGTGGACGTCCAACGCGGCACTGCCGGCCAAGCGACTCAACGGTCCCGGCACCACCTCGCCGCGCTCGCCCCGGGTCGCGGTCACCACCGCGACCGCGACACCCGCCGCGGTCAGGTGCTGGATCAGCGCGCCGGTGGCCAGCGTCTCGTCGTCGGGGTGGGCGTGCGCGAACAGCACCCGCCGGACCTCGTCGAAGGGGCCGCCAGCAGCGGACGGCGCGCTCACAGCACCTCCCGGTAGTGCAGGTCGAGCAGCCGGGCCGTCCAGTCCCAGTTGAACCGGCGGGCATGGATCTGCGCCACCACACCCATCCGGGCCAGCCGCTGCGGCTTGGCCAGCAGCCGGGTGATCGCGGTGCCCCAGTCCTCGGGTTGCCGGGAGTCCATCAGCTGGCCGGTCTCGCCGTGCACCACCGCCTCGCGCAGCCCGCCGGCCGCGGACGCGATCACCGGCGTCCCGCACGACTCGGCCTCCAGCGCGATCAGCCCGAAGGTCTCCGAGTGCGACGGCACCAGCACGATCCGGGCGCCGCGCATCAACTCGGCCAGCCGTTCCCGGGGCTGCGGGCCGATGAAGTGGACGGCGTCGCGCAGCCCGTGCGCTTCGACCAGGGCGTGCAGGTCGGCCTCGTAGGCGGCGAAGTCGGCCGAGACGTCCCCGGCGATCAACAGGTCCGGACGCAGTTCGACCGGCACCTCGGCCAGCGCGCCGATCGCCAGGTCGGGACCCTTCAGCGGCTGCAGCCGGGCGGCGTAGAGCAGGTACCCGCGCGGGTTGGTCGAGTTCGTCCCGGTCGGGCTTGTCGAGACCCCCGGGTGGAAGACGGCCCGGTCCACCCCGGGCGGCACGATCACCACCCGGTCCGGGTCGGCGCCGCAGCGTTCCACCACGGTGCGGGCCTCGGCGGCGCTGATCGCGATCACCGCGTCCGACTCGGTGGCGACCAGCCGCTCGCCCGGCACCCGGGCCGGCGACTCCGGCGGCTCACCCTCGGACAACGCCGAACCGGGCAGCGCCGCCACCGAGTGGAAGCTCTGCAGATGCGGGACGCCCCAACGCCGGGCCACCGGCAACGCGGCCACGCCCGACATCCAGTGGTGCGAGTGCAGCACGTCGTAGCGCGCGTCCAGCCCGGCCAGGCCGGCCGAGAACTCCTCGATGTGCGCGTCGATCAGGCTCTTGGCCAGCCGCTGCGGCGGACCGGCCGGCAGATGCAGCAGCCGGACGGCGTCCGACAGCTCGACCAGGTCGGGCTGCGCCGGGTCGCTGCGCCGGGTGATCAGGTCGACCCGGTGACCCAGCCGGGCCAGCGCGAACGCCTGGTGGTACTCGACGACGTTCATGCCGCCGGCGTCACCGGAGCCCGGCAGATCGGCGGGGGAGGTGTGCATCGACACGAAGGCGATGTGGAGGGGCTCGGGCACCTGCTCACCCTAGACCCACCCCGCCGTCCCGATTCAGGCGGCTGCGACGGGGTCCGTCACCAGCAGGCCCAGGTGCTCCGCCACGGACGCCATGGTCTCGTCGTGGGTCGCCACGGTGACACTCCCGCCGATCAGCAGAGCCGTCGCCAGGTGCAAGGCGTCCAAGGTCTTGATGTGTCGCTCGATGGATTCGGCGACGGTGTGGGTCTCCCGGGTGATCTCCAGCATCCCGACGCGATCGAGCAGCGGCGCCCCGTCGGACACCGGGCGTCCGTCGCGGCGCAGCACCCGGACGACCTCGGTTCGCAGCAGCCGGGACGAGACGAAGGTCGCCCCCGTCTCCTGCATCCAGGACTGGAGCCGCCCCCGTTCCGGGACGTCCAGGATCGTTCGCAGGGCCACCGAGGAGTCCAGGTAGATCAGCGTCGAGGCCATGCTTCAGTGCTCCCCGCGCAGTTCGTCCAACAAGACGTCGGCTTCCGCGCTGGTGTAGGCGGGCCCGCCCGGGCGATCCGGCCATGGTGCCGGCGTCGACGCGGGAGGTGTGTATCGCCCCTCGCGTTCCAACCGCGCCAGTGCGCTCTCACTGTCGTCGACGACGCTGACCCGCCAGCGCGGCTTGCCCCGCTCGGTCACCACGACATCGTCCGTCGCGGTGACGCGGGCCAGCACCGACGCGGTGTGCTGGTTGAGCTCCCTTTTGGTGATCAGCTGCATGCCGCAAATGTACTACGTCTGTCAGACATGTGAACTGAGCGGCGACGAGCCCAACTCTTCGGCTCAGCTGGACCGTCCCGCCGGCGCCGGCGACGAGTAGCCGACGATGGTGGTCTCCAGGTCGAAGCCGAGCTTGCGGTACAGCGCGATCGCCGGGGCACGGTGGTCCTGCACGGTCAGGTTCACGTCGTGCTGCGGCGCGGCCTCGATGATCCGGCGGCAGATGGTGGCGGTCAGGCCCAGCCCGGCGCCGGTGCCGCGGGCGGCGGGGGTGACCGCGACGAAGTCGAGGTAGCCGGCCCCGTCGGCCTGGACCCGTCCGCAGCCGTAGCCGATCACCGTGCCGTCGGCCTCGCTGACCAGGGTGATCCGCTCGCCGGCGATGCCGTCGTCGATCATCTGCCGGGTGGGCAGGTAGGTGCCCGGGAACTCCGCGTCGTGCAGCGGGTCGATCGCGGCGAAGTCGTCGGCGCGGGCCGGGCGCACCCGCGGGTCGTCGGACGGCCATCCCGCGACGGCGTCCGCGCGCACCACGAACACGTGGTTGGGTACGGAGGCCGTCCAGCCGAGCTCGGCGGCGAGGGCGGCCAGCGGATGGTTCAGCACGTCGCCGGAGATCTCGTGCTGGACGATCCCGGACGCGCAGCCGGCCACCGCGGCCTCGACCAGCGGGCGGGCCACCGCGTCCCAAAGCCCGTCGGCGGCCCACGGGCCGTAGATCCAGCTGCGGCCCAGTTCGGCGTCGCTCTCGGTGACCGTGGCGCCGACGATGCGGCCGTCGGCATCGGTGACCACCAGCGCCGCGCCGGGCCAGGCGTCGCCGAACTCGTCCAGCTCCAGGCGCACGGACTCGGGTTCGGTGCCCAGGTAACAGGTGCCGGTGGCCGGATCGGCCTGCCGGGCGGCAATGAAGTCGAGCAGTTCCCCGATCTCGTCGGACGCGACCGGTCGGGGCTGGCTCATCGGCGTCAGTGCTGCAGATCGAGCAGGCGGCCGCTGGTCTCCCAGGCCAACGCCCGTGCCACGGCCAGACCCAGCGCGTACTGATCGTCGACGACGGTCAACTCGGTGCGCCACAGCTGGCTGGTCGGCTCGTGTGCGGGGTCGTCGTCCTCCATCCGGAAGGATCCGGACACCCGCAGTAGCGGCCGGTCGCAGTGTGTCACCGCCAACTGGCCGCAGTCGTCGATCACCTTCCATGGCTGCCCCTGCTGCACCGCCGACATGCCGGCAGCCAGGTCAGAGGCTGTGAGTGCTCGCTCACCAACGATCAATAGATCGCGTGTCATGAAGTCCCCCGTCTTCAGATCACCCGAAATAACACTTCCGGTGAGCCAGTCTGCCAATCGAATGGCCCAGGGGGAAGGGGGTCCGCCCACTGGAACCATTTTTTCGGTGTAACAATGGTGCGGTGGCGGAACGTGATATCGCCTGTGCGATCGTCGAAGGGCGGATGGCTGCCGACATCGTGCTGCGAACCGATGAGGTGATCGCGTTTCTGGATCACCGCCCGGTCTTCAAGGGCCACGTCCTGGTCTGCCCCACCCGGCACGTGGACACCCTGCTCGACCTCCCCGACGAACTGGTGCTGCCGCTGATCGGCGCCTGCCGCCGGATCGCCGCCGCGATGGGGACGGCGCTGGGCGCGCAGGGCAGCTTCGTGGCGATCAACAACGTGGTCAGCCAGTCGGTGCCGCACCTGCACGTCCACGTGGTGCCGCGCTCCAAGGGGGACGGGCTGCGCGGCTTCTTCTGGCCCCGGACGAACTACGCCGCCGGCGAGCAGGCGGAGTATGCCGAGCGGCTGCGTCAGGGACTCGGCTAAGCCTTGACCGCCTCCACCACCTCGGGTGCCGCCGACCGGGCCTGGGCCGCGGACGCGTCGTCCGGCTCGGTCGCTGCGGCCCGCTCGGCCTCGACCCGGGCCGTGTAGGCGTCGATCTCGGCGGCCTTGCGTCCCTCGTCCCAGCCCAGCCGTTCCGCGGCCAGGCCGGCGATCTCGGGCAGTGCGGCCAGTCCGGAGTCGGCGATCTCGTAGGTCAGCCGGGTGCGGTTGACCAGCAGGTCCTCCAGGTGCAGCGCACCCTCGTGGGTGCAGCCGTAGCCGATCTCGACCCGCAGGTAGTCCGGGGCGTGCTCCAGCGGCTCGGCCAGATCGGCCTGCTCGCGGCACTGGGCGATCAGGGTGTTGATCTCGCTGCCGTAGCGGTCCAGCAGGTGCCGCACCCGGCGTCCGTCCCAGCCGAACTCGGCGCCCAGCGAGTCGGCCTGTGCCGACAGCACCGAGTAGCCGGTTGCGCCCAGCAGCGGCGTCTTCTTGGTCAGCGACGGACGGGCCTTCGCCTGCGCCTCACCCAGCGCGAAGTCGACCGCGTCCTCGGCCATCACCCGGTAGGTGGTCAGCTTGCCGCCGGCGATGGTGACCAGCCCGGGGGCGGCCTCGGTGACGGTGTGCTCCCGGGACACCTTGGTGGAGGCCGTCCCGTCGCCCTTGGTGGCCGGCTGCAGCAGCGGCCGCAGCCCGGCCCAGGTGCCGATCACGTCGTCGCGGCTGATCGGCTTGGACAGCACCACGTTGGCGTGGTCGATCACGTAGTCGATGTCGGCGGCCGAGGCGACCGGGTGGGTGAAGTCCTGCTGGTAAGGGGTGTCGGTGGTGCCGATCACCCAGTAGCGCTCCCACGGAATGATGAACAGCACCGACTTCTCGGTCTGCAGGATGAAGCCGACCTCGCCGTCCAGCCGCTCCTTCGGCACCACGATGTGGATGCCCTTGGAGGCCAGCACCTTCAGCCCGCCCTGGGCCTCGGCCAGATCCTGGGTCTGCTCGGTCCACACCCCGGCGGCGGCGATCACGTGCTTGGCCTTGATGGTGAGGCTCTCGCCGCTCTCCAGGTCGGTGACCTCGGCGCCGTCCACCCGTCCGGCGGTCTTGGTGAAGTCGGTCACCTTGACCCGGCTGGCGGCCAGCGCGCCGTACTCGACGGCGGTGCGCACCAGGGTCAGGGTGAGCCGGGAGTCGTCGACCCGGGCGTCCCAGTAGCGGATCGCGCCGACCATCACGTCGGGGCGGACGTCGGGGAACAGCTTCTGCACGCCGGAGAGCCGGTAGTGCCGGTGGAACGGGGTGGTGGCCTTGGCGCCCAGCCGGGCCATCACGTCGTAGAGGGTGATGCCGGCCGCCACGTAGGGCCGCTCGATGTACTTCTTGGTCAGCGGGTACAGGAAGGACACCGGCTTGGCCAGGTGCGGGGCGAGGGTGGCGAGCAGCAGCTCGCGCTCGTGCAGCGCCTCGTTGACCAGCTTGAAGTCCAGCGCCTGCAGGTAGCGCAGGCCGCCGTGCAGCAGCTTGCTGGAGCGGGACGAGGTGCCGCTGGCCCAGTCCTGGGCCTCCACGATGCCGACCCGCAGGCCGCGGGTGACGGCGTCCAGCGCGATGCCGGCGCCGGTCACCCCACCCCCCACCACCAGGACGTCCAACTCCTCGGCGGCCAGCCGACGCAGGGCTGCGGCGCGCGAGGTCGGGTTCATTGCGGTGGCTGACATGGGCTGCTCCTGAGACTAGGGACGGACCTGCAGTCGCGATCCAACTAGGTTGTGGAGAATTCCGCAACCGAAGCGTTCACATAATCGACTCTTGTCGGAGACTCGTCCGGACGGCTGTCGCCCGCGTAGGTTGACCAATAGACTCCCCCCACCCCGGACCGGGGGAACCGACCTAAACCACCTGGCCACAAGCCGCGGCTCGAGGAGGACGCATGCTGCAGTTGGGCGCCACGAGCCTGGCCATCGTCTGGACCATCGCTGGGATCGCGGTGATCAGCCTCTTGTACGGGGTGTGGCTGCGACGTCAGGTGCTCGCCGAGGACGAGGGCACCACCCGGATGCGCGAGATCGCGCGGGCCGTCCAGGAGGGTGCCGCGGCCTACCTGAGCCGCCAGTTCCGCACCCTCGGGGTGTTCGCGGTGATCGCCTTCGGGCTGCTCTTCCTGCTCCCCGGCGACCTTTCGGTGAGACTGGGGCGTTCGGTGTTCTTCCTGGTCGGAGCCGGCTTCTCGGCGGCCATCGGGTACCTGGGGATGTGGCTGGCGGTGCGCGCCAACGTCCGGGTCGCGGCGGCCGCGATGCGCGACAACGGCCGCATCGAGGGCGCCAAGATCGCCTTCCGGACCGGCGGTGTGGTCGGCATGAGCGTGGTCGGGCTGGGCCTGCTGGGCGCCGCCGCGGTGGTGCTGCTGTATCGCGAGCAGGCGCCGTCGGTGCTGGAGGGTTTCGGCTTCGGTGCGGCGCTGCTGGCGATGTTCATGCGGGTCGGCGGCGGCATCTTCACCAAGGCCGCGGACGTCGGCGCCGACCTGGTCGGCAAGGTCGAGCAGTCGATCCCCGAGGACGACCCGCGCAATGCCGCCACCATCGCCGACAACGTGGGCGACAACGTCGGCGACTGCGCCGGGATGGCCGCCGACCTGTTCGAGTCCTACGCGGTGACCCTGGTGGCCGCGCTGATCCTGGGCAAGGCCGCGTTCGGCGAGCAGGGCCTGGTGTTCCCGCTGCTGGTGCCGGCGATCGGTGCGCTGACCGCGGTGCTCGGCATCGCCATCACGCGTATTCGCGGCAACGAATCCGGCCTGACCGCGATCAACCGCGGCTTCTACACCTCCGCCGCGGCCGGGGCTGTGCTGGCCGCGGTGGCGGCCTTCGTCTACCTGCCGTCCAGCTTCGCCGCGCTGCCCGCCGTCCCCGACCTGGTCAGCTCGCTGCCCGGCGATCCGCGGCTGATGGCGGCGGCGTCGGTGGCGATCGGCATCGTGCTGGCCGGCGTCATCCTGTGGCTCACCGGCTACTTCACCGGCACCGACTCCAACCCCACCATCCACGTGGCGCGCACCTCGCTGACCGGCCCGGCCACCGTGGTGCTGGCCGGCATCGGGGTCGGCTTCGAGTCGGCCGTGTACACCGCCGGCATCATCGCCGCCGCGATCTGCGGGGTGTTCCTGATCTCCGGCGGCTCGATCATCCTGTCGCTGTTCATGATCGCGCTGGCCGGCTGCGGCCTGCTCACCACGGTCGGCGTCATCGTCGCCATGGACACCTTCGGCCCGGTCTCCGACAACGCCCAGGGCATCGCGGTGATGAGCAAGGACGTCGACGAGCAGGGCGAGGCGATCCTGACCGCGCTGGACGCCGACGGCAACACCACCAAGGCGATCACCAAGGGCATCGCGATCGCCACCGCGGTGCTGGCCGCCACCGCGCTGTTCGGCTCCTACACCGACGCGGTGAACCACTCGCTGGCCTCGCTCACCCAGCAGACCGGCAACGCCATCGTGGCCTCGATGCTGACCTACGAGATCGTCTCGCCGATCACCCTGGTCGGGGTGATCCTCGGCGCCGCGACGGTCTTCCTGTTCTCCGGGCTGGCCATCGACGCGGTCACCCGGGCGGCCGGGGCGATCGTCTTCGAGGTGCGCCGCCAGTTCGCCGAGATCCCCGGCATCATGACCGGCGAGGGACGTCCGGAGTACGGCCGGGTGGTCGACATCTGCACCAGGGACTCGCTGCGTGAGCTAGCCACACCGGGCCTGCTGGCGGCGTCCGCCCCGATCGCGGTCGGCTTCGGCCTGGGCGTCGGCCCGCTGGCCGGCTTCCTCGGCGGCGCGATCGTCGCGGGGGTGCTGATGGCGGTCTTCCTGGCCAACTCCGGCGGCGCCTGGGACAACGCCAAGAAGCTGGTCGAGGACGGCCGCTACGGCGGCAAGAACTCCGACGCGCACGCCGCGACGGTGATCGGCGACACCGTCGGCGACCCGTTCAAGGACACCGCCGGGCCGGCGATCAACCCGCTGATCAAGGTGATGAACCTGGTCGCGGTGCTGATCGCCCCGGCCGTGGTGGCCATCTCGGTGGGCGAGGGCGCGAACCCGGTGCTGCGGATCGCGATCGGCACGGTGGCCGGGCTGATCGCGATGGGCGGCGTGGTGCTGTCCCGGGTCCGGGCGCACAAGGTGGACGTCGAGGGCCGGCTGGAGCACGAGATGCACCTGGTCGACGACGATCCGGCCAGCGAGGTAACGAACAGATAACTCATCCCCCCGTCCGGGTACGAAACCCGGTCGTGGTGGTTTCCTACTGGTGAACATCGATCAGGGGGAAACATGTTCGACAACGACTCCGCGGCGATCACCGCCGCCATCCGTTCCGGCCGGCTGCAGCAGATCCAGGCCGAGCCGCGCCGCCAGCCGTCCGCGGCCACCTCGACCACGTCCGGACGCCGGCTCGCCGCCGCGCACGCCGGCCGCGGCACC
>NZ_JASGDE010000209.1:0-11710 GCF_047607385.1 Micropruina sp.
ATGGGCGCCGTAGCGAGCGGCACCAGATGGGTGCAATGGCAAGCCGGGAACGCGAAGGCGTACCGGGTCGTACGGTGAGCGGGTCCGGCGAAGCCAGTGCGCCCAGCTGGGGTCGCGCAGTAGGCGCCAATCGGTGGATCGAGGCTAAGAATGCGGCGATCAGTCGGCATGCTCGCGGAACCGCTCGGCGATGGCCTGCAGCTCGCGGTGTTGCTCGGCCCAGCCCGCGGCGTCCAGTTCGGCGAGGTTGTCGACGCCGGGACGCATGCCGGCCGCCCCGTCGATCGCCTCGCGGACGATGTCGGCGTGCCCGGCATGCCGGTGGGTCTCGGCGATCAGGTGCACCAGCACCTGGTGCAGCGTGACGTCACCCCGCTCTCCCCACCACGGCACCCTGCCGGGGGCGTCCAGGTCGAGCGCGGCGACGGTGGCGGCGCTGTGCCGTCCGGCCCCGCGATAGAGCTCGACGATCTGTTCCACGCTCTCGTCGGCGGTGGCGAACATGTCGGCGTTCGGCGGCTGGCCCGGCTCGTCGTACCAGGGCAGCGGGACGCCGGACGGCCGCCCCATCACCTCGCCGAGGTAGCCCAGTTCCACACTGGCCAGGTGTTTCACCAGGCCGAGCAGGTTCGTCCCGGTGGCCGTCATCGGACGGCGCAGGTCGTACTCGCTCAGGCCCTCCAGCTTCCACAGCACGGCCTCGCGGCCACCTTCCAGGTAGCTCAGCAACACGTCCTTGGGTTCCATGGCGGATCCTCCTTCTCCGCGCACTCTGCCAGCCGCCGCCGACAACTCCGCCGATCGGCACCGGAACCGACATCGACGGCGACCCGCAACGGACCCGTAACCGGCTGGCGACACACGTGCTGCACTGCAAAACGTTGACCTGCACCTGTTGTCGGACCGACGTTGGCTGTACGTACTCTTTGCGCCAAACCGGGCCACCCTCCGCCCGGCCAGTTCAGGGAGGAACGATGAAGAATATTCGGCTCGCCACTGCGGCGCTCGCCGTCACTGCGCTCGGCCTGACGGCCTGTGCGCCCCCGACTGCCGGCGGTGGCGGACCCACCGCCGACAACACCACCGGCACCTTGCGGGTCTGGCTGTTCTCCGAGGTCAACCAGGATCCGAAGACCGCCGTGGTCAACGACGCCATCAAGGAGTTCGAGGCCGCGCACAGCGGCAGCAAGGTCGAGGTCCAGTACATCCCGGTGGAGAGCCGGGCGGAGCGGTTCAAAGCCGCCTTCAACGACCCGTCCAGCGCTCCGGACGTCGCCGAGTTCGGCAACACCGACCTGGCCAACTACGTGGCGGCCGGCGGCCTGGCCGACGTCACCGACGTGATCAAGGGCTGGGACGAGGGCAAGGATCTGGACGCCAAGATCCTCGCCACCACCGATGTCGGCGGCAAGAACTACGGCATCCCGTGGTTCGTCGGCGTCCGGGCCCTCTACTACCGCACCGACCTGTTGAAGGCCGCCGGGCTCGAGGTTCCGACCACGCTGGACGAGGTGGAGAAGGCCGCCAAGACCCTGCGGCAGAAGAACTCCGGCATGCTCGGCATCGCGGTCGGCGGCAAATCGCAGTTCTCGGCGATGCCCTACCTGTGGGCCTACGGCGGCGACATCGCCACCGAGAAGGGCGGCAAGTTCACCTCGGCGCTCACCTCCGAGGCGTCCCGCAAGGGCGTCACCGCCTACACCAACCTGATGAAGGACGACATCTGCCCGCCGCAGACCTGCGCGGAGATGACCGGCGGCGCAGCCGTCACCGCCTTCAACGCCGGTGAGGCCGCGATGACCATCGGCGGCGACTTCAGCTACAAGGCGGTCGCCGACAGCAAGGTCAAGGACAAATTCGCCGTGGTCGCCCTGCCGGGGACCAGCAAGGGCAGCATCGCCCCGGCCTTCGCCGGCGGCAACAACCTGGGCATCTTCAACCAGACCCAGAACAAGACGCTGTCGGCCGACTTCGTCAAGATCCTGGCCAGCAAGAAGTACCAGGAGAAGATGTTCGGCGCGATGGGCAACCTGCCGACCTTCGGCGACGTCCAGCAGAAGGTGGCCAAGGAGAACGCCTACCTGAAGCCGTTCGTGGACACCCTGGCGGCCGGCACCAAGTTCGTCCCGGTCACCGAGCACTGGGCCACCATCGACGCCCAGGGCATCTTCACCGGCATGTACCAGAAGGTCGCCTCCGGCCAGGCCACCGTGGACGCCGCCACCACCGACGCCGCAGCGGCGATGGACAAGGTCTTCGGTTCCTGATGACCACCGCAACCCCCACCCTTCCGACCCAGCAGGGCAAGCGCCCTGCTGGGCGGTCGGGGCTGCGTGCGCGTCCGATCGAACCCTGGATCTACCTGACCCCGGCCTTCCTGGTGATGCTCGGGCTGCTCGGCTACCCGATCTTCCAGCTGGTCAACATCTCGCTGTACGACTACCGCCAGGCCCAGGTGAGCGGCAACGCGCCGCTGCGGTTCCTCGGCCTGGGCAACTACCAGCAGCTGTTCAACGATCCGCAGTTCTGGTCGGTGCTGGCGAACACCGTGGTGTTCGCGGCGGCGCTGGTGGTGGTGACCATCCTGGTCGGCGGCTGCCTGGCGGTGCTGGCCACCAACCTGCGGCCCTGGGTGCGGACCACCCTGTTCGTGGTGTCGATGGGCGCCTGGGCCACCCCGGCGGTGACCGGCAGCGCGGTCTGGCTGTTCCTGTTCGAACCGACCGTGGGCCTGGTCAACAAGACCCTGGTCGGCATGGGTTTCAGCAATTTCGCCGGCTACTCCTGGACCTACGACAAGCTCAGCGCGTTCGGGCTGGTCGCCAGCGAGGTGGTCTGGTGTTCGTTCCCGTTCGTGATGGTGACCATCTACGCGGGCATCCAGGCGATCCCGACCGAGGTGATCGAGGCGGCCCGGCTGGACGGTGCCACCATGCCGCAGATCGCCCGGCTGATCATGCTGCCGATCCTGCGTCCGATCATGATGATCGTGGTCATCCAGTCGATCATCTGGGACTTCAAGCTGTTCTCGCAGATCTACATCATGACCAACGGCGGCGGTGTCGCCGGCCAGAACCAGGTGCTCAACGTCTACGCCTATCAGCAGGCGTTCGCCGCCAGCCTGTACGGCCTGGGCGCCGCGCTGGGCGTGATCATGACCGTGCTGCTGCTGTTGATCACCCTGGTCTACCTGCGGACCATCCGTCGCAGTGGGGAGGAGCTATGAGCTTCGTCGATTCGACCGCCGTGGTCGGCGGACGCAAGCGGGTGAAGTGGGTGGCGGACACCGTCGGCCTGCTGATCGCGCTGATCGTCGCCTTCCCGCTGTACTGGATGCTGCTGTCGGCGATCAAGCCCAAGACCGCCATCGACGCCGGCGACTCGCTGCCGTTCACCACCGCACCGTCGCTGGAATCGTTCCTGCGGGTGCTGCAGGTGAACGACTTCGCCCGCTACTTCGTGAACTCGGTGGTGGTCGCGCTGGCCGTGGTGCTGGTCTCGACCGTGCTGGCCTTCCTCGCCGCGGTGGCGCTGACCCGCTACCAGTTCAAGCTGCGGACGACCATGCTGATCACCATCCTGGTGGCCCAGATGGTGCCGATCGAGGCGCTGACCATCCCGATGTTCTTCATGATGCGTCAGGCCGGCCAGGTGTTCCCGCCGATCGGCCTGAACCACCTGGGATCGCTGGTCGTGGTGCACGTCGGCTTCGCCATCCCGTTCGCGGTGTGGATGCTGCGCGGGTTCGTCGCGGCGGTGCCGATCGAGCTGGAGGAGGCCGCCCGGCTGGACGGCGCGTCCGGCTTCACCTTCGTCCGCAGCATCCTGTTCCCGCTGGTGGCGCCGGGCGTGGTGGCCTGCTCGGTGTTCTCCTTCATCTCCACCTGGAACGACTTCCTGTTCGCCAAGACGTTCATCATCTCGGCGCAGGAGAACCAGACCCTGCCGCTGGCGATCCTGACCTTCTTCAAGCCGGACGAGAACGACTGGGGCGCGATCATGGCAGGATCGGTGATCATGACCATTCCGGTGCTGATCTTCTTCATCTCCGTCCAGCGCAAGCTGGTCTCGGGCCTGGCGGGAGCCGTCAAGGGATGAACCACCTGCTCCTCCCCGCTCCCCTGGAGACGAGCGAACACGGCGGCCCCGGCACCCTGCCCGGGGCCGCCACCTCGCTGTACCACGACCCGCAATTGGCCGGCGCCGCGCGGCTGCTGGTGCAGACGCTGGGCGCCGCCACCGGCTGGAGCCTGCTGCCGGCGCCCGCCGACCAGGCCGACATCGTGCTGCGCCACCGCGCCGACGTCCCGGACGGGCCGGGCACCGTGCAACACCACGAGGGCTACCGGCTGGACACCACGTCCGGGCGGGTGCTGATCGAGGCGGCCGGCGAACCGGGCGCCTGTTACGCCGTCCAGACGCTGCTGCAGCTGCTCGGCGAGCCGGCCTTCCGGCGCGCCCCGGCGTCCGAGGTGAGCTGGACGCTGCCGGCGGTCACCATCGCCGACGCGCCGCGTTGCGGCTATCGCGGCGTGCTGCTCGACGTGGCCCGGCACTTCATCCCCAAGAACGACCTGCTGGTGATGATCGAGGCGCTGGCCGCGCACAAGCTGAACGTGCTGCACCTGCACCTCACCGACGACCAGGGCTGGCGGATCGAGATCCGCCGCTACCCGGAACTCACCCAGCGGGGCGCCTGGCGGGCCCGCAGCGCCCGCGGCGACTGGCGCGCCGGGCACTACGACGAGACGCCGCACGGCGGCTTCTACAGCCAGGGCGACCTGCGTGAGATCGTCGCCTTCGCCGCCCAGCGGCAGGTCACCATCATTCCCGAGATCGACGTGCCGGGACACAGCCAGGCCGCCATCGCGGTCTACCCGTGGCTGGCCGGGCTGGCCGACGACGAGGCCCCCGAGGTCTGGGATCGCTGGGGCGTCAACGAACTGGTGCTGGATCCTTCGGAGGCCAGCCTGGAGTTCTACCGCGCCGTGCTGGACGAGGTGCTGCAGCTGTTCCCGTCGCCGTGGATCGGGCTGGGCGGCGACGAGGTGCCGCTGACCCAGTGGGAGGCCAGCCCGCAGGCCCGGCAGCGGGCCGCCGATCTGGGGTTGCCGGACGTGGCCGCCCTGCACGGCTGGTTCCTGGACCGGCTGGCCGACCACCTGCGGGCGCACGGACGGCGTCCGGCGTTCTGGGACGAGGCCGCCGAGGGCGATGTCGGACGGGGTGCGCTGATCCACTGCTGGCGGGAGTACTCACGGGGCGTCGAGGCGCTCGCCAAGGGCTTCGACGTGGTGATGTGCCCGGAGCGGCATCTCTACTTCGACTACGCCCAGTCGGATTCGCCGGACGAGCCGATCCCGGTGGGCCGGGTGACCACGCTGGAGTCGGTGTACGACTTCGACCCGATCCCGGCCGGGCTGGACGACACCCTGCCGGGGCGGCTGCTGGGCGCCCAGGGCAATCTGTGGACCGAGCAGCTGGACAGCCCGCGCCGGGTCCAGTACGCCGCCTTCCCGCGGCTCTGCGCACTGGCGGAGAATCTGTGGTCGCCGGCCGAGACCCGCGACTACGCCGATTTCGCGCTGCGGCTGGAGACCGCGCACCTGGCCCGGCTGTCGGCGATGGGCGTGGAGTACCGGCCGCTGTCCGGGCCGCTGCCCTGGCAGAAGCGTCCCGGCGTGCTGGGCACCCTGCACCACGGCCTTCCCACCGACGCGACCGGCGGCGGGCAGTCGTCGTGACCGCCCGGCCGCGTAGCGCGCGGAGCAGCAGCGAGCGCCCCTCGGCCGGCCGGAACTCGTCTGCATCGCTGCGCAAGGCGCTGCTGTTGCTGAGCGTGGTGGCCCGGCACGGGGTGCACGGGCCCTGGCTGACCCTGGGTGAACTCAGCGACCAGGCCGGGGTGAACAAGAGCACGGTGCTGCGGCTGGTGGCGCCGCTGATCGAGGAGAACCTGCTGGAGCGGGACGCCGAGACCGGCCGCTTCCGGCTCGGGTTCGGCTGCCTGCAGCTGGGGCAGGCCTATCTGCGCGAGATCGACCTGCGCACGGTGGCCCGTCCGGAACTGCGGCAGCTCACCCGGACCACCCAGTTCACCTGCCATCTGGTGGTGCGCAGCGGCACCAACGTGGTCTACGTCGACAAGGTGGAGAACGAGTCGACGGTGCGGATGGCGTCCCGGATCGGCGCCAGCGTGCCGGCCTACTGCACCGCGGTGGGCAAGGCGTTGCTCGCCCACTCCCCCGAGGACGTGGTCGCGGCGGTGCTGGCCGAACCGTTGACCCCGGTCACGCCGCGAACCATCACCGATCCCGACGACCTGCGCCGCGAGCTGCGCACCATCCGGCGCCGCGGCTATTCCATCGACGATCGCGAGAACGAGCCCGAGGTGCGCTGCGTGGCCGCCCCGATCTTCGGCGTCGACGAACGGGTGGTCGGCGCGCTCAGCGTGTCGGCGCTGGCGTCCCGGATGACCCCGTCCAAGGTCCGCGAGATCGGCCCGCTGGCGGTCCAGGCCGCGCAGCGGGTGTCCGGACGGATGGGTTCGATCACCGGGGGCCAGGGCTCGCCGGAGCCGAACGGGCCGGCGCGCTGAACCTGCGTCCTGATTGCCGGCCGCCGCCCGATGCGGCGCCGATCCGTCGCCCTAACCGGCAACCGGAATCGGGGCGCCGGCTGCGGACACCGGCGTCCACTCGCGACAATGGGGGACGACCGCCGCGCAGCGTCCGGCGTCCGATACAGACATTCAACGAGTGAGGCATTCGATGCAGAAGACGATCGCGATCATCGGCGGCGGCCACAACGCCCTGACGGCGGCGGCCTACCTGGCCCGGGCCGGGGCGGCGGTGACCGTGCTGGAGCGGCTGGAGACCCTGGGCGGTGCGGCGCTGTCGGCACCGGCGTTCCCCGGTGTCGACGCCCGGTTGTCGCGCTACGCGTATCTGGTCAGCCTGATGCCGCGGCAGGTGATCGACGACCTGGGCATTCCGTTGCGGCTGGCCCGGCGCCGCTACTCGTCCTACACCCCGGTGCCGGGCACCGACCGCGGCCTGCTGGTCGACAACGGCGACCCGGCGGCCACCCTGGCCTCGTTCGCGTCCGTCGGTGCCGCCGCGGACGCCGCCGGCTTCGCCTCGTTCTACGACCGCACCACGGCCGTTGCGCAGGCGCTGTTCCCCACCCTGACCGACCCGCTGCCCACCCGCGAGCGGGCGAAGGAGCTTGTCGGAGCCGATTGGGCGGCACTGTGCGAGCGTCCGATCGAGGAGATGATCTCCGACGCCGTCGCCGACGACCTGGTCCGTGGGGTGATCGCGACGGACGCCCTGATCGGCACCTTCGCCGCCGTCGACGATGCAAGCCTGGAGCAGAACCGCTGCCTGCTGTACCACGTGATAGGCGGCGGCACCGGCGACTGGGACGTCCCGGTGGGCGGCATGGGCGTGGTCAGCGACGGCCTGCGGACGGCCGCCGAGGCGGCCGGCGCACGGTTGATCACCTCCGCCGAGGTGACCTCGGTGACCCCGGACGGTGAGGTGGTCTGGCGCCAGGGTGACTCCGAGCACCGGCTGGGTGCGGATCTGGTGCTGTGCGGCGCGGCGCCGTCCGTGCTGTCGCGGCTGCTCGGCGAGACCCCGGCCCGGGTCGAGGGCGCGCAGGCCAAGGTGAACATGCTGCTCACCCGGCTGCCGCGGCTGCGTCAGCAGATCGCCCCCGAGGCGGCGTTCGGCGGCACCTTCCACATCAACGAGACCCTCACCCAGTTGAACGCGGCCTTCACGCAGGCCGTCGGCGGGTCGGTGCCCGATCCGTTGCCGGCTGAGATCTACTGCCATTCGCTGACCGATCCGAGCATTCTCGGCCCCGAACTGCGCACGCAGGGCTGGCAGACGCTGACCCTGTTCGGACTGCATGTGCCCGACCGGCTGGTGGACAGCCACGGCAACGACGCGCTGCGCGCCGAACTGCGCGCGGCAGCCCTGGCCACCCTCGACTCCGTGCTCGCCGAGCCCATCGAGCCGTTGCTGGCCACCGACGGCAACGGCGAGCCCTGCCTGGAGGTGAAGACCACCCGCGACATCGAGGACGCGCTGGCGATGCCCGGCGGGAACATCTTCCATCAGTCCTTGTCGTGGCCGTGGGCGGACGCCGACGACCCGCTGGACACCCCGGCCCGCCGCTGGGGCGTGGACAGCGGCCACGACGGCATCCTGCTGTGCGGCGCCGGCGCCCAGCGCGGCGGCGGGGTCAGCGGCGTGGGCGGTCACAACGCCGCCATGGCCGCGATCGAGCTGCTGGGGCTGTAGGACGGACTACCTGTCCCCGGCCGTCGCGCCGGCGGCAGCCCGGGCCTGCTCCGCGGCCGCTCGAGCCACCTGTTCGCTGAGGCCGGTGTAGCGGGTCGGGTCGAGCAGCACCGCGATCTCGTCGTCCGACAGCACCGTCGTCACCCGCGGGTCGCGATGCAGCGCCTCGCTGAACGTGATGGCTTCGCTGTTCACCCGTTCGACCGCGTGGTGGACGACGTGGTGGGCCTCCTGGCGTCCGAGCGCGTCACCGAGGCGTAACATCACCGCTTCGGCGTTGATCAGCCCGCCGGTCAGATCCAGATTGGCCCGCATCCGCTCCGGAGCGACCTGCAGGCCGCGAAGCAGCCCGACCACGGCGTCCATGGCTTCGGACGCGCCCACGCAGGCCTGCTCCAGGCTGCGATCCATCAGAACCGACCGGGTGCCGTCCACCTCATGCGACTGCAGCATGGCCTCCAGCGCGAGCGGCACCGCGGCCCGCGCGTGCGCCGCGGCGATGATCGTCGCGCCGACGTGCGGCGCGATCCGCTTCTGCGGCATCGTGGACGAGCCCACCTGGCCGGGCGGAATGGCCTCGCAGGCCTCGCCGTGCTCGGGTGTGTTGAGCAGCTGCATCTCCTCGGCGATCGTCTGCGCGGTCGCGGCGATCAAACCCAGCAGCAGCACGAACTCGGCGAGGTGATCGACGACGGCCCGCGACGGCACCGCCATCGGGGACAGTCCCAGGCGTACCGCGACGTTCGCCTGCAACTCGATGCCTCGGACGCCGAACGACGCGAACGTGCCCGCCGCGCCCCCGGTCATCGACTGCAGCAGGCGGGGTTCGAGTTGGAGCAGCCGCTCGTGGTGCCGGACGAACTGGTCGCTCCAGGCCGCCACCTTCAGCCCGAAGGTGATCGGGACGGCGTGCTGCCAGTGGGTGCGTCCGGCCATCGGCAGCCCGGCCGTCCGGTCGATCAGCTCGGCGGCGGCGAGCAGCGCCTCGCGCACCGACCGCAGAATCGTCGCGTGCACGTCGCGGAGGATCAGGATGTCCCCGGTCTGCTGAATGTTCTGCGTGGTGGCACCCCAATGCACCCACCCGCCGTGCTCGCCGACGACCTCGGCAAGCTCTTCGACGAGCGCCATCATCATGTGCCCGTGGGCCCCCACCCGGGCGGCGAGCCGGTCCGGGTCAAGAGTCGCAGCGCGCGCCGTCGCGGCGATCCGGAGTGCGGCGTCCGCCGGAATGAGCCCCATCTCCCCTTGTGCCTCGGCCAGCGCGGCCTCGACCTCGAGGTACCGTCGCCGCTTGCTCTCCGGCCGGAATGCGTCACGAACGTTCATCGGGCGGATGTTCATCGGTAACGGCTCCTGGGTTCGAGGGACGTCGGCGAGTTTATATTCACCCACTCGATCTATACCGGGGTCGGCTCGGCAGCAGGCGCGTTCGACGGGTCCGGACGATGTCGGCGACCACGATGTCGGCATCGGTCGGTCCGTCCGGGCCCCCGTGGGGGCTCGCCGTGGCGCTGGTCCCGAGGAGTCCGCGACCTCGATCGTCGAGCCGCGGGCTATCTGGCGGAATGTGGGTCGCTACGAACCATGGCACCTCGATACAGCGGCCAAAGCAGTGGCCGCCCGCAGGATTCTGGCCGGTCGTGCTTTTGTCGTCGCCCAGTCGCCCAGTCGCCCTTCGTCACCCCGGCGCCCTTCATCCCGGGCTCCTTCGCCATCCTGGCGAATGCCGGGATCTCCGGTCACCTGCGCGACCAGCGCGACCCCGGGTGTTGTCCCAGTGTTGTCCGAAACGGGTGAGGTGTTGTCCGTCGAAAGACGACATCGTCGGGGGCCCTGCTGGTGCGAAAAGTGTCAGAGCCGCCGTTTAGCGTTGTCGGTATGAGGCACACGGCAGGGACGGTGACGGCAGCGGAGTTCGCTGCTGCTGTGACCGGCCTGCTCGACCAGATCAATGTGGACGATGTGGTGTTGTTGCCGGATCGGAAACAACTCGACCTGGTAACGGACCTGCTGCACGTGCAGTCACGGATCGCGGGTGTGTTGCACGCGGTGCTGGGTGCTGTTGATCGCAGCGACGCCGCGATGACGGCGCATGGTGTACCGACCGTGTCGTGGTTGGCTGGGGAGCTTCGCTACACCCGGACCCAGGCCTCCGCCATGGTGCATCAGGCACATGATCTACATCGGTTCGGCCAGGTCGGCGACGCCCTGATCGAGGGCCGGATCAATGACCGGCAAGCCGCCGCCGTGACCCAGGTGTTGCGGAAGCTGCCGACCGGTCTCGGCCCGGTAGCCGAGTCGGAGGCGCAGGCGACCATGGTCGGGTTCTGCGACACCTTCGACAGCCAGCACCTCGCCGGGCTCAGCAGGCATCCGCTCGAAGTCGTCGCACCCGAGATCGCCGAGGAAGCCGAAGCGGAACGCATCGCCCGCGATCTGCGCGACGCGACCCGGGACCGGCACCTGAACTTCACCGACAACGGTCACGGCTCCACCCTGATCAAAGGGTCGCTGCCGGCGGCGGACGCTGCCCTGCTGAAGGCGCAGATCGACGCGATCGCGCAGCAGATGCACCGCACCGCGCTGGAACTCCGAGATCCAGGAGTGGAGCAGCCGTCCTGGCCGCAACGCCGCGCCGACGCCCTGGTCGAACTCGCCCGGCGAACGGCCGTGCAGCAGGTCGCACCCAGGCATGGTGGTGACCGGCCCCACGTCGTGGTCACCATCAACTACCAGGATCTGTTGAACGACTGCCATGGCGCCGGGCTGGTCGACGGCACCACACTGACCCCCGGTCAGCTGCGGCGGTTCGCCTGCGACGCCGGCATCCTCCCCGTCATCCTGGGCCGGGCATCCCAGGTGCTGGATGTCGGCCGCGAGGAACGCCTGGTGACCCCCTCGATCCGGCACGCCCTCCATGTTCGTGACCAAGGCTGCGTCTTCCCGGGCTGTAATCGACCGGCCGTCGATTGCGATGCCCACCACATCCAACCTTGGCAGCAGAAAGGACCGACAGCGCTGCACAATCTGTGCCTTTTGTGCAAGCATCATCACAATCTGCTCGAACCCGACCAGAAACGAGTACCAGAGTTGCAATGGGAGATCAGAATCGCTGCTGACGGAGTACCGGAAGTGATTCCACCACGTTTCGTCGACAAACATCGACGACCACGACGCCACCAACGATTCCGACAACCCACCGGATAGCGACATCGGCCAGGACGACGAGAAGCCTCGCGTCATCCCGGGCTCGGCCCCGCGATCTCGACTAGGGCCTGTTACGGAAGTGGTTTGTGGGGTGTCGCGTGTCGGTGCGCGAGGGGGTGAGGCTCCCGGGGTAGACGGGTTGGTGTCGAAGCAAGCTCCTTCTTCCCCAGGAGGCCTCGTGTCCACGA
>NZ_JASGDE010000210.1:0-11213 GCF_047607385.1 Micropruina sp.
CCCAGCCCGCGCCGCGGGCCATCCGGCGCGCCGTCGAGGTGGACGCCGGTACCCAGGCCGCGCTGGTGGCCGGGGCGCGCCGGCTCGGCGTCAGCTGGGTCGACCTGGTCACCGCGGCCGCCGGCAGCTACGTCGGACGCCTGCTCGGCACCGCGTCCGGACGGATCGGGCTGCCGCTGATGAACCGCTCGCAACCCGGCGTCGGGCAGCTGATCGCGGCCCGCACCGTGTGCACCGCGATGAACGTGCTGCCGGCGTCCGTCCCGGCCACCGGCACGGTGGCGTCCGCGCTGGCCGCCACCCGCGACGAGCAGCTGGCGCTGCGCGAGCACCCGTTCGAGCGCCAGGAGTGGCTGACCCGTCGGCTGTCCCGGCGCGGCGGACCCGAACTGTTCGGCATGCAGCTGAACGTGCTGCCGCTGGAACTGGAACTGACCATCGGCGGGGTGCCCGGCACGGTGCGCAACCTCACCGCCGGCCCGGTGGAAGACCTCACCCTCACCCTGCGCGGCACCCCCGGACGCGGCCGCCCCGGCCAGACCCGGCGGGTCCGGCTGGAACTGGACGCCCACCCCGAGCTGTACGACGCCGACGACCTGGACCGGCAGCTGACCCGGCTGCTGCACTGGCTGGCGGTTTGGTCGAGCGCCGAACCGGACGCCGACGTGGCCCGGCTGCCGATCCTGCCCGCCGACGAATACGCCCTGGTCACCGAGGGTTTCAACGCCACCGAGCGGGAACGGGAGGCGGCCACCCTGGGGCAGCGTTTCGTCGCGGCGGCCACCCGGACGCCGGACGCGACCGCGCTGGTCTTCGAGGGTGAGACCCGCAGCTACGCCGACCTGTTGGACCAGGCCCGGCTGATCGCCGGCGGCCTGGAGCGGGCCGGGGTGGGCGCGGGTGACGTGGTCGGCGTCCGGCTGCTGCGCGGCTTCGGGCTGTATGAAGCCATCCACGCCATCGCGCTGCTCGGCGCCGTCTACTGCCCGATCGACCCCGACCTGCCCGCCGCCCGGGTCGAGGCCATGCTGGAAGACGCCCAGGTCGCTCTCGTGGTCGACGATCCGGACGCCCTGGCCGGCGGTGAGCCCTACCGCGGCCCGGTGCCCGGCGACGTGGACGCCCCCGCCTACCTGCTGTTCACCTCGGGCTCCACCGGACGTCCGAAAGGCGTGGTGATCAGCCACCGCGCCATCGACAACCGGCTGGACTGGATGCAGCACCAGCTGCGGCTGGCGCCCGGCGAGCGGGTGCTGCACAAGACCCCGATCTCCTTCGACGTGTCGATCTGGGAGCTGTACTGGCCGCTGCAGGTCGGCGGCTGCGTGGTGATCGCGGCACCTGGCGCGCACCGCGACCCGCGGGCGCTGGCCGACCTGATCGTCACCGAGCGGGTTGCGGTGCTGCACTTCGTGCCGTCCATGCTGCGCGCTTTCCTGGGTGACCGTCCGGCCCGTGAGCGGGTGGCGGAGGCCCGGCTGCGCGCGGTGGTCACCAGCGGCGAGGCGCTCACCCCCGACCTGGTCGCCGGCAGCCTGAAGTGGTTCGGGGTGGCGCCGGTCAACCTGTACGGCCCCACCGAGGCCGCCGTCGACGTCACCGTCTGGGAGTGCACCGCCGCGGACGCCGTCGACGGCCGCGGGGTGCCGATCGGGCGTCCGATCTGGAACACCACCTGCTACGTGCTGGAGGCTCCTGCGCAACCGGTACGCGGGGACAGACCCCTCGTACCACCAGACGGGAAAACGGTACGCGGGGACAGACCCCTCGTACCACCAGAAGGGAAAACGGTACGCGGGGACAGACCCCACGTACCACTGCAGCCGGTCGGCGTCGGGGTGACCGGCGAGCTGTGGCTGGGCGGCGTCCAGCTGGCACAGGGCTACCGCGGACGTCCCGACCTGACCGCGGAGCGCTTCGTCGAGACCCAGTGGGGACGGCTGTACCGCACCGGTGACCTGGCTGCCTGGCGTCCGGACGGCGCGCTGCGCTACCTGGGCCGCACCGACGACCAGGTCAAGATCCGGGGCCAGCGGATCGAGCTCGGCGAGATCGAGGCGGCGCTCTCCGGGGCGGTTTCCGCTGGTCGAGCGTGTCGAGACCCCCGCGTGGGCCAGGCGACCGAGGTGGCCGCCGGCGTGGTGAACGACGCCCTGACCGCCTGGTTCGTCGCCTCCCCGGACGACGCGGACGAGGTCCGCGAGGCTCTCCGGGTAGCCGCCGCGGAGGCGCTGCCGCCGTCCTGGCTGCCGACCCGGTGGGTCGCGGTGGACGCGATCCCGCTGACCCCCAGCGGCAAGACCGACCGCCGCCGGCTCGCCGCACTGGCACCCGCGGCAACGGCCTCCACCGCACCCGGCACCGCCGTCGCCGGGGAACTGCCCCGCGACCTGCTGCAGCAGCGGGTCGCCGCTGCCGTCGCCGGGGTGCTCGGCCTGGACGCCGTCGCCGTCGACGCCGACTTCTTCGACCTGGGCGGCGACTCGCTGTCGGTGCTGCGGCTGCTGGCCCGGCTGGCCGACGACCTGGGCGCCGAGCTGGGCCTGGCCGACGCCTTCGCCCATCCCACCGCCGCCGGGCTGGCCGAATTGATCGTCGGCAGCGGCGACCGCTCCGACGACTTCGCCGAGGTGCTCACGCTGCGGCCGGGCAGTGGTGGCCCGCAGCTGTTCCTGTTGCCGCCGGCCGGCGGGCTGGGCTGGTGCTACACCGGGCTGCTGGCCGGCCTGCCGTCCGGGGTCGGGGTGCACACCGTCCAGGCCCCCGGCATCGGCACCGGCGCTCCGCAGCCGGTCGCCGACCTGACCGCCCTTGCCAGGCGGCAGTTGGCCGCCATCCGCAGCGTCGTCGGAGGCGGACCCTTCCACCTGGCCGGCTGGTCGCTGGGCGGCATGGCCGCGCACGCGGTGGCCGTGCTGGCCCGCTCCGACGGGCAGCGGGTGGAGTCGGTCACCCTGCTGGACGCCTACCCGGCCGACCAGTGGCAGCACCTGGCCGAACCCACCGAGACCGACGCCCTGATCGGCATCCTGCGGCTGGCCGGACTGGACGCCCCGGCCGGCCCGGCGCCGCTCACCCGGGAACGGGTGGCCGGCCTACTGCGGGACTCCGGCAGCGCCCTGGCCGCGCTGCCGCCGACCCTGCTGGACGGCTGCATCGCCAGCGTGATCGAGGCGTCCCGGCTGGTCCGCACCCGCTCGCCCGGGGTGCTGGAAGGAGAACTGACCGTGGTGGTGGCCGGAGCCCCGCGTCCCGAGACCCATCTGGACGCCGACGGCTGGCAGGCGCACACCCGCGGCGCACTGCGGATCGTGGAGTTGGACGCCACCCACGCCGAACTGGTCCGGCGTCCGGTCAGCGACCGGGTGGCGGCGATGATCGGCGAGGCGATCGGGGCGGACCGCTGAGCCGATGAAATTCGGGGACTAGAGATAACCCTTGTATCAAGTCACCTAGCGCTGTTAGGGTCCGGCCAGCGCTGTAGCTCCGCCCCCCTCCGGAATCACCGATGATCCGATGAGCGGATCGTCATGCGTCGGTCACCCCTCGATGATGAATTGACCCGCACAGGAGGCTCTCATGCGGTCCACCCCCCTTCGGCGGACGCCGGCCCGCCGGACGCTGAGCGTCGCGGCCGTGGCGGCCCTGCTGATCTCGGCGTTGCCGGCCACCGCGCTGGCCGATCACACCCCGCTGCCCAGCAGCGTCGTGCTGGTCGGATCGCTGCAGTCCGAGCTCGGCTGCGCGTCCGACTGGCAGCCGGACTGCACCGCTACCCGGCTGACCGCCGTCCCCGGCGAGCAGGGCCGCTACCGGGGCACCTTCACCGTGCCGGCCGGCAGCTACGACTACAAGGTGGCGTTGAACGGCTCCTGGACCGAGAACTACGGCGCGGCCGGGGCACCCGGCGGCGCGAACCTCTCGATCAGCACCAAGCAGGCCACCGAGGTCACCTTCAGCTACGACCACGCCAGCCACGTGATCGGCGACGACCTGCCGAAGTCGGTGACCGGCAAGCGGGCGGCGCAGTGGCTGGAGCCCGGGCTGATCGCGGTGCAGCTGCCCGCCGAGCGGACCGGGTTCAGCTACCGGCTGTTCGCGGCGCCCGAGGGCGGGCTGCGCAACGATGCCGGCAGCATCGTCGGCGGCTCGTCGTCTCCGCTCAGCCTGCGCGGCGCGCTGCCGAAGCGGTTGAAGAAGAGCTACCCGCAGCTGGCCTCCTACCAGGCGTTGCAGGTGCCGAAGGCGACCCAGCGGCGGCTCGCCGAGCTGCTCACCGGGCAACTCGCGGTGGCCGTCTACGACGCCCAGGGAGCACTGGTCAGCAGTACCGGCGTCCAGCTGCCCGGGGTGCTCGACGAGATCTACCACAAGGCCACCACAAGGACCTTCGGGCCGGTCTGGTCGAAGGGGCGGCCCAGCCTGAGCGTCTGGGCGCCGACCGCGAAGTCGGTGTCGCTGCTGCTCGACCCGGCCGGCAGCGCGCCGGAACGCACGGTGCCGATGAAACGTGCCGCCGACGGCAGCTGGACGGTGCGCGGCGACCGCAGCTGGCGCAACGCCCGCTACCTCTACCAGGTGCGGGTCTATGTGCCGAGCACCGATGCGGTGGAGGTGAACAAGGTCACCGACCCCTATTCGGTGGCGCTGACCACCAACTCCACCCACTCGGTGCTGGCCGACCTGGCCGACCCGGCGCTGCGGCCGTCCGGCTGGACCCGGCTGGTCAAGCCGAAGCTGGCCTCGCCGGAGGCGTCCACCATCTACGAGCTGCACGTCCGCGACTTCTCGATCAACGACGCCACCGTGCCGGCGGCGCACCGGGGCACCTTCCTGGCGTTCAGCGACTCCGCCAGCGACGGCATGCGGCAGCTCCGGACGCTGGCCAGGGCCGGGCTGAACACCGTCCACCTGCTGCCGGTCAACGACATCTCCTCGATCGAGGAGGACCGGGCCAAGCAGCAGAGCCCCGACTGCGACCTGGCCGCGATGGCCCCGGACAGCGACCAGCAGCAGGAATGCGTCGAAGCGGTCGCCGCCAAGGACGGCTTCAACTGGGGTTACGACCCGCTGCACTACACCAACCCGGAAGGCTCCTACGCGACCGATCCGGACGGGCCCGGCCGCACCCGCGAGTTCCGCGAGATGGTCAAGGGGCTGAACTCCGCCGGGCTGCGCACCGTGATCGATGTGGTCTACAACCACACCCCGGCCGCCGGCCAGGACCCCAAGTCGATCCTCGACCGGGTGGTCCCGGGTTACTACCAGCGGCTCACCGCGACCGGCCAGGTGGAGACCTCCACCTGCTGCTCCAACACCGCCACCGAGCACGCCATGATGGGCAAGCTGATGATCGACTCGGTGCTCACCTGGGCCACCCAGTACAAGGTGGACGGCTTCCGCTTCGACCTGATGGGCCACCAGCCCAAGGCGGCGATGGTGGAGCTGCGGAAGAAGCTGAACAAGCTCACCCTGAACCGCGACGGGGTGGACGGCAAACGCATCTACCTGTACGGCGAGGGCTGGAATTTCGGCGAGGTCGCCGACAACGCCCGCTTCGTCCAGGCCACCCAGAAGGAGTTGGCCGGCACCGGGATCGGCGCCTTCAACGACCGGCTCCGGGACGCCGTCCGCGGCGGCGGGCCGTTCGACGAGGACCAGCGCATCCAGGGCTTCGCCAGCGGCCAGTTCACCGACCCCAACGGGGTCGCCGCCAACGGCACCCCCGAACAGCAGAAGGCGTCGCTGCTGCACAACCAGGACCTGATCAAGGTCGGGCTGACCGGCAGCCTGCGCGACTACCGGCTGGTGAACGCCGCCGGCAAGCGGGTGAAGGGTTCCCAGATCGACTACAACGGGGCCCCGGCCGGGTACACGGCCGATCCGCAGGAGGCGGTCACGTACGTGGAGGCGCACGACAACGAGACCCTCTACGACGCCCTGGTGTACAAGCTGCCGACCGACACCGCGATGGCCGACCGGATCCGGATGCAGACCCTCGCGCTCTCCACCACGGCGCTGGGACAAGGGGTTTCGTTCTGGCATGCGGGGGCGGAGCTGCTGCGCAGCAAGTCGCTGGACCGCAACAGCTACGACTCCGGCGACTGGTTCAACGTCTACGACGTGACCAAGCGCACCAACGGCTTCGGACGCGGCCTGCCGCCGAAGGCGGACAACGAGTCGAAGTGGCCGCTGATGCGCACCCTGCTGGGCGATGCCGCGCTGCGTCCGCAGCGTTCCGAGATCGCCGCGGCCGAGCGCCAGGCGCTGGATCTGCTGCGGATCAGGAAGAGCAGCCCGCTGTTCCGGCTGGGTTCGGCGGCGCTGATCAAGCAGAAGCTACGCTTCGCTTCCGGCGGCCCCGCCCAGACCCCGGGCGTGATCGTGATGCGGATCGACGACACGGTCGGCCCGAACGTCGACCGGAAGCTGCGCGGCCTGGTGGTGGTGTTCAACGCCACCCCCGGGGCCACCACCCAGACGGTGCCCGGGGTGCGTGGGCACCGGTTCCGGCTGCACGACGTCCAGGCCGACGGCAGCGACCCGGTGGTGAAGACCAGCAGCTTCGACGCCACGGCGGGCAGCTTCACGGTTCCGGGACGGACCGTGGCGGTCTTCGTCGAGCGCTGAGCTACGACAGCCTGGCCAGCTGCTCGTCCATGATCCGGCGGCTGGCCAGGCTGAGGTCGGCCCAGCGCGGGTCGATGGCGCCGGCGTCGACCTGGTCGACGAAGTCGAGCACCTCGTGCCGCATGGTCTGGCCCGGCGTCACCCGGGGACCGTCCAGCAGCACCGTGCCGGCCCCGCCGCGTTCGTGCAGCTCGATCCGGGAGAGCTCGCCCGGATCGTCCAGGGTGAGCGCGGCGTCCTCGCCGTAGATCACGCTCGGGCCGAGGCCGGCGGCGATCTTGGAGTAGACCACGTCGGCGACCAGGGTGCCGTAGTCGAGTTGCAGGCTGCCGCCGCCCTCGAAGCCGTTGTCCAGCCAGACGCTGGCCCCGGACGTCCGCGGCGGCACCCCGAACAGGTCCAGGGCGGGCTGCAGCCCATACACCCCGATGTCGGCCAGCGCCGAGTTGCCCAGCGCCGGGTCGAAGGCGTTCAGCTGCTCGCCGGCGCGGAAGGCGTCGTAGCGCGACGAGTACTGCAGCTTCTCGAAGCGGGCGTGCCGCAGCGTGCCGAGCCGGGGCAGGGCGTCGCGAACCAGCCGGTGCGCCGGGGTGTGCACATTGCGCACCGCCTCCATGGCGATCACCTGGTTGGCCCGGGCGGCGGCGAACAGCTCGGTCACCTGCGCGGTGGAGGTGCCGATCATCTTCTCCACCAGCACGTGCCGGCCGGCGGCGATCGCCCGCATCGCCTGCGGATGATGGGCGGCGTTCGGGCTGGCCACGTAGACGGCGTCCACCGCCTCGATCAGCGCGTCCAGGTCGTCGACGGCGGACGCGACCCCGACGGTGGCGGCGAAGGCACGTCCGCGATCCAGGTTGCGGGAGTAGACCGCGGTCGCCGCGGCCCGTCCGCCGGTGTCGCGGCAGGCGGCGGCGAACCACTCGCTGATGTAGTTGGTGCCGATGATGCCGAAGCGCAGCATGGGTGTCCTTCTGGTCGGGTTCAGGCGGGCGGAAGGTTGCGGGGCGGGACGATCTGGCCACGGATCGGTGCGGCGTCGGCGGCGGCGCGACGGACGGCGACGCCGACCACCAGCAGCGCGATGCCCCAGACGATCGCCATCACCCCGAGCCAGAGCGCCACCGACAGCACCGCCACCCCCGGGTAGCTGACGATCAGAGCGCCGGCGGCCAGCCAGAACAGGCCGCCCAGCAGCAACAGCCAGCGTGAGCCGGACAGCCGCTGGGCGAACGCGGACGCTATCTCCAGCACGCCGCGGACGATCAGCCACGCCCCTAGCACCCAGGCCAGCGCGGCGCCGACGCTGACCGGCGAGATCACCGCCACCAGTCCGGCGACGATGCCGACGATCGCGGTGAGGATCAGGTAGCCGCGGGACTGGCCCGGCCCGGGGCGTGCCGCCATGGTGGCGGCCGCGACGCCGTCCACCAGGGCGTAGACGCCCCACAGCACCACCACGGTGGCGGCGGTCGCGAACGGGAAGAAGGCGGCCACGATGCCGAAGACGAGCGCCATCGAGCCGGAGATCAGCAGATAGGTCGAGGATCGTTTCAACAGGTCGAGCATTGAGGTGTCCTTGGTCCGGGCGACATCGACCGGCGGAGCGGGCGAATATGGACCAGTCTTCCACTCCTCGCCGCCGACAGCGTCCGGGAATGCTCGGTGCGCCCCGGTGTGCGGTTCGGACAGCCGGGGATCCCTCGCCCTAGACTGGCACCTCAAACGCCGGGCCCACCGGTGACCCCCACGGACAAGGAGCCGCCACGGTGCCCGTGCTCGATGTGATCGGCTGGATTCTCCAGGCGATCATGGTGATCGGCGGGCTCTACGGCCTCTATCACGTCGTGGTCGGCCTGAACGCCTTCGGTGAACTGAAGCTGCCCGAGCCGCAACCGGGAGAGAAACAGCACCGGTTCGCCGTCCTGGTCTGCGCCAAGAACGAGTCCGCGGTGATCGACCAGCTGCTGGTCACCCTGGAGAACCAGGAGTATCCGCGCGAGCTGTACGACGTCTTCGTGGTCGCCGACAACTGCACGGACGACACCGCCGAGATCTGCCGCAAGGCCGGCGCCTTCGTCTATGAACGCACCGATCCCGAGCGCAAGGGCAAGGGCTTCGCGATGTCCTGGTTCTTCGAGCGGTTCAACGTCGACCACGCCGGACGCTACGACGCCTGCGTCGTCTTCGACGCCGACAACGTGGTCGAGGTTGGCTTCCTGGAGGCACTGAACACCCGGTTCAACGACGGCGAGACCATCGTGGTCGGCTACCGCACCGGCAAGAACCCGTCCTCGTCGTGGGTGGCCGGCTGCAGCACGCTGTACTGGCTGCTGCAGACCCGGTTCTTCCACCTGCCCCGCAACCGGTTCGGCTGGTCGCTGTTCTCGGTCAGCGGCACCGGGTTCGGCTTCCTGCTGTCGGTGCTGGACGGCAAGGGCTGGCAGACCCGCACCCAGTGCGAGGACATCGAGTTCACCCTGAACGGCATCGCCGAGGGGCACCGGGCCGTGCTTGAGCCGCGCGCGGTGTTCTTCGACGAGCAGCCGCAGGGGTTGTGGACGTCGATCAAGCAGCGCTACCGGTGGGCGCTGGGCGGCGTCCAGATCGTGCCGATCTGCACCCCGCGGCTGTGGCGCCGGGTGCGTTCCGGCGACCGCCGGGCGATCGACGGGCTGATCTACAGCGTCGGCCTGCTGGTCTCGGCGATCGCCGGCTGGAGCGGCATGGCGTTCAGCCTGCTGACCGCCTTCCGGACCGGCAACTGGGGCATGCTGGCGCTCACCACCGCCGCGTTCGGGCTGTTCTCCTACGTCTTCACCGGCATCTTCGCCTGGATCACCGTGCTGCTCGAGGACGCCCGCTGGCCGGGGATGTGGAAATCGGTGGTGCTGTTCCCGATCCACCTGTTCACCTGGTGGCTGCTGATGCTGGTGGCGCTGTTCTACCGCGATTCCACCTGGCACGACATTCCGCACACGGTGCGGCTCAGCCTGTCCGAGATCGAGGCCGAGCATCACACCGGACGGCTGCCGCTGCGGCACCGGACCGGTCAGGACGGGGACGCGCCGGAGGCGTCCTGAGCCCTGTGGTTCCGCGGCCGGGTGGTGCCGCGTCGCAGGCGGGGAACTACCCTCGGCGGGTGACCGAACTGTTCAGCGAACGACTCCTGCTGCGTCCGTTCCAGGCCGGCGACGTGGACTTCCTGTTCGACCTGTACTCCCGCTGGGAGGTGCAGCGGTACCTCGGCCGGACGCCGCGGGCGATGACCGAACGAAGCGAGGCCGTCGGGCTGGTGGAGCGGAACCGGGCCGCGATGGGACCGGTGCACGGCACCTGGCTGATCGCCGGACGCGACACCGGCGAGCGCTACGGGGCGTTGCTGCTGAAGCCGCTGCCGGCGTCGTCGGAGCAGGAGCCGCTGCCGCTGTCCGGGGAGACCGAGATCGGCTGGCACCTGCATCCCGACGTCTGGGGACGCGGGATCGCCACCGAAGCCGCGCTCCGGGTGCTCCGGCACGGCTTCGACGCCGGGCTGCCCCGGGTGCTGGCGGTGACCTATCCGGAGAACACCGCGTCCCAGGCTGTGGCACTGCGGATCGGGATGCGGGACGAGGGCGAGACCGACGCCTACTACAACGTCCGCTGCCGGCTGTTCGCCATCGACAACCCGGGGTAGTGGGTCGCCGATCGGCCGCTGGCCAGGCGGCCGGGTGCTCAGGCGGCGGGGTTCTCCCACTCCCAGACGGTGCCGGGGCGTCCGCGGCCGAGCACCATGCGCTTATTGCTCACGCTGAGCCCGCGCAGCGAGGCGAGCCGGCGGTTCAGGTTGCCCCGGTCGGGGGCGATCCCGCTGAGCGTGTGGGTGATGCCGACCGCCGCCGACACCGGGAACTCGGGACCGGTCAGCGCCCGGGTGAACTCCAGGTCGCGCCACAGCATGTCGACCAGCAGCGGACGGCACTCGAACAGCATCACGTTGTGGTCGAAGGCGAGGTTGGGGACGTCGTCGAAGCCGTACCAGTCGGCGTCCCCGTCGCCCACCGCCCACATCGCGACCGAGAGAGAGTAGCCGCGCGGGTCGCGGTTGGGCTCGTCGAAGACGGTCAGCTGACCGAGTGCGGAGACGTCGAAGCCGACCTTCTCGATGACCGCGCGGTGGGCCGCGGCGGCGAGTCGTTCGCCCTCGCGCAGCAGCACGCCGGGCAGTGCGGGGACGCCGCGGTACGGTTCGATGGTGCGGGGCTTGGTGGCCACCTCCACCCGCCGCAGGCCGGGGTTGTAGCGCAGCGTGAGGACGTCCACCGAGACCAGGGATCCGACGTTCGACATTGGTCGCCTTCTTGTCAACAGCGTTTCATCGACTGTTCATTAGTCAAGGCGACTATAACGGGTCAGGTTTCGCTCCGGGAAACGACGGACGAACGGCCGGTCGGCGCACCCCCACGCCAACCGGCCGTCCGGTCTGTTCCTCCCGAGCCGGACGCGGTCGGCGGACCAGGCTCGCTTCATCTGGACCCCCGACCAGGAACGAACCCGCACCAGCGACAACACCACGCCCAACTGTTGCTGCACCAGCTCCC